>NZ_NQWI01000019.1 GCF_002532535.1 Candidatus Viridilinea mediisalina
AGAAGCTGTCTGAAAAGGGTCTCAGTGTCGTTCCACACGATGTGGTACACGCTGGAGTGCCGGCTTTAGCCGGCTAAAGCCGGCACTCCAACGCCAGTTCACAGGCTTTTCAGACAGCCTCTAAGGGATTGTGCCCGCTCTATCCACACCTCTGTGTGCTCTGTGCCTCTGTGGTGAAAACATTCGTTCCTCATCAAAAGGAAACCCCATGTTCCAAAAAGTCCTTATTGCCAACCGAGGCGAGATTGCCGTTCGCATCGTGCGCGCCTGCCGCGATCTAGGGCTGGCCACGGTGGCGGTCTATGAGCCGGGCGACATGGGTGCGCTCCATGTACGCCTTGCCGACGAAGCCTACATGCTCAGTTCGCCCCAGGGCTACCGCGACCCCGAAGAGATGCTGACGGTTGCTCTGCGTAGCGGGGTGGACGCCGTGCATCCCGGCTACGGGCTCATCTCAGAAGACCCCGGTTTCAAACGAGCCTGCGCAACAGCGGGCATCACGCTAGTTGGCCCAGAGAGCGAAGTGTCGGCCCAAGTCCGCGACAAAGTTGGCGCGATTCAGCGTGTCCAGGCGGCAGGCATCGCTACCACACGCCCCTCCAGCCGCACCTTTGATCCAGAAGAGGGAGCGGATCTGCTGGCCGAAGCGCAGCAACTCGGCTACCCGCTGGTGATCAAATCCTGCGCTGGCGGTCACGGGCGCGGCACCGCCCTCGTCTACAGCGCCGAGAAGCTGCTCAACATCGCACAGCGCTCTTCAGCCCAGGCCCAGGCGGCCTACCGCGACGGGCGCATCTACCTTGAAGCTGCAATTATCCCTTCGCGCTACATCGAAGTACCCATTTTGGGCGACCATCATGGCAACATTATTCAACTCGGCGACCAGGATGGTTCGATCCAGCGCAACACGCGCAAGATCATCAGCGAAGCCCCAGCGCCCAACCTCACCCCCGCTCAGCGCGAGGCCATCTGCAACAGTGCGGTTGAAGTTGCCCGCACCTTTGGGCTACGTGGTGCCTGTACAATTGAATTTGTCCTCGACGGTGCAGGCAACCACTTCTTCAGTGAGGTAAAACCACGCATCCAAGTAGAACATCTCGTTACCGAGATGATCACGCACATTGACGTGGTACGCGAACAACTGCACATTGCGGCAGGTCTGCCCTTGCGGATCAGCCAAGCGCAGGTACGCTGTGATGGACACGCCATCTTCTGCCGCATCAACGCCGAAGACCCGTGGCGTGGCTACCTGCCCAGCCCAGGCTTGATCAGCGCCTTCCGGCTGCCCGGCGGGCCCAACGTCCGCGTAGACAGCTACGCCTACGCAGGCGCGGAGGTTCCGGTGCGCTACGATTCGCTCTTGGCCAAACTGGTGGTCTGGGGGGCTGAACGGGGCGAATGTCTGCAACGCATCCAACGGGCGCTGCAAGAGTTGCACATTGGTGGCATTCAGACCAACCTGAGTCTGTTGCACATGCTGATCACCCACCCCGAATTCACCAGTGGCAACTACACCACCGCCTTCAGCCACCTCAAACTCAACGTTCCCACGCCACCTGATAGCCAACTACGCGACCTCGCAGCCATCGCGGCGCTCACCTACCTCAGCCGTGCGCGCACCGCTCGCTCCACCACGCCAGCAGCCTACACCACCGGCTGGCACCGCGACAGCCGTCGTCTACCGCAGTGAAGTACGAGTTTTGGCAGAGATACAGAGAATTGCACCACAGAGACACAGAGAACACAAGAGGGTAATGGTGTAGCAACCACCGTGTTGAAACCTCTTTCCATGTAAAAACCTCTGTGTCCTCGGTGCCTCTGTGGTGAACATCTCTGTACCTCAAACACTCTCTACGGGCGCCTGGGGGCTATGTGTTCCCCAGCAACCCACATAATCCTATGAGCAAACTGATCATCCACCTTGCCGACCAAGAATTCGAGGTCGAAATCAACAGCCCACCGGATGCGGAGGGTTTCACGAGTGTGTCGGTCAACGGCGAAGCCCTGCGTGTTGCCATTGCGCCCGCAGCCTCACCCGATGCAACCGAATGGGCCATTGTAGATACACGGCCCTACGAAGTCCTCTTCGACCGCGACATGCGTTCCGTCCAATCGATCCATGGACGCCATGAGCTCCGCATCCGCGACCTCGAAGCGGGAGTGGCGCGGCCCCGCAGCGGTGACGGACGGATCAAAGCGCCCATTCCGGGCATCATCGCCAACGTCCTTGTGGAACTAGGCCAAAACGTCAGCGTCGGTGAACCCATTCTCATCCTCGAAGCCATGAAGATGCAGAACGAAATCACCGCCCCCCGCGCAGGCGCAATCACCACCCTCAACGTCCAGCCCGGTCAGACGGTCGTACTGCATGAGCTATTGGTAGAAATTAGTTGAGGGGGAGGCATACTAGGGGGATTTTGACAAAAAGGGAGGTTTGAGGGGCTTTGGCCCCTCAAACCTCCCTTCAAATGCAATGGTATGGTGGGCGATACTGGACTTGAACCAGTGACCTCATCCGTGTGAAGGATGCGCTCTAGCCAACTGAGCTAATCGCCCGCAACGTTGCGAAGTATAGCATATTCATCCCGTTGATGCAAATTTGGGCATATGCAACAGGAATTGGTATAATACCGGTTCAGATTGTAGATTGCAGATTGCCGAACATGGCGTTCCAATGCGCGTTCGCGTCATTGATGATACGACATGTTCAACAGTAATTGGTACGACACCATGGACATTCAGCATTGGCGCAAGCTTCCAGCGGTGCAATGTGCTCTAACCGAACTATCCGACTACCGGCCTTTGCTTGAGACGGCGATTGCAGTACAGCAGATACCCGCGCCAACCTTTGATGAGGCAGAGCGGGGAAACTTTGTCCTTGATCGTTTCCGTGGGCTTGGTTTGAGCGAGGTAAGCAAAGACGCCCTTGGCAATGTCTACGGGTTACGTCGGGGGCAACGGCATGGTTCGGGGCTGCTTATCTCGGCCCACCTTGACACCGTCTTTCCCAGGGAGACAAACCTGCGCGTGCGCTACGAGGGCGAGCGGGTCTATGGGCCGGGCATAGGAGACAACAGCACTGGTTTGGCGGGGCTCATTCATGTAGCGCAGATACTCCAGCGGCATGATCTCCCCAACGAGGGCAACATCTGGTTTGTGGCCAACGTGGGCGAGGAGGGTTTGGGCGATCTGCGGGGGATGAAGGCGGCAATCGAGCGGCTACGCCATGAGATCAAGCGGGTGATTGTGCTAGAGGGATGCGATTTTGGCACACTGCACCACCAAGCGATTGGGGTACGGCGCTACCGCATCGAGGCCACAGCACCAGGCGGCCACTCGTGGGGCAACTTTGGCACCGCGAGCGCAATTCACACCCTTGTGCGCTTGGGGGCACGGATTGCAGCCTTACATGTCCCACACAACCCGCGTACAACCTTTAACATTGGCATGATCGAGGGTGGTACTTCGGTCAACACAATTGCCCAGCATGCCAGCATGCTGCTCGATATGCGTTCAGTCAACGCCAACGCACTAGCAAGCCTGATCAACGAGGTCAACGGCTTAATCGCTGATGCAGCCAACGAAGCATACGAGGTACAGATTCAGGTACAGACCGTTGGTGATCGGCCCTCTGGGACACTTCCGCGCAACCATGCCCTAGTTCAGGCTGCCGTAGCGGCCTACCACTCGGTCGGTGCCCAGGTAAACTTCCAGCAGAGCAGTACCGATGCCAATATCCCCCTCAGCCAAGGCATTCCTGCTATTTGTATGGGGCTCACTGATGGGGGCAATGCTCATCGCCACGACGAATTCATTCTGCCCGCGCTGATGGGGCGCGGCTTTCAGGCATTATTACTCTTGGCGCTGGCAGCGAGTCAGTAGTTCAATGTTTGGGGACGGCGAAGCCGTCCCCAAACCACCACTGGCGGTAACGACGGCACCCTACTGGTTAGCGCTCTGCAAGCAGCATCGCAATATAGCCCAGGGTTGCACGGCGTGCTTGGGGATGAAGTTGGCGCCAGAGGCTCAAGAGTTGGGTTTCATCGTGGCTACTCGGAATGGGCGGAGGCATGGTGGTAATTTCTGCCTCATCTGGGGCATGCGCAGCCTCCTCAGATTCAGAGGGCGGCGCAGCAAGCTTACCTCCAGCCTGAAAGACTTGATTGGATACAACGATAGTAGCAAGCTCAAGCGGGGGCACTTGGAAGACTTCGGCGAGGCGTAGAGCCTGATCTGCATCGGGGAACGTCTGCCCATTGAGGTAGTTGCGTAGAGCGCCGTCGCTAATTTTAGATGCCTTAGCCAATTTGATACGAGTGAATTCATGGCCCATCTGCTGTTTGAGCCACTCATGGAAGGTTTGCGCCATGGTAGGCACGGATTCAAGGCGTTGATTCAATTCTTGGGCTGACAAGCCGAGCTTGTCACCAATCATCTGAAGCGTCTTCTGGCGCGGATGCTTTGTCTTCCCTAGAATGAGTTGGCGTAACGAGAGCGTACCAACCTCAAGGTCTGTAGCAAACTTATTCAGTGATTGATTACGAACCATCGCCTCGTGAAACAGCATGATTGACAACGGTACTTGTGCAGGTACGGTGCTACTAAGCGTCATGATCACTTCCTCTCCGAGAATTGGTATTAAACACGCAACAAGAAATTCTATTAGCAATCTATAATGCTAGTATCGCAAGTATAAAACAAGAGAAATGGATTGTCAAGCAAAATTGCTTTATTACGCATAAATTTATACAGATGTTATGCCAATTACCCTTGAACATGCTGCATGATCAAGAGCGCGAAAGCTCATTGGGACGGCCAGGTTCGGTAATCTGCAATCTGCAATCTACAATCTGAGATGGTATTACGTGCAATGACAAGGATTTGGCAGGGTGTGAACTGTTCTGACATAGGATGGTTCATCGCTACGTTACAGTTTGCGAGGACGCGAGGACGCGAGGACGCGAGGACGCGAGGACGCGAGGATGTGAAGTCCTCGCCTCATGCCGCAAACCTATTTCCTATTTCCTCGTTTCTGCCTCCTTCCCCTAAGGGAGATGTGTTACAATACTTTCCACGTTATGCACTGCGAGGAGTTACGTTACTATGAGCGAAAAGCGCCGGACGGGTCCACTTGGCTGGAACCAACTGACACCAGAGCAGATCATCGATCTGTTGGTCAAGGAGCTCTATGGTCCTGTTAGCATCCTTGGCTCGCAACTCAAGCGGCTCACTGATGATGATGATCCGATCTCTGAGGAGGAGTACGAAGAGATCTTTGCACATATGCACCATGCGGTCAATCATCTCAGTACCACCGTTGTGCAGTTAAAACGCTACAGCGAGGAACAAAAACGGAACGTTGGTTAAGAAAAGGTTTTTCGATAGTATTTAGCTTTCTTTTATCATTTCGTACTATTTGTACAATTTATTGCTTAAAGCGTCAAAAGGGGCTTCTCAAATAGATGCTCCTATGTTACACTGCTTGCGACAAGTAGCGTCCCGCTGCCGCGCGAGTTATCCTTGCCTCCGGCATTTGGCTCCCTGGCCCGCACGACCTCCCTGTTTGAGGTACAGCACGAGACGTTCTTGACCCACGCGGCACACAAGTGAGGCGTGTTGTGTGTGGACGTTGTAGGCTGTGGCTTGGAGTGAGGTGTGCAGGGTTTCCCTGTTAAGGCGATGCCACGTTCTGACATGGCACGCAGGAGTTCGATCGGAATGCAAGTGAAGCTCTTTGTCGGCAACCTTGCTTGGAGCATCGACGATGTGCAGTTGGAGCAGGTCTTCCAACAGCACGGCGATGTCCAGAGCGCCCGTGTTATTCACGACCGCGACACTGGCCGCTCACGCGGGTTCGGGTTTGTCGAGATGGACGTTGACGATGTTGCAGTGGTTATTCGCGCTACCGACGGCCTTGAGGTTGGGGGGCGGGCCATTCGCGTCAACGAGGCAGAGGATAAGGGCGGCCCCCGTGGCCCCCGTCGTGATGGTGGTGGCTACGGCGGTGGTGGTGGCCGTCGCTATTAATGTTTTGTGCTAACCGAATGATGGATGTTCGCCGGTTGCGTGGTGGCAGCTTCGCTACCACCACGCAACCGGCAAGCATCTGAAACGAGCTAACCTGCGCCTCGGTTAGCTCGTTTGCGTTTATTCAGTTGCTTCTAAGAGGCTGTCTGGAAAGTCTATGGGTTGGCGTTGGAGTGCCGGCTTTAGCCGGCTAAAGCCGGCACTCCAGCGTGTGCCCCCCGGCTTTTCAGACAGCCTCTAAGAGCAGTTCGGCGAGGTCGCGCCGCTTGAGGCTTTCGTCTCGCCCAGTGTTCTTCGCGGCATCTTCAAACATGACCATGCAGAAGGGGCAGCTCATGGCCAGGGTTTGCGGTTGGCCTTTGGTGAGCTGCTCCAGCCGGATGTAGTTGACCTGCTCTTTGCCCCAGCCTTCGAGCCAGACGTTGCCGCCGCCGCCGCCACAACACATGGCCCGTTCGCGGTTGCGCTCCGGTGCTTCGACCAATGTGATGCCGGGAATGGTGCGTAGCAACTCGCGTGGCGCGTCGTAGATGTCGTTGTAGCGCCCGATGTAGCAGGCATCATGGTAGACGACGCGCTCGTTGATGGGCCTACTCGGTTTCAGTTTGCCTTCAGCCACAAGCTGGACGAGCAGTTCGCTGTGGTGCATGACTTCGTACGTAAGTTCTGCTGCGCCGCTGAACTGGGGGTATTCGTTCTTGATCGTGTTGAAGCAGTGGGGGCAGGTGGTGACCACCTTTTTGAATTTGTACTGCTTCATGGTTTCAATGTTCTGCTCGACCTGCGCTTGGTAGAGCAACTCTTCACCCATGCGCCGCGCCGGATCGCCGTTGCAGGTCTCTTCGTCGCCCAGGATGGCAAAGTCTACGCCCGCCTTTTGGAGCAATTGGACAAAGGCGCGGGCGACGCGCTTGCTGCGCTCGTCGTAACTGGGGGCGCAACCGACCCAGTAGAGGATTTCGGCCTCCTCTTTTTCGGCCATGATCGGCACGTCGAGATCAGCGGCCCAGGCGGTGCGTTCGCCCGCCGGCAGCCGCCACGGATTACCGGCGCGCTCGATGCCCTCAAGCACGCGCTTGACGCCTTGGGGTACTTCGCTGGCAATCATCGTTAGGTGACGCCGCGCCCCCACAATGTCGTCCACATGCTCAATCATCGCCGGGCACTCGTGGACGCAGGCGTAGCATGTGGTGCAACTCCAGAGTTCGTTTTCACTGAAGATGTTGCCGTAGAGCGGAGCGCGTTCCACATCAATAGCACCATTGCCCCCCTCAGCCGCTTCGTCCGCGACGAGGGCGCTGATCGGCTTAACGCTACCATCCTTGAAGTGGATCGGCTCTTGGCGCATCAGGTCGTGCAGCTTGGTGATGATATATTTGGGCGAGAGTTCGGTACCAGCCGCGTGGGCCGGGCAGTTGGCTTGGCAGCGCCCACAGCGCATACAGGCATCAAAATCGAGCCGCTGCTTCCAGGTCATATCGCCCAGACTAGCAATCCCCAGCCGGGGCTCGTCCTTTTCGATCTCAGCTTCCAGGTTGGGAATCGGATCGAGTGCGCCGTGGGGGCTCTTGTCTTGGAAGAAGATATTGATCGGCGTATAGGCAATATGCTTAAACTTGCTAAAGGGCAGCGTGGCCCAAAAGGCGGCAGTCGCTCCGGCATGGGTGAACCAGAAGAACTGGTGCAACCAAAGCCCCAGGGCGCTGCCCTCGCCCAGGCCCATCGTGTAGAAGATGACCGCCAGCACATAACCAATATAGGCAAAGCGCACCCAGGCTTGCTCGTAGATGACGGCGCTGATAAGTTCGCCGTTGGCATTGTGGATCTCGATCACCTGATTGGCAATCCGCAGCCCTTCGATCAGGAAGCCACCGACGCCCAAGAAGAGCAGCAGCCCCAGCACCCAAGCATCGGTACGCCGATTATCGAGCCGTGGCTCCTTGGTGCGATAGCGCCGCCAGATCGCCCAACTCACCCCAGCGACAAAGACGAGGCCCAGGGTATCCATGATAAACTCATAGGCCAGATAGAAATTGCCCGCAAGCAACTTCCCCGCCTCTTCGCCCATCATCGGCAGGGTAAAATCCTCCTCCACCGCAATGATATTGGTGCCCAGGAAGAGCGTAAGGAAGCCAAAGAAGATCAGAGCGTGCATCATACCGGGCTGGCGGTCGCGCAGCACCTTCTTCTGACCAAAGATCTGAACAAGGAACTCCCTGATTCGTTGGGGCACCTGGTTGATCCGCAGATCGGCCTGGCCCCTACGCCAACGCAAGACATCCTGAAGAATCCCCCACGTCATCACAATCGTTGCGATGAGCATAATCCCATAGAGAAAAACCGATCCAATGGGTTGCGGAATGTTCCAGTAGATTTCGCGGATAACTTGCTCTTGCATCGTGCGAAGTCATCTTTCTGTTGGTGGGGAGGTGGGATCACCTCCCGGTGGCGGTGCGCCATCTGGCAGGAGAGGCTGCGCCTGCCCTACCGGATGGCTCAGTGTAAAGGGAATTATTAGGGCAGGTTTCAGAAACAGCCTTTCAGCTTTACATTCTTCGTAGTGCCGACTTTAGTCGGCATCCAGGGGTTGTCAGCGACCTCAGCCGACTAAAGTCGGCACTACCTACGCGCCACCGCGACGCTGGCTGAGCCTGTCGAAGCCAAGCGGCGCGATCCAGAGCTTCTTCGCGCTAACAAGGAATTTACTCATGCCATGCATAAGCTTGCGGCTGCATAGGGATTCTTTGCACACGCCAAGTAGCTTTCTGTTTTAGGCGCTCAAAGTGCAAGCGCACCCGGAATTCTTCACCTAGAGAGGGCGCATTTCTGCCTGCTAACCAGATGGTATCATGCTCATGTGGGTTGTATCTAGCTTGCAATAGGCCATTAGGTAGTGCAGCAACAATAATATAGCGTAGATCACGTTTTTCGCTCTCCTCATAGGCGTATTTTACAAATATTGTGGTTGTCAGAAAATGATCATGGTTTAGCGTAAGAATCTGAGGCAACTTGCCTGGAATGGAGATAGCCTCACCTGCACGAATCTGCTTTACTATCATTGAGAGCTGGCTAATCTGTAGCGTTGCTGTTCCAGCACCACTTACCTTCTCTGCTTTTGAGTCAATGAAAAGGGCTTGCTTTACTGCAAAATCTGGATGAAACAGATAACATGCTCGTTTATAATCAACTTTACCAAATAAGCGTTGATGTACTCTTGAGTTACCTAGCCGATCAAGAGCTTCGCGGGTAATATCTTCACCTACATCGGCAACTTGATCGCTCTCCGCGTCAAAAATGAGCGCAGCATCTTGGCGATAATCATATAATGCCTGGACTACCATGCGTAAAGACGCTTTTTCGATCTCCTCGATGCGATTTAAATCATCAAGTAAAGCATGCGGATCGATAGTGGTCATGCATGGAATCCCTTCAACAAATCCTCATGCTGCGCCTGTACGTATTGCTCCTCTTCGAGATAAGTTGATTGGTTTGTAACTAGATCATGTAGGGCTGTTTCGATATTGCGATGAGCTAAACGAGCGTAGTCTTCGTTAAGTTCAATACCAATATAGCGGCGATTCTCGCGTACACATGCAATAGCGGTCGTGCCGCTGCCAAGAAAACAGTCTAAGACAACATCTCCGCGATCGGTAAGGAGACGAATGAGACGCAGGGGCAATTCCAGCGGAAATTTCGCTTCATGGTCATCATTGGCACGTACCGAAGGAAATTCCCAGACAGCACGCGAGCCCCAACGTTTCCATTCATCGGCAGTAAGGCGCTGACGATCGTATTTCGTCACACCTGGCTTCCAAAAGATATAGATATATTCAAACTCGTCTACCGCACGGTATGAAGAGTTGGCCCAGCGCGAGTTTTCCCAAGCGGCGTCTTTGACCCAAATGCGACGATCATAGGGAAAGAAGCCAGCCTCTAATGCCCACTGCTCGATCAAACCGCCCACTATCTTCACACGAGTCTGAGCTTCATGTTTACCACCACGAATATTGTTTCCGTTGAGCCTGCGATCAATAGTCTGTTCACTACAACCTAAGATTTTAGCAATCTGATGACGAGTATAGGTGGGATTTTCAGTCCATACACGCAGGACATCTGCTCGCGTGACTGAAGATCGCTTGCCATGAACAACATCCGCTTGAATTCTAGGCATTGATGGGTCACGAAAACAGAGAATATCAGCAATGTTAATGGCGAGAAAGCCCCCAGGCTGAATCAGGGCAAAGTGTGAGTGGATGACGCTCTTGAGTAACTCTTGCCAACCTTCAAAGGTGAGGTACGCCTCATAATCTTTGCCGACAAAATAGGGTGGCGACCAGACGCTCAACGCGATCGTGTTGGGTTGGATGTTGCCCAATAGATCGCGTGCGTCGCCTTGATAGACGGCATTAGGTTGAAGGTATGCTTCTTTTGGGTTGTCAACTTCGTAGAGACTACGCAATTGATCTTGAAGATCCTTGGGCATGCGCTCAAGATTGAAATGGGTAGGGGGTTCTTTAATGATCTTCATACAACAATTCCGGTGGGTTTTTTAAGAGCGAAAAGAACATGTATTCATTGCCGTAAAAGAGCGCAAGGGAATGCAAAAAAACAGCGTTGCCTTCGCCCCTCTCCCACAACGTGGGAGAGGGGTAGGGGGTGAGGGCCATCCTGAGCATCCCGCCACCACACCACAACAATAAATGAGTGCCCCAATCATAGCATTGAGGGTATAGTGCGTCAATATCACACCAATTGCCGTTGCCACTCATCACTCGTCACTCGCCTAGCTACCCGACAGTTTCATCCCGTGCGCTGGGGGCGCAGGACTAAAGCCCTGCGCTGCTACGCGAAGCCCGCTTCGCGGGCTCAACCTGAAGGGTTCGCAGCCCGCGAAGCGGGCTTCCTCCGCATAGCAGCCGCAGGCTCGGTGGCTCGGTGGCTGAGCTTGCCGAAGCCAGCTTGCCGAAGCCAGCCTGCCGGCGTGCGAGGTCTTGAAGAACGTCGTGTAACGGGAAATTCAAACTGTCGGGTAGCTAGATCACTCGTCACTCATAGCGCAGCGCCACGAGCGGATCGAGGCGGGCGGCGCGGGCGGCGGGGTAGAGGCCGGCGACGATGCCGACGAGGGCTGCAAAGATGAGGGCGGTGAGGGCGAGCCACCAGGGGGTGACGAAGAGCGTGGCGGCGATGGGCAGCCCTTCGCGGGCGATGTACCAGGCGATGACTTGGTTGAGTAGGATGCCGACGAGCCAGCCGCCGATGACGCCGACGGCCCCGCCGAGCAGGCCAATCAGCCCCGCTTCGATCATAAAGAGGCCGCGTATGTCGCCCTGCGAGGCACCAATGGCCTTCAGGGTGCCGATTTCGCGGGTGCGCTCGTAGATCGCCATGATCATGGTGTTTACAATGCCCAGGCTGGCGACAAAGAGTGCGAGGCCGCCCACTGAGGCTAGCATAACGTTGATTACGGCAAAGACGCGGTTGGCCTGTTCGAGGATCAGTTCGAGCGATTGCACCTGGAAGCCTTCGCTGCGTAGCGAGCGAACCAGTTGTGCTGCCGCGCCCACATCGCTGGTTCGTACCACCACAAGGTCGTAGCCTTGGGTTTGTAGGTAGTTGGGGCTATTGAACCACCAGGCTTTCATGGCAACCATATCTTCCACCGCCGCTTGCACCTCGCGTTCCGGCAGGTCACTCACTCCGGCAACGCGCAGCACGAAGCGTTCACTCTCGCCCCGGGGGCTCTGTAGCACAATCGTAACGTCCTGGCCCACCAGTTGGTCGGGGGCAACACCGTTGGGCAGGCTGCCAGCAGCAAGGATCACGCTGCCGGGGCGCTCAATGGGCTGAATATCGCCCGCCAGTGGGCTAGGATCGGCGCGAAAGGGATTGGCAAAGCTCTCGACGCCAATCACGCGCACGCGACTGGCTTGGCCAGCGGGAAATTCGAGGGTCAGGTTGACGCCCATCAACGAGACTTGGGGGGTAACCTCAAGCACATTGGGCCGGGCGCGCAAGTCTTCTAGGACTTCGGGAGTCAAGGGGTTTTCGCGGCTAGGCAAGCCAAACTGGGTAAAGAACGCATCATCGCCCCGCGCCTCGCCGGGGCGCACAAAGACATTCTCAAGGCCCAAGGCCCCAAATTGGGTACGGATTTCGCGTTGCACCCCAACGCCCAACGAGACCATCGTGACAATCGTGAGAATCCCGACAATCACGCCGGTAGAGGTAAGTACGGTGCGTACCTTGCGCCGCCCTAAATTCTCAAGGGCGGTGATGAAGATGTCATTGAAGCGCATATGGTAAAGGAACCTCTCCTGATGATGCAAACCTATTTTCTATTTTCTCGTTTCTACTTCCTTCCCTAAGGATTCACCACCCGAATATCTTCGTAGTCATAGTTAAAGTTACCCGCGATGTCGCGCACCAGAAAACCCATAACATAGTCGCCGCTGATGGTTGCGTCGAAGCCAACTGTGAAGGGCTGGTTGGTAAAGGTAAGTGTATTGCCTTGCACGCTCCCCGGTTCCAGATCGGTACCCGTATCGGTATAGGTTCGCATATAGGCGGTGAAGGTATCGCCGGGGGCGGGGGTAAGCTCAAAGGGTTGCGGCTCTTGGCGATCATCGCGGCTACCCGGGAAGCCCCAGATGCGTTCGAGTGTGCCTTGGTTCTCGCTCACCCTGAAGATCAGGCCAGCATTAATCTTTTCGCCGGTAGCTTGGGAGGTGTAGACTCCCTCTACGCCAAAGAGATCGCTCCCGTAGCGGATGGGGCCGAGCAGCACTTCGATCTTGTCGCGACCATTGTTCATGTACCAGTTGCGGGCGTTCCAGCGCAGGCGCAGATTATAGGCACCCTCGTCCCACACCGGCTGATCACCAAGGGTGACAATCGAATCGGGGGGATAGATGAAGTTTACATAGATCAACTCAATCGTATCGCGGCTGGCATTGGGAATCCCAATGAACGAAAAGACATAGGCGATGTCTTGGCCACTCACAACCCCCTCAAGGGTTACGGGGTCGTCTTCTGCGACAGTGAGGGCACTGAGGCTCAGATCGCGAATCTCAGGCCGTGTGACGGCCACGAGGCCCGCTTCGTAGAAGGTGTCGAGGAAGGTATCCCAACTGGTGTTGCGTGGCAAAGGCGAAGCACGTCCATATTCCGTCTGTAAGAAATACTCTCGGCGGTCGGGGAAGTAGATCGAGATGCCAGTAGAGTTGGGGTGGAAACTGCCGGTACCATTGGCAATGCGCGTATTCTCGATGGCCTGGGCCAGATCATTGGCAGCCTGGGTCATAGGAGCATAGGTACTCCGTTCGGCGAGCAACTGAGCAAAATGGCCCAGGTCTACCGCGCTGAAGAGTTCGGCACTCGTGGGTACATAGACATCCGTAAAGGCCCGGGACTGCGCGATGGCGTTGTAGCTGCGCCCAGAGACCTGCTCAATCATCAAGCGGTTGAGGCGCTCAAAGGGTTCATTAATCTCATCAATGCGGGTCAGGTCAAACGCCGAGAGGGTGAGATCGCTGGTACGCGAGGGCGGATAGTAGACCATGTAGGTCTCGACGATAGCGCGAGCAACGGCGTGGGCATCTTGGCTCGGATCATCAGCGAGGCGCTGAACCCATGCCTCCCAATCCCAGCCCTGGTTCGGTTCAAGATCGGCAGAGGCGACAACCACATCGGCGTAGGGCGCGACCGCATGGAAGACATCAAGCTGAGCCATGAGGCAGGCATCAAAGCCAATCAGATCGAGGCGTCCAAAGCCGGTACGGGCACGCGCATTCTCAAGGGCAGCACTAATATCGGGCAGAGTCAGCATATCCTCATCGGTATCATCACTGGCCACACCAAACCAAGCGGCACCGTGGTCCCAGAGAACGAGGGCATAGCGTTCAGCGGGATAGTTGGTAATGCCCCATTCGATAAAATCGGCAAGTACCGCCGGATCGCCCATATTCAGCTCACCCATATCGGCGAGGGCCATATCGGGCGTTGGCTGCATACCCCGTTCAACCAAAAAGCGCTTGGTTGTCTCCCAATCACCCGCAGAGGAATCATTCCAGAATTCCCGTGAACGAATGCGATCAAACTGAACGACGAGATTAAGCTCATCGGAAGAGCCAACGCGGGCCATCTCGTGGAAATCGGTAATCGCGGCGCTTTCAAGGTCGTTATCGCCAGCCATATAGACCAGCACCGTCCATTTGGCAGCATCAGCGGCCAGGGGCACGCGGGTAGGCTCAAGGGTTGGAACGGGCGCTGGTACTTGACCGCCGCCATTGGTGCTACCGCCAGTACCGCCGACGGACGTACCAGACCAATCAATCGTGCGGGCGATGGTAATCCCGCCAACGAGCGCAGCGAGGAGCGTACAACTGAGCAAGAGGGCAACGGCAAGCAGCAGCGGCCAGCGTCGAGCCGGTTGCGCCGGCGGGGGCGGGGGGGGCGGCGGGAAGGGCTGCTGGTGGGCCGCCGGGCCACCGTGGGGCGTCGGCGGGGGGGGCAGGGGCTGTTGGGCTGTTGGGTTGCCACGGGGCGCAGGGGGCGGCGGGGGCGGCTGATGGGCCGATCCAGCCACGACCGTAGGCGCATCCGTAGCCGCCAACTCAAAACGAAAGGACTCATCACCAATCTCAAACAGATCACCAGGATTGAGGCGCTGCATCTGGATGGGCTGGCCATTGACCCGCGTACCATTGGAACTACCGAGATCATAGAGGACAAAGGCACCGCCCTCAGCGCGAATCTCAGCGTGGCGCCGCGAAGCCATCCCACTCGCCAGCACCACCACATTCTCGGGGGTACGCCCCAAACTCAACGGGGTCGTTGTGAGAGGAAACGTGCGCCCAGTTAACGGCCCACGGATAGCGACGATTTGGGCAGACATGATCAACTCCTTAAGGGATGGCTTCAGGGCACGTTACCGTTTGGAGGCATGCAGTGCATCCTGATGCCGCAAACCTATTTTCTATATACTCGTTTCTGTATCCTTCCCTTAGGAGCGCCGTGCAACCTCCTCTGCTAACGCATCCTGGGGGGTGCGAGCGGTACGCACACCCGTAAGATTGATCCCCAAGTGGGTCATCGTGGTAGCGACCGAGGCAGAGATACCAGTAATCGTGACATCGCAACCAAGCAGGCGCACAGCTTGAACCGCGTGCAGCAGAGCTTGGGCAACAGCAGTATCTACGGTATTCACCCCAGCAATATCGAGGATAACAAGGCGCGTACGACGTTCATTAACTTCACGCAGCAGGCGGGTAGTCAGTAGATTAGCACGGCGGCTATCGAGTTGACCAACGACTGGCGCCAGCAGCACACCATCGGCCATTTGTACAGCGGGGGTTTCGAGGGTAGCGACAAGATTTAAGAGGCGCTGCTGTTCTTCAACCTGCACCCGCAACTCATCGCTACGCTGGCTCAACTCAACTGCCTGCCGTTCACTCTGCAAGCGCGACTGCTCGGCCTGGACTGTTTGGGCCTCAGCCTGGCGCTGAGCCGTCTCAGCCACCACGCGGATCATAACCACGCCAATTGCTACCATAGCAAAAACACCAATATCAGCTACGACAATATCATTACTGAGTGAAGTAAAGCGAAGGATGAGGAGTACAATAACAGCTAGAGCAACCACAAATGCCCAGATGGTAGACATCATGATTGTTGCCAAAACCACCGTAAGCACAGGTATGAAACCAATATTTATAGGTAGTTCAGGAGTTAACAGTACGCTCATCATCAAAACAGCAACCATTGCGGCAGCGATATAGCGTGCTGGCTCCCAACCACGCCAATAGGCAAAGAGCAAAGCTGCATAGATCGCTGTTACTCCCATATTCATTATAAAGAAGGCAGAGCGATCAAAGGTTGGAATTGCCAGTATAATCGTGCCAACAGTAAGCACACTAAGCATGAGCAGGGTAACCTGGCGTTGGGTAATTTGCACAATACGCTCCTTGAATAGGAAATAGGATACAGGATACAGGAAATAGGATACAGGATACAGGAAATAGGATACAGGATACAGGAAATTAGGAGTTTCCTCTGTTCTCTGTTCTCTGTTCTCTGTTCTTCTGTTCTCTGTTCTTCTGTTCTCTGTTCTCTGTTCTTCTGTTCTCTGTTCTTCTGTTCTCTGTTCTTCTGTTCTCTGTTCTCTGTTCTCTGTCTCCCCCCTTAGCGCTGGACAAGCAATAGGGCTTCTTGGGGGGTACGTGCCGTGGTAATCCCAGCCAAATCGATCCCCAAGTGGGTCATGGTGGTGGCCACAGCAGCGGAGATCCCCGTGACGGTGACATCGCAGCCAAGCAGGCGCACTGCTTGGATTGTATGGAGGATGGCTTGGGCAACGGCGGTATCTACGGTCTTCACGCCAGCGATATCGAGAATCAGCAGGTGGGTACGACGCTCACTCACATCGTGCAACAGGCGAGCCGTAATCTGGGTAGCGCGGCGGCTATCAATATGGCCCACAATTGGCGCTAATAACACTCCATTGGCCATTTCGACCGCTGGGGTTTCGAGCGTCGCCACAAGATCCAAGAGTTGTGCCTGTTGTTCATTCTGGGCTTGGAGTTCTGCACTACGCTGGGCCAACTCGGCGGCTTGGTGTTGCAACTCGGCCAAAGCCGTTTCAGCGCGTGCAGCCTGTTCTTCGGCTTGACGTTGGGCCGCTTCGGTCACAAGGCGGGATAAGATGAGCGCACTGACAAGCATTACGACGGAGAGCAACAGGGTGGGTTCAGTATAGGTTCCTTGACCACCAGCAAGAGTGATCAAGCCAATCACCGCTGCTACGGTTAACCCCACCACCCAGTAGGCATTGCCAAGCAGCAGCGCGATAACAGGGATCAAGGCCAAGATAAAAGGTGTGCCTCTCAGGACAAATGGTTCACGTAGATTAAGAAAGATTAATATACTCAAGACAATGAGCGCAACATAACGTGCATATTCCCATCCGCGCCAATAGGCCAAACCAAGTATACTAAAGAAAAATAGTCCGATAATAGCACTAAGTAGTCTGACAGTTAATCCGCCAACAACCAAATAAAATATGGTAAATAACAAGGCTCCTACACTCAGGACGATGAAAACGCCGAGGGTAACATTACGCTGATTCAGATGGATCATGAACAATTCCCCTGCTTCAAACCCGCTGGATAGCTGCTTAACAGCGCCGTCAACTCAATGATATGCGCAATCCGTTTGGGCCGAAAGGTCTCTTTGGTCAACCAACATGCTACAGGCTCATGAACGAGTGGTCGGTAGTGATACTGCAACCAACGCTCGCCACGAGCAATACTAGCGTTAATATTATCATACGCTTTACCATTACCAACGACGTTGCGTAAGGCGAGGAGCGCATAGGCGGTCTCTTCGCTACTTGAGGCACCAATGCCCCATCCGCCATCGTTTTGCTGATAGGCGAGAATAATATTGATCGCCTGCTCTGTCTGTTGGGGGTAGGCATCGCCCAAGGCAACCAAGACGCGCCAAGTGGTATAGAGCCACGAACGATTCCATTTATCGCCTGGCCAGCGTCCATCAGAGAGTTGATTGCGGAGCAGGAAAGCCAAGTATGGTGAAAAATCCTGCCCCATGAGGCGCAGCGTATCGATGGCATGCGCAGTCACTGAAACCGAGGGTTGCAGTTCATGATGCCAAGCGCAAAAATGATCGCCAGCCGCAAAATGCATCAGTGCCGTACAATCAATTGGGTACCCCATGGTGTGAAAAATGGCAATCGCTGCTGCCGTATCATCGCCATCGGGGGCAAAACAATCGTTGTGACTAATGCCAGTTGATGTAAAAATCCGTTCAAGCTCATCAAGCTGAGGCTTTACGCTATCGGCGAGTTGGGGTAGCGTCAGTAATCCTCCCAAATAGAGGGTATGCAGAGCAAAGACCTGCTCGAAGCGGTGACAAGGCCAGCAGGAAGGAACGACCCCAGGAATGGCAAGGCCAGTGGCTTGACTGGCCCGTTGGATGTAGTTGCGTGCTGACTCACGGGCCTGGAGGGTCGTTGGATCAGTTCCGGCGAGGTGCAGCCAGTAGGCAGTGGCCGCCAAGCTGCTCCCAATACTTCCATCGGCATCAAGCAAGGCAGGATCCGGCTCATTGCCCCAAGCTTCCCAGGAATGTAGCGCAGTGGTACCACGTCCAGGACGCAGTTTCTGGATCAATTGGCGCCGTCGCTCACCTAGTTCAATCAATGCCTGGTAGGGCGAGGGGTCTACATCTAAGCCCTGCTGCTGTGCTTGCTGGATGAGCATTGGTAAGAGCAACTCGATGCCTGCCGTCAGATCGTCGCTGAGGGTGTTCTGCCAATAGGATGCCTGCCGTGACAGGAACGTAAGCCCCCTGCGTAGCGCCTCCTGCTCTTGACGTCGTGTGCAGTAGGTGTGCAGGGCAAGAATAGCCGCCAGAGTCGGCAGATCACGCGTGCGCGGTGTTGCCGGATCGCCCCATCCGCCATCATCATGCTGTTGCGCCAACAACCAACTGATGGCGGGCCAAACCCCTTCAGTTGGTGGGGCCCAACGGAGGACTTGAGCTGTGTCATAGACCGCCGGCGTAATCAGGCCACCATCTTTGCCCAATTGCGTGATCGTATGGCGCAGGTCGGTCAGGAGGATGTCAAGTTCGTAGTCCATGGTGGCTCCTTATCTTTAGGGAAGGATACAGGAACGAGAAAACAGAGGGTTTCACCACAGAGGCACCGAGGGCACAGAGGTTAGTATGCAGGGAATGCCAACAGTGGCGCTTGTCCCATACCGCACACCTCTCTGTGTTCTCGGTGTCTCTGTGGTGAATATCATGAAAGCGTTCCTACCCCGCTGCGGCAATTCCCTGAATGCCCCCCTCGGTGAGGGTGCGGGCATCAATCAGCTTGTCTACCTCTTCGCCCGAAAGCAGACCCTTCTCAACCACGATCTCCTTGATGGTCTTGCCGGTGGCCATGGCTTCCTTCGCAACCGCAGCCCCGTTGAGGTAGCCAATCACTGGGTTGAGCGCGGTGACGAGGATGGCATTCTTGGCCAGCCAGCCCTCCGCCTTTTCGCGGTTGGCTGTCACGCCCACCACACACTTGTCGGTGAAGGCGTTGATCGAGCCGATCAGGACGTGCATCATCTCGAAGAGGTTGTGGGCGATGATCGGCATCATGACGTTCAGTTCAAGCTGGCCAGCTTGGGCCGATAGGCTAATGGTAACATCGCAGCCTTGGACGTGGAACGATGCCATGTTGAGCATCTCGGCCAGCACTGGGTTGACCTTGCCGGGCATGATGCTCGAGCCGGGTTGCACAGCGGGCAGACGGATCTCGTCGAGGCCGGTGGCTGGCCCGGAGCTGAGCAGGCGGAAATCGTTGGCGATGCGCGTCAGGGTGATACAGAGCGAGCGCATGCTGGCTGAGAAATCGGCGGGATCGGCCATGTTCTGCATGCTCTCGAAGAGGTTGCCTGAGCTACGCAGCGGCTGCCCCGAGAGGGCCGAGAGCGCCTCGACCATGCGCTGGTGGTATTCGGTGTGGGCATTGAGGCCGCTGCCCGTCGCGGTGCCGCCGATGCCCAAGCGCCGCATACGCTCCGCTGCAACATTGATGCGCTCTAGGTCGTTCCGCACCGCCAGCGCGTAGGCGCTAAACTCCTGGCCCAAACGCACCGGCACGGCATCCTGCAGGTGGGTGCGCCCCGACTTCACCACATCATCAAACTCGGCAGCCTTCGCCTCCAATGCCTCAGCCAACTTGGTTACGGCGTTCACCAACTCGGGCAAGCGCCAGAGACAACCAAGGCGAATCGCGGTCGGAATGGTATCGTTAGTAGACTGGGCCATATTGACGTGATCGTTGGGATTGACCGGCTTGTTGGCATCATCAAGCGCAAAGCCCAGAATCTGGTTAGCGCGGTTGGCAATCACCTCATTGAGATTCATGTTGTGTGAAGTGCCAGCACCAGCCTGGAAGGGATCAACCACAAACTGATCCTGATGCTGGCCAGCGAGAATCTCATCGGCGGCCTGAATGATCGCATCGGCCAACTTGGGCTCTAGTAGGCCCAGATCACGGTTGACCTGCGCGGCGGCCCGTTTGACCGCAGCCTGGGCCCAGACAAACGCCGGATAGGGCTTGAGGCCACTCACCGGGAAGTTGAGCACGGCACGCTGCGTCTGGGAACCATAGAGCGCATCAGCGGGCACCTGCATCTCACCCAGTGAGTCCTTTTCAATACGAAAGCTCATCGCAATCACTCCTTTGTACTTGTGCCTCAACCAAGGAGGCGGAAACAACCACGTAACCGCAACGATTGTAGCACAGGACATGGTTCATAGCTACTTTACCGTTTTCCTATTTCCTATCTCCTATTTCCTGTATCCTACCCTAATGGGTATAATAACCAAGGTAATAGGGATTGGATTAGACCTGTGATACCAATTACCCTTGAACATGCTGCATCATCAAGAACGCTAAAGCCCATTGGGACGCCATGTTCGGCAATCTGCAATCTACAATCTACAATCTACAATCTACAATCGTAAATGGTATCACAGGGAGGCTTGGCTATGCTCAACCCCTTGCTGCCCTTGGGGCGTGCCTTGGGTGATCTCTTTGATGAAATTTTGTTGCTGCTAGGCTGTAACATGCTCTGGCTCTGCCTGAGCGGCCCTCTTTGGGCTCTGGCCTTTGTTGCACTGCTTGATGGCTTGGGATGGCTTGCGGCCCTCTTTGGGCTGGTGGGCGTACTACCG
This sequence comes from Candidatus Viridilinea mediisalina, assembly GCF_002532535.1. GTDB lineage: Bacteria > Chloroflexota > Chloroflexia > Chloroflexales > Chloroflexaceae > Viridilinea > Viridilinea mediisalina. Next base: position 20,782 of record NZ_NQWI01000019.1, read on the forward strand.
GCTGGCCCTGCGACTCTGGGCTTGTTTGCGGTGGTATACCGTGTCGCTGAGGGGCGGGCGATTACGTTGCGCACCTTCTTTACAGGCATGCGCGACTACGCCAAGGTCGGTTGGGCGCTCATGGGGTTTTGGGTGGCAGGCATACTGCTTGTGCTACTCAATCTGGGCTTCTACAGCCAGCATGAAGGCTGGTGGGCAATCGTGCTGAGTGGCATTTGGCTCTATGCGCTGCTCTTTTGGCTGGGTATATTCATCTATGCCCCCGCACTCACTATCCTCTATGCCCAACCAACCCTCCGCCTTGTGCTGCGCGACAGCGCCTTGCTTCTGCTGCGCTACCCCTTCTTCAGCTTTCTCAACCTCTTTTTGATGGGGCTTGCGCTTGTGTTCAGCCTAGCCCTATTGGTGCCAATCCTCTTCTTCACGATCAGCCTGCTGGCCCTGTGGGGCATGCGGGCGACCATGCTGCTTACGGCTGAATAGTTGGTATTATGAAAATCCTACTACCTCTCCTCATCACGATGTGGCTCATGCTTGCCTTGGCCCATCCGGTGCATAGCCGTGAGGCGCAGGGGCTCGATCAGCCCTTGGATCTGGCCAATCGCTGTGGCGATGGGGTCAGTGAGATCCATTTTACCCTGGCGGCTACTGGCGCTACCTTTCCCCATGAGCATATCCAGGCGGTGGGTGAGGCCCAGGGCTACCATGTGCTGTTTGACCATGTACGCCCGTTTTTGCAGGCGGCTGATCTGGCCTATACTCATCTCGATGGGGCAATGCTGACCGGGACGGACTCCCAGTTTAACTATAATCCTAGCTTGGCTACAGCCCTGCGCGAGGCGGGAATTGGGCTGATTTCAATGGCTACTAACCATAGCCTTGACCGTGGCCCCGCTGGTCTCGATGCGACCCTTGATCTGCTTGATGCCAATGCCATGCTGCATCACGGGGCTGTCCGTAGTGATGCCAGTGAGCGTCCCGCTTTTTTGCCGCTGACGCTGACCCGCGGCGATGCGACGCTGACGCTTGGTTTTATTGCGGCCACATGGGGCACGAACGATCTTCCCGATCCCTTTGATCAGGTGAATTTGCTCTATGCCAGTCGTAGCTATGGCGAACAGGGCGAGCTGCGGGCCAGTATGCTGGAGGCGGTGGCGCAGGCGGCGGCTGCAACCGACTTGGTGGTGGTGGCGGCCCATTGGGGCTTTGAGGGTCAGTCTGAGCCCGCTGTGAGCCAGCGTGAGGCTGCCCACCAATTGGCCGCCGCTGGGGCTGATGTCATCTTGGGTGCTCAGTCCCATACGCTGCAACCTGTGGAGTGGCTTGAACACGAGGGGCGGCAAACTCTGGTAATCTATTCCTTAGCCCATTTCCTTGCTTCGCAGGGAGCCTTTCAAGCGCAGTCCTCTAGCGCTACTTCGGTTATCTTCTATGTGGGCGTAGCCCGCGCCGCCGATGGCAGTGTGCGTGTGACGGGCTATCGCTACTTGCCAACTATGCATAGTGACGCTGATACCCGGCCCGCACCGATCCAGCCCGGTAGCCACGAATCGGTGCTTGCCCACGTACGTACGATGATGCGCGACCCCGGTGGTTTGCGCCAGCTTCCCGCGAGCCCGCCTGAAGAGCGGGTGGAGGTCTGCCCGCCGTTAGTGCTTGCCGAGGCGCCAGAGACGCCGCTGCTCGGCGATTTTGCCCAGCACTATCGCAGTTTGGGTGAACGAACCCCCCAGCCGCTTGAGCATGCCATGATAACGCTGGGCCTGCCCCTCGGCCCGCCCATGGTCGAGTTGGCGGGCGATTGCACCACGTCATTGCCTGTACTCTACACTGAACGGCAACGCCTAGAACTGCACGCCGATGCCCCCTGGCCCTACCGCATCATTGGTAGCCAGTTGGGAACGTATAGCTTTATGCAGCGCTACCCGGGGCGCAGCATCGAGCGTCGTACCGATCTGAGCGATCCAGCAGCCTTTGGCGATAGTCGCTTTCGCGCCTTCTATGAGCAGTATGGCGACCTGAAGCGCTTTGGCTATCCTATTTCGGGGGCACTTAACGAAGATCATCCAGAGACAGGCGTGCCAACGACGGTGCAATATTTCGAGCGGGCGCGCTTCGAGTTGGCTCCGCTGCAACCGCCCGCTGCGCCGCTGCATGCCCAGGTGCGTCTCGGCCTGCTGGGGCGCGAGCTGCGTGAAGCCGGGGGCGTCGCGGCACTCTGTGGTTTGCCGCTAACCCCGGCGGTGGTTACGGCGGGCGCACCAACGGCTACACCTATGCCAGCATCCGGTTTTATCCTTGGGCTGAGTAGCGAAGACCTCAGCCTGATTGGTGCCGCTGCGACCCAGTTGGCCCAGAGTGCCACCCCCTTGATTCCCTACATTGCCGCTTTTGCTTTGGCCCTTGCGCTCTTGGCGATGCTTGGCCTTGCTTTCAACGATTGGCGCAACCGTCGCCAGCGCAATACGCGCCAGACCTACCGCTATCGGCGTAGCGCCTATGAGCGCTTCGCCCGCCTGCCACCAGCGGGCAGCAATCAAGCCCCCAAAGCCCAGGCGCAACCAGAGCCGCAACCGCATGCTGCTGATCACGATGACGATGATGATGATGAGTTGCTGAAGCAACTCTTGAAGCAGTAGATGGAGAGAGATACCGAAATTTTCACCACAGAGGCACCGAGGACACAGAGGTTTTGGTGGAGGAGTGCGAACTTTACCATAACTCTCTCTGTGTTCTCTGTGCCTCTGTGGTGAAAACCTCTGTATCTCGATAACTCTCTCTGTGTTCTCTGTGCCTCTGTGGTGAAAACCTCTGCATCTCTATGCTTGTCTTACGGCTCTGCCTTTTGTACAATGAAGGTCAGAGGTGTGACCGGGTGACGGAATGGTTCAGCGATGCCAATCAACGATTACCACCAAGAGTATGGGCCAATCCGGCGCCGTCAGGCGCAGGGTGGTATGCCTGCGCCTGAGGAACCGCCACCCCGCAATGAGCCACCGCGCCCCCAGCGCCCGCAGCAGCGCCGCTGCACCCGCCCGCAGCGCCGCCGTGGCTGTGGGGGGCCATTACTGCTACTGCTGCTCTTGCTGCTGGCCGCGCCCCTAATTTTGCCCTATGGCCTCTCTTTTGCCTTTGCCAATCAAGCCTTGCCGGGCATTTCGATCCAGGGTGAGCCGGTCGCGGGCATGAGCCGGGCCGCAATCAATGCCCAGCTTGCCGAACGCTACGATAGCTTTATGCGTAATCCGGTTGCGCTGGTCTATGCCGATCAGGTTTGGCAGCCAAGCTTGAGCGATCTGGGCGTGCGGCTTGATCTCGATGCCGCTGCCCATGCGGCGGTCACCACCGGACGGCGGGGTGACCCGTTGATGCGCCTGCAAGAGTTGTACCTGATCTACCAGCAGGGGCTTGAGTTGGCACCACGGCTGGTGGTGGATCAGCAGGTGCTTCAGGACTACCTGTTGAGCCTTGCGCCCCCAATTGAAACGCCGCCCCAGAATGCGGCCTTGAGCCTCACCGCTGCCCATGTCCTCGGTACTCCCGGACAGCCCGGGAAGCAACTCTTGGTTGATGCAACCGCCAATGATCTTATGCTGGCGCTACGCGATCTGCGCCCCAAGCAGGTGGCGGTGCGTACCCGCCTGCTCGAACCGAGTGTCTCTGATGCGGCCCTGGCTGTGGCGGAAGAACGGGCCAAGGCGCTGCTCCAGGCTCCTATTCAGATGCAGCGCGGCGACGAGGTCTGGCTCTGGGAACCTGAACGTCTGGCTGAATTGCTCCATGTGGCAGTGGTAGATGATCGCTTGGAGTTGTATACTGATGTTGAACGGCTCACGCGGGCGGTTGAGGGTTTGGCCCAGTTGGTTGATAGCGGCACCGCTGAACCACGGTTGCGCTTTGTTGCTGGGACGGTGCAGATTGTTGAGCCGGGGCAGCCGGGTTGGCGTTTGCGCCAAGAGGATGCGCTGGAGCAGCTTGCGAATCTCTTGCTCAGTACCAGTGCTACGACGCGCACCCTTGAACTGCCCGGCGATGTGCTTGAACCCCAGATTACGGCGGAACGGATCGATAGCTTGGGTATTCGTGCGCTCGTCGCTGAGGGGCGCAGCAGCTTTAGTGGCTCGGCGGCCTACCGGATCACCAATATTGAAGCGGGGGCCCAACGCATGGATGGTGTCCTCATCGCTCCCGGTGAGGAGTTCTCGTTCAACCGGCAGCTTGGTGAGGTCAATGCCGCCAATGGCTTTGTTGAGGGCTATGCGATTATTGGCAACCGCACCCAACTCGAATGGGGCGGCGGGGTCTGCCAAGTCTCGACCACGGTCTTCCGCAGTGCCTTCTGGGCGGGCCTGCCTATCACTGAACGCCACGCCCATGCCTTCTACATCAGTTGGTACGATCCTTTTGGCTTAGGGCCCTATGGCGATGGTCAAGGGCTTGATGCGGCAATCTATACCGGAGTTGCTGATCTCAAGTTTGTGAATGATACCGGCCATTGGCTGCTCATGCACGCTGAAGTGGATGCTGCGGCCCAAATCTTGAATGTGCGCCTCTATGGTACGCCGCCCGATCGTCAGGTCAGCATCGAAGGCCCGTTGATCAGTAATGAGGTACGCGCCCCGGCGCAGCCGATCTATGTTGATGATCCTTCGCTGCCCCGTGGAACCCTGCGCCAGAGCGATGTGGCACGCAGTGGCCGTGATATTACCATCCACCGCATCATTCGCCAGGGTGAACACGAACTTGCCCGTCAAACCTTTTTGACCCGCTTTCGCGCCTGGCCCAATATCTTTGTGCGCGGCACCGGAGTCTAAGAGGCTGTCTGAAAAGTCTATGAACTGACGTTGGAGTGCCGGCTTTAGCCGGCTAAAGCCGGCACTCCAACGCGTGCCCACTAGCTTTTCAGACAGCTTCTAAGCCCAATACCTTTCAGATAAGCTCGCGCAAAGCCGCAAAGGTTTTGGCGCTCATATGCAAGAAACTCTGCGCCCTTGCGCCTTTGCGTCAGGAAACCCGTCGTATTTGAAGAGTATTGAGTCTAAGCCTATGCCTAGCCAGCCGCTACGTTGTCCCTCATGTAAGCATGTGAATCCGCCAGGTTCACGTTTTTGCAATGCCTGCGGTTCGCCCTTGGGGGTGACGCGGCCTCTTGGTGAACGGCTTGCCCGCGCCCGCCCGACTGCACCCCTGATGCTTACGTCAGATGCTGAGTTGGTGCCTGGTTTGGCGATTGATCCCGCTGGACGCTATGTTGTGCGTGAGACGATTGGCAAAGGCGGCTTTGGCGAGGCATACTTGGTCTTTGACCGCCAGTTGAATCGCTTCTGTGTGGCCAAACGGCAGGTGCCTAATCCCAAGTGGAGTACACGTACCAAGGAGTTGGCCGCGCAGAACTTTGTGCGTGAAGCTGAGTTGTTGGTCACGCTCAATACCCCTGGGCATCCCAACATTCCTGAAATTTATGAGTTTCTGCCTGAACAACGCTGTTTGGTAATGAAGTATGTTGAGGGGCGCAATCTGGGTGAGATTCTGCGTGAACGGCGCGGTCTCTTGAACCCCGCTGAATCGATGGCGATTGCACGCGATGTGGCTTCGGCCCTGAGCTATATGCACGCCCGTCGCCCTGAGCCAGTACTGCACCGTGATGTCAAGCTGGCCAACATTCTGCTCGATAGCTCTGGGCGGGTCTGGCTGATTGACTTTGGCCTCTCGCGCGCAATTGCAGTGCATGTCCAGAATGATCCGCGCCATACCCAACTGGCTGGCACCTTGGGCATTACGCCACCGGAACAGTGGCGCGGCCAAGCCGAACCGCGCTCCGATGTCTATGCCCTTGCCGCAACATTGCATACCCTGCTCACCGGCTTTCATCCCATCCTCACCAAAGCCGATCTGCCCAATTTCCTCAGTGGCGTGCTGCAACCCTATCCACCGCCGCGTAGCATTGACCCCGCGATTCCGGTGGAGGTTGAAAATCTGCTGCTCCACGGCTTGGCCTTTACGGCGCGTGAACGTCCGAGTGCCGCCGCGTTCTGCCAGGCACTAGAGAAATTATTGACCCCCCGCAGCCAAGCCAGGCTGCAAGCGCCTGATGGCACCCCCATTGCCGATGAGCAGGCGCTCATGGTCTGGGCCGAAGCCAATTGGGAGCATGCGCTGGCGTGGCTCTATGGCAATCTCGCCGATCAGGTGGAGAAGCTGTGGGGGCGCAACAAGCTGGCCGCCGAGATGCGTGCGGCCACGCATCAGCACCCCAAGGATCGCCACGCTGGCCTCGATGCGCTCTTGGCCAGCCACGATCCAGAGGGCTTTGGGGCCGAACGCACGCGCCTCGTGGCCGACCGGCGCAGCCTCGATTTTGGCTCGATGGCCCTAGAGGAGCGGCGCGACGAGTGGCTGCTGATCTCCAACCGTGGCCGCCGTTATGCGCGGGTAAATCTGCAACACCCCCGTTGGATCATCCCTTCACTCCTCAGTTTCAATCTCGCCCCAGGCCAACGGCAGCAACTCAAAATTACTGCCGATATGCGCCGTGCAACCGAGAGCGGTAAGCTGCGCGATGCACTGCTGCTCAAAGACCAGCATGGGCTCAATTTTCGCATCGAAGTCCAGGCTCAACTCTCACGCTGGCGCGCCTTTTGGCTCCGCACCGTCGGGGGGCAACGCGCCCTCCAGTGGGAAGATGCGCCGGTGCGCCAGGTGCGAACCATCCATGGGCACAAAGGCAATGTCTGGGCCCTCGACTTTGGGCCAGGTGGTTTGGAATTGGCCTCGGGTGGTTGGGACGAGATGGTACGGCTTTGGCGCGTGAGCGATGGGAACCTGCTCGCGACCCTTGATGATCAGGCTGGCAATGTACTCAGCGTCAGCTTTAGCCCCGACGGCCTCCTCGTAGCCGTCGCCTCCAGCAATGGCGATGTGAAGGTCTGGGGGGCGCGAGGGGGCAAATTGGTGCAGACCCTTTCGACGCCCCAAGCCTACCAAGAGAGTATCCACTTCAGCCCCGACAGCCAGGTGCTGATTGCCAATGGCAGCGATGCGACGATTCGCTATTGGCGCTTGGATGACGGATCACTGCTCCAACGCATTGCCACCGTGCGTGATGCGGTTGCGCTGGCATGTCGGCCCGACGGCCAAGCCCTAGCGGTGGCATGTCACGACCGGCGCATCCGCATCTATGATGCAGAAGCGGGGCAACTGGTTGCCACCCTCACCGGCCACCATGCCGGCGTGAGCGCAGTCGCCTTCAGCCTCGACGGCTTTTTGCTTGCTTCGGGCAGCACCGACGGCATGGTCTGCATCTGGGATAGCGAGCATGGCGAATTGCGCTACCAACTTCGTGGTCACCAGAACGCCATCCGCAGTGTTGCCATCCACCCCGACGGACTGTTGGTCGCTTCGGGCGGCATGGACGGCAACGTGCGACTATGGCGCACCGCCGATGGCGAACTGCACCAAGTGCTGCAAGGCCACAGCAGCGGCGTCTTGCGCGTCACCTTCAGCCCCAGCGGCGAACTGCTCGCCTCCGGCGACAGCGAAGGGCGTGTCACCCTCTGGCAGCCGGGGTAATACCATTGTAGATTGTAGTGCAGATTGTTGTAGGAGTGCTACCCGCCGACGGCGGCTACCAAGAGCGCCAGGAGCATACAGAGCGAAAAGAAGCCCAGCACAATCAGCAGCAGCGGAATAAAGAGGACTGCCATGGCCGCCTTACCCACATCGAGGCGATGAGCAACACTCGTAGCGGTAATCATCACCACCAAGCCCCAAACCCAGGCAATCATGCTGAAGGTGCCGCCCATAATGGGAATAAAGGCCAGCGCATCAAGCGCACGGGGCGCAACCGAGAGCGAGCCCAAGGCCACCATCTGTTGGATGCTCCCCTGCCCTCCAAGTTGCCGAGCGATGATATGGGCCGCCACTGCACCAAGCAACATCCATCCCAGATAGCTCAATGGGCGGCTGACCGTCGCGGCCAACAACTGAAACACCAGCGCCACCGGGCGCGGCAGCGGTGTTTGCAGAGCCAACAACTCCTCCATCATCGTGAAAAAAGGCTCTTTGTTCTCATTCACCACCCGCGTAATATCCGCCGTAGCCGGGCTGTTTGACGTCAGCACCAACTGATTCATCTGGGTATTCACTTGGTTGCGGAGGTTCTGCACCGTGCGCTCCGGCGTGGCCGACCGGATCAGATCATTGATCCCATTGACCGCACCAACCAACAGGCCAACAAAGAGAATCAGCAGAAACCCGCGTCGCACCCCATCGGGGGCCTCGCGGAGGCCCAGCATAACATTGCGGTTGAGCGTAAGCGCACCATTGAAAAGTTCGATCATTGGGTTACCCATAGTTCATGGTGGTTCGGGGGCCTCCCCCGAAAGACTTTTTTTGTTGCGTATTGGCGGCGAAGCCGCCAATACGCAACAAAAAACAAGGTTGGGGGCGTAACTCCGCAAACATTATGCGAAGCCTTAAGCAACAGCACTTACCAACAGCAACAAGAAACAACAAAAGAACGTCCCCAAAAGCACGAGTAAGAGCGTTGGCCCCAGAGCGACAGCCCAGAAGGTTGGCCAGGCTGGTAGTTGGTGGCTCTCGCGCACCGCGACGTAGGTCGCAATCAAACCCAGAGTGGTCGTGGCAGCGACCTGGGCATAGGGCACGATCTGCACAAGTGCCAAAAGATTGGCACCGCTGGCCAACGCAGTACATGCCATAGTCTGCTGATAGGTAGCGGCACCGCCAAAGGCTCGGGCGGCAATATGCACCACACTGCCAAAGAGAAACCAGCCGAGCAGCGCAAAGACGGGGGTAAAAAAGATCGCCATAAAGCTCTGCGCTGGCCCTGCGGCCAGCACACCAAAATCCTGAGGCTGGCTGAAGGCCTCCTCGAAGGCAATGCCAATTTCCGGGCTCTCTGCAACCATATTCTGGTAGAGCGGCAGGCTGGTAATGCCATCGTAGAGCGTCGCGCTAAACTCGGTCGCATCTGGTTGGGTTGCATAGACCCCCAGGTTGCCAATCCAAGCCGCAACACCAACCAATAAGCCAATCAGCGCCACAAGCAGCGCTCCTCGTGCAAAACCATCAGGGGCGTCGCGTTGCTCCCGAAAGGCCGCCGGATCGAGCAGCAGCCCGCCGAGCGCCAATTGGAAGGTGGTCTTGATTGAATCCATAGATGCCTCATTGTTGAACCAGGTTGCCACTGGGCTATTTTACCATTTGTCCTTGGGGCTGTGACCCCTTGTGATAGTATTCACCTTGCCAAGCATGAGGCCGAGTGCTAGAATAGGCACGTTACACCCTGGCAACAATTGCCAGATAATGCTCTCCCCTCTTTTAGGCTCAGGCATGGTTCAGAGGCAAGGGTGATCTGAGCTATGCACGATCACTGTTCGCTGCTGTTCTGATCCGCTACCACAACGAAGGAGTTGTACGATGCATGGGCTCGATGGCCTTGATGGCCTACAACAGGCTGCGGTGTGGACCGTGCTGGCGATTTCAATCTTTGGAATCGTGTATGCCTTTATCTTGCGGAGCCAGATTTTGGCCCAAGATACGGGTACCGACAAAATGAGGGAGGTTTGGGGCTTTATTCGGTCAGGGGCAAACGCCTACCTCAGTAGTCAGTTTCGGGTCATTGCCATTCTTGTGGCGGTGCTGACCTTCTTCCTCGCAGCGAGCGTCTTTATTGTTCCTCCAACCCACGAGGCCGTAGAGGTCTTTGGCGACAATGCAACCGTGGCGGTGGCGATCGGACGAGCGGTGGCCTTCTTGATGGGTTCGCTCTTCTCCTACGCCGTCGGCTTTGTGGGTATGAATGTGGCGGTTGAGGGCAATGTGCGTGTGGCCGCAGCAAGTCGTAAGGGCTACAACCCCGCCCTGCAGATCGCGTATAAATCCGGTTCAGTAACCGGTATGCTCACCGTGGGGCTTGGTCTGCTTGGTGGCACGCTGATCTTTTTGGTCTTTGGTATCGCCGCGCCCGATGCGCTGCTCGGCTTTGGCTTCGGTGGCTCATTGATTGCGCTCTTTATGCGCGTCGGTGGTGGTATCTATACCAAGGCTGCCGATGTTGGGGCCGACCTCGTGGGCAAGGTTGAGGCCGGTATCCCTGAAGATGACCCGCGTAACGCTGCGGTGATCGCCGACCTCGTGGGTGATAATGTCGGTGACTGCGCCGGTATGGCGGCGGATGTCTTCGAGAGCTTTGAGGTGACTCTCGTCTCTGCGCTGATTCTCGGCCTTGTGCTGGCCGATATCTCCTCCGGCGCAATGTTCGATGGTACCTACGATATGCGCTTTGTCATCTTCCCGCTGGTGCTGCGTGGCATCGGTGTGATCGCTTCGGTGATTGGGAACCTCTTCGTTAAGACCGATGAGCGTACCCGTAATGCGATGGCCGCGATGAATCGGGGCTTCTATATTGCCGCCGCCATTGCTGTGGTGGCCAGTGCGGTTGCGAGCTACTTCTTTATGCGCCATCCCGAAACTGGGGTGGTAGATTGGCGTCCCTTCTTTGCTACCGTCTCTGGTGTGCTGCTCGCAATTGCCCTCGATAAGCTAACCGAGTACTTTACCAGTACCCACTTCAATCCGGTGAAAGAGACCTCCAAGTCTTCACAGACCGGCGCGGCTACCAATATTCTCTCCGGTTTGGCCCTGGGTATGGAGTCGAGCGTCTGGGCGATTAGTGTCATCGCGATCTCCATCTTTAGCTCGGTGGTGATCTTTGCGGGCTATTCAGCCGATGCGATGATTACCTTCACCGCAGTGCTCTATGGGGTCTCGCTCACCGGCATTGGCATGCTACTACTCACTGGCAATACTATCTCGATGGATAGCTTTGGGCCCATCTCGGATAATGCCAATGGGATCGGCGAAATGGCTGGCCTCGATAAGAATGCCCGCAATGTGATGGACGACCTGGATGCGGTGGGCAACACCACCAAGGCGGTCACCAAAGGGATCGCCATTGGCTCGGCGGTGATCGCCGCCGTGGCCCTCTTTGGTTCATACTTGACCGATGTGGGCCGCATTCAACAGCCGCTGATCGATAAGGGCATCCTCACCGAAGACGACCGCCTCGTGGGTATCAATGTCGCCCTGCCGGAGGTCTTCATCGGGCTGTTGATCGGCGGTGCGATACCCTTCCTCTTCTCGGCCCTCACCATTCGCGCCGTCTCGCGTGCGGCAGCCCAGATCGTCAACGAGGTACGTCGCCAGTTCCGCATCCCCGGCCTCATGGAGGGCAAGGTGCAACCCGACTATGCCCGTGCCGTGATGATTTCCACGGTTGCCGCCCAGAAAGAGTTGATCAGCCTGGGCATCATTGCCGTCGTGGTTCCCGTCATGGTCGGCTTCCTCTTGGGAGTTGAAGCACTCGGCGGCTTCCTTGCCGGCATCATTCTCACCGGCCAGCTTATGGCGGTCTTCCAGTCCAACGCTGGTGGTGCCTGGGACAACGCCAAGAAGTATATCGAAGAGGGCAACTTTGGCGGCAAGCACAGCGAACCGCATAAGGCCGCTGTGGTGGGCGACACCGTTGGTGATCCGTTGAAGGACACTTCCGGCCCGGCGCTCAACCCAATGATCAAGGTGATCAACCTCGTCGCCCTGATCATCGCCCCGGTGGTCGTCACGCTCACCAAGCCCGGCGAGCCACTAGGCGTTGGGGTTATGATTGGTATGGTGGTCTGTTTCGCTGCACTCGTCTGGGCCGTCTGGCAGAGCAAGCGCGAAGCGCCCCAGACTGATATAAAGTAGGCAATAGCGTTTGCGCTATTAGAGGCTGTCTGAAAAGTCTATGAACTGGCGTTGGAGTGCCGGCTTTAGCCGGCTAAAGCCGGCACTCCAACGTATGCCACGTAGCATGATGGTACTGACACCCTTTTCAGACAGCCTCTTAGGTAGTGCCGACTTTCGTCGGCTGAGGTCGCCAAAAACCTCTGGACGCCGACGAAAGTCAGCACTACGACGGTAAAGCTGAAAGCGCATTTCTGAAACCTTCCCTAACAAGCATTTCCCCTGTTCCCCTGTTCCCCTGTTCCCCTGTTCTCCTGTTCTCCTGTTCCCCTGTTCCCCTGTTCCCCTGTTCCCCTGTTCCCCTGTTCCCCTGTTCCTCTGTTCTCCTGTTCCCCTGTTCTCCTGTTCCCCTGTTCCCCTGTTCCCCTGTTCCCCTGTTCCCCTGTTCCCCTGTTCCCCTGTTCCCCTGTTCTCCTGTTCCCCTGTTCTCCTGTTCCCCTGTTCTCCTGTTCCCCTATGCTACTTCCCTACCTCCAAGCCCAATGGCAACGGATCTTCGGCCTCAACGTCTCCATGATCAACGCCCAGCTCTTTGTTGGCGGGCAATTCAGTGTGGAGCAGTGGCCTGAGTTGTATCGCTTGGGCATCCGGGCGGTCTTGAGCTTACAGGCGGAGCACGAAGATCAATTTATGGAACCCTACCCGTCGCGCCAGGAGCGGCTACTGGTAGCCGACTTCACAGCGCCGACGTTAGAGCAACTGGATGCGGGGGTAGCCTTTGTGCAGGCGGCGCACGCGGAGGGGTTGCCGGTCTTCATCCACTGCCATGCGGGGGTCGGGCGGGCGCCGATCATGGCGGCGGCCTGCCTGATGGCCAATGAGGGCTTAGACGCACAGCGCGCCTTGGAGCGGATACGGGCGGCACGTCCGATCATCGGGCCGGGGCGGGCGCAGGTGGCACAACTGGTGGAGTGGGGGGGGAAGCCACGATGATCTCAGTCGTTATCCCCAATCTTAACTCACCACTCATTGCTGAAGTCATTGCCGCACTGGAGCGCCAGACCATCCGTGAACAGATTACCGAAGTGATCGTGGTTGGCCAAGATCGGGAGCAACTGGTACCCAAGAGCGTGCGCCATGTGGAGGTCGCACAGCCACTCAGTGCAGCAGCAGCACGCAATCGAGGGGCGCGTTTGGCTACTGGAGCGTACCTATGCTTTCTTGATGCTGATTGTATTGCCAGCCCCCAGTTTGTAGAGCGGCTCTTGGCCCGCCTGCAAGCGGGAGCCAGCATGGTCGGGGGCAGCATCACGCCCGAGCCGGGCAACTACTGGCGGATCTGCGACAACCTACTCGTCTTTGCATCAGTGTTAGCTTCGGCACGCCCAGGTGAACGGCCCTACCTACCGAGCCTAAACGTAATGTTGCAGCGTGATCTCTTTATCGCACTTGGCGGGTTTGACGAGCGTTTCCCTGGGGCGGCGGGCGAAGACATTGACTTTAGCCTGCGGCTACGCAATCAAGGCCATACGCTCTGGTTTGAGCCAGAGGCCACGATCTTCCACCGCCCAGCACGGAGCAGTGCGGCTTCGGTTGCAGCCCATCTACGCAGCTTCGGACGGGTGCATGTACGGCTGCAACGCGAGCATCAGGGACGGGCCGCGCCGCGCTTGGGGCCACACCTGCGCCCGTGGAGCGGGCTGCTTATGGCGTGTGCGCCACTTTTAGCCCTTCTTGACGCCCTGCTGCTGTACGGGCGCAACCCCGAATTACGACGCTACTGGTATTGCCTACCAGGCATGATCTGGGGCAAAGCGGCGTGGTACTTGGGGGTGGTGGAGGGGATGTTGGCGGTAGAGTCTGCCAAGAGGCTGTAATACCATTGTAGATTGTAGATTGTAGATTGCCGAACATGGCGTCTCAATGGGCTTTCGCGTTCTTGATCATGCGGCCTGTTCAAGGGTAATTGGTATAACTGTGCAACATGGGCAGACACCCGCAAGGCAGCGCACCATCATAACCATCATAGCAGGCATGGTTGTCCTCCTGATGCAGTGGTGGTTACTCTACCCTCTACATCAGACCATGGATCTGCCCATTTGGGATTAGCTCAACTTCTACGTGCTGCCTGCGATACAGTGGTTGAGCGGTACGTCAGCGTTGCAGAGTATTGAGTATGGGCCACTCTATAGCTTGCTCTATGTACCCTTCATCGCAGTGTTAGGGGTAGAGCAGAGCATCTTTGTGATGCGCTACATGTTGACCCTTGGTGTTACGCTGCTGCTCTTCATTTTCTTGCTTGGTAGCCTGCGCTCATTACGGGTTGCTACAGGTTTAACGTTCATATGGATTTTTTCAGCGGCGAATATCTTTCCAGGAACGATGGTTTTTCATCTGGCTCTTGCACTTTTTCTGATTACTCTTATCTTTAGCCGGATCAATCGGTTCGCAGCTTGGCTCTTTCTGCTGTTAGCTGGCTTTGTGCGCCCCGAATATTTTGGGTTAGCCCTTGTGTATGGTTGCTACATAGGGCTACAACACGTTAGCTCAAGGTTCCCATTGCGCCCTCAACAAGCACCTCCTTCACGCTACAACTGGGCGCTGCTCTTGCTGATCAGTATGCAGCTTGGTCTGGTTGCCTTCTTGTTTAGCCATGTGGCAAGCATCAACTTTAGTGCAGGTCGCTCGTGGTTAGCATTTCAGCAACACTATGCCTTTGCCCAAGTCATAGCCGGACGCTACCATCTCGATCCTTGGGCCGACTTTCCTCACATTATTGCGCGTGATCTCCCGAATGCACAATCACTGAGCGATGTTGTCGCCAACTATCCCACGGTTCTCTTGGGCCATATCTTCGCCAATCTTGCGGCCCTACCACAAGCATTGGTGCAATTTCTCTTGCCCGTTGCTCCGCTACGCCCCCCGATGTTGTATGGGGTACTCGTGCCAAGTGCGATGCTCTGCGGCCTCGTATGGCTGATGAAGTTTCCCCAAGCATGGCATCAAGCCCAACAGGTGTTGAGGTTTCCAACAGGTGATCTGCCAATCCTTGCTCTGATTGCTCCCCTAACGATCATTCCCAACATATTGATTAACCTGCGCTTTGCCCAGTACTTTATGATCCTGATGCCCTTTCTGTTCTATGCTCTGGGGATATGGGGGCTTGCGGCCATACGATCGCTCAGGCACTCTGAGCACCCAATGCTGGCAAGTGTGATGGTGCGGAGCGAGGCTTGGATTGCTCCAGTGGTGCTCACGCTCGTAGCCGTGATACTTTTGACCCAACCACGGCCTTTTCTCGCCAGCTATCTACCGGCACAGACCCTGATACCCAAGCTGAATGTTCTCCAAAGCATCCTTCCGCAAGGCGCTTATACGGTCTATGGTGGCGCTATTCCCGCGTACATAGCCTATCTCTGCCCAACGTGTCGCGTTGTCTACCCATTGAATCAAGGGATGCATGTTGATCTTGCAGCCGATCTGGCCCGGCATCAACCCGCCGTTGTTGCGATTGACAGTAGTCTCTTAACCTCGCCCTCATTTGATCCTGCCATGCTCACCTTGCTAGAAGCACCATCATGGCAACCCTTTATCCTCGCCGATGAAGTTATCTATGTGCAGCAAGATTTTGTCGTAGCCGGATCAGTTTGTAAAAATGATGTCGCGCTTATGTTACCGCGCAATTGGCGAGCATGGTATGATGATAAACAACCACATAGTGACCATGATCGGCGCATATTAGCGCTACCTGCCCACTTCTGGGTCTATACAGCCCAAGCACGTCATGCCCACATGCAGCTTACGCCTGATCAAAGGAGCTATCGTTCAGGTGCTACTATGCTACCTGAAGAGATCATCGTTCATGTCAATGGCACACCTACGACAAGGATGCATAGCGCCTATGGCCAGGTTAGTAGTGTCGAATTATCATTACGAGCGGGGTATAATCAGATTTGGTTGGATACCATCGAGATTCATGATGCCCAAGATTATATTCCTGCCATAGCGGGGATCATTCCTGCACATACCAACGTGCCCTTTCTGCGTCTGCTGACGTTTGAGCCATTGCCATGAGTTGTTGAGTGCTTATGTTATGCTAACCGCCTCAGTGATTATCCCCAACCTGCACTCACCCCATTTGGGGGCAGTGCTGACTGCGTTGAGCCAGCAGACGACCCCACCACTTGAGGTGATTGTCGTTGGTCAGGATCGTTATGGCTTTCACGTAGCGCATCCTGCTGTACGCATGCTTACCACCCCGCATCCCGTGCCGCCAGCAGTAGCGCGTAATCTCGGCTTGGCCCATGCACGGGGCGATGTCTGCTGTTTTCTTGATGCCGATTGTATTCCCCAGGCTCCATGGTTGGAGCGTTTGTTAGCACGTCAGATGGAGGGGGATGCGGTTGTTGTTGGGGCGGTGGCATTGGGCAACGAGCGTTTTTGGCAGCGTTGTGATAATATTGCTGCGATGGCACCTTTTCTTGTCACGGCACCGCGTGGCCCACGGCTCTATGTGATCAGTGCGAACTTAGCCATTCGCCGTGCATTGCTCTTGCAGCAGTGTGGCTTTGATCTCAGCTTTCGTTATGCCTCTGGCGAAGATAGCGATCTTGCGTTTCGACTAGTGTTGCAGGGGCATACCCCCCAATTTGAGCCAACAGCGATCATTCACCATGAGACGAGCCGCGATCAGGCAGCGAAAGTTTGGCGCCATATTTGGCTCTATGGGACACAATGGCCCATGCTGGTGGATCGCTACCCACAGATCTTGGGCCTGCCCTTCTGGCGCAGGAGCTATCGTACACATCCGCTCCTCGCATGGTTGCTGATCCCCTTCTGGACGCTGAAGGACGTATATAAGCTCTACAGCGCCCAACCTGCCCTCTTGCGCCACCATTGGCCAACGTTGTGGGGAGTCTATTGGGTACGCATAGCTTGGTATGTGGGCCAAATTGTTGCCTTTCGGAAGCATCCATGAGCATGTTCCCCCATGTGACCATCATTGTGTTACACTGGCTCAATGATCAACGGACTCAGCGTTGCCTTGAGGCGCTCCAGCAACTCGACTACCCACAGTACCGCATTGTGCTCGTAGACAATGGTTCACATAATGGTTCACTAGAACGTCTGCGTGCAAGTTTTCCTAGTATCGAGATTCTGGCTTTAGCTCAGAACTATGGTTTTGCTGGTGGCATCAATCCGGCCATTCGAGCCGCACTTGCCACGCATACTGATTACATATTTTTGCTTAATAATGACGCGCTCATTGCACCTGAATCGTTGCGTTTATTGATTGCAATGCATCAACAAAACCCTCACATTGGCATTCTAACGCCGGTTGCAGTCTACGAAGATGAACCAACGCGCCGCGCTGGTCTTGGTTTTCGTATCCATCGCTATGAATGTGAACTGATTGGGTGGGACGAACGTGATGAACCAGAGCAGCAGCCTCATCCCATTGTGTTGGATGCGGTCTTTGGCACGGCAATGCTCATCCCACGGCGACTCTTTGAGCGGGTGGGGCTCTTTGATGAACGTTTTTTCTTCTATTACGAAGATGTCGATCTGTGTGTACGGGCAAGGGCGGCGGGGTTTGTCGTCGCCTACACCCCCCACGTGCGGGTCTTCCATGCGGTCTCGGCTAGTACCGCAGGTATTCGCGGTCTGCGCTTCTTCTACTTGGGGCGAGGGCGGCAACTCTTCTTTCGTAAACACCGTTCTGCTTGGCAGCGTGTGGTCTATCGTGGCCGTGAACTCTATAAACTGTTTCGTGAAGCGCCATTTCGGGTAAAATATGAGGGTATGGCCAATGTGGTCGGCTACCTAGCAGGATCACTGGCCGGTTTGATTATGCCCGTGCCAAAGGATCGGTAGGTACATAAAGGAATTATGCAGAAACAACTTGTAGAACCACTACCACTTCAGTTGCGGCTACGCAAATGGTTTACCGCTTTTCAGCAGAGTCGCTGGCAGTGGGTGGTTATTGGCCTCTGTTTTGTCCTCTTCAATGGCTACATTCTCTACCGACTCTATCAAGATTGGGGCCAATTGCGGGCCCTTGAGTGGCCACGCCCTGATCTGCTGCTCTTGGGTTTGACTGCGCTTGTGCAGTTTAGTGGTGCCCTGCTCTTGGTCTATAGTTGGACCTACATGATGGGCCAGTTTGGCTACCAAGTCTCTTTTCGACGCCATTTTCGGGTCTATATGATCTCCAACCTAGCGCGTAAGATTCCTGGATTTGGTTGGAATATCATTAGCCGCGTCTATATGTATCAACGCGATACGGGCGATGTGGTCAAGGTTACCGCTACTAGTTTGGCTGAGACGGTAATCTTTGGCATTGCCGCAGCGGTTGTGGCGCTCTTGGCGCTCCTCCTGCCTGGGAGTCAGGCTGATTTTATCCCTCCGAGTATCCTGATTGGGGTTATTCTTGGCTTTGTGGCGCTTGTGCCCTCACCCATCTTTCGCCCCGTCTTGCGTTGGCTGAATAAGGGTCAACCCCCCGAACACCAATTGCGCTGGCCCCATCTGCTCCAGTGGGCCGGCTTGAATGTACTCGTCACTGTGCTAGGGGGGATTACGCTCTACCTGTTCTGTCGCGCCTTTGGAATGATTGAGCCAGGCGATTATGCGCTGATCATTCAGTGTTGGGCGCTCACGGTTGTTGTTGGTGCATTGCTCTTCTGGATGCCCGCGAGTAGTGGGGTGAGTAATAGTATTACGGTGGTCATTCTTGCAACGATTATGCCCATGCCCCAAGCCCTGCTGCTAATGCTGCTCTGGCGCGTCTGGGTCAATCTGACCGAAGTCACTTGGGGTGGCATCAGTTTATTGCTCTAGTAAACCATATGCGTCCTTCAATTAAACAATTTGTCGAGATCTGTACGCGCCACTTGCCCATCCACGCGCCGATTTATGAGTTTGGTAGCTATCAAGTGCATGGCCAAGAGCAGTTTGCCAATCTGCGTGAGCTTTTCCCTGGCAAAGCGTATGTTGGTTCGGATATGCGTGTTGGGCGCGGAGTTGATGCCGTGCTCAATCTGCACGATCTGGGTTTGCCCAGTGGTTCAGTTGGCACGGCACTCTGCCTTGACACCCTTGAACATGTCGAATACCCCCATAAGGCTTGCGCTGAACTCTATCGTGTTATCAAACCACATGGGCTGTTGGTACTCTCCTCGGTGATGAATTTCCCCATCCATGACTACCCCAACGACTACTGGCGTTTTACGCCGGAAGCCTTTGCGAGTTTGCTGCGACCGTTTGAATTTGTCGAGATTGTCAGTGGTGGCGATCCGATCTTTCCACATACCGTTGCAGCGGTAGCATGCAAGGGTCGGGTTGATGCGGCAAGCGTGGCCCAACTCAAGGGAGAATTTGAGACATGGCGTGGACAGTTTATCGCGCCAGCGCTCCCGCGCTGGCGTCAGATCGCCCGCATGTTGGTGCCGCCAATCGCTGGATGGGCCTATGGGCGCACCCTGCGTTGCTTGGGCCTGCGTAAAGACACGGTTACACCATGCGGCGGCTGATCCCCTTGGAACTGGTGGTATGTCCACTCTGTGGGGCAGATAGCAGTACGCCATTGGTCGAGACCCCCGATCACTTTGGGTATGTGGACGGCAGTTTCACGGTTGTCCGTTGCCGTGTCTGCGGGTTAGGCTACCAGAATCCGCGTCCAACGGCAGCCGCATTTGAGGCGATCTATCCGCCCAGTTATACGCCCTACCAAACAGAGAGGATCGAGCCAGGCTCCATTCCGCCTGATTTGGTACGTGCTTGTGCCTTCATTGCACAACAACAGCCAGCAGGCGGCCACTTGCTTGACGTTGGTGCTGGGGTGGGGAGCTTTCTGCATGCGCTGGCTTTGTTGCAACCCCATTGGCAGACATGTGGGCTAGAGCCTAGTCCGCTACCTGCCGCACAAGCCGCTCACCATGGGGTCACTATGCAGATTGGTACCCTGGCAACTGCCGAACTCGCGGCCCAGACATGGGATGCAGTAACCCTTTGGAATGTCCTAGAACACCTACCCAATCCATTGGCCGATTTGCAGCGCATACGTCAGTTGTTGCGCCCCAATGGATGCCTCTATCTCACCCTGCCCCTCTATGACAGTTGGGATGCCCGGCTCTTTGGGCCCTATTGGTTGGGCTGGGAGCTACCGCGCCATTTTATTCACTTTGATCGAGTTTCGTTGACACGGATGCTCCATGAGGCAGGGTTTGCGCTTCTCCGCATGGCGAGCCTGAGTGGCATAGACTATTGTGCGGATCAGAGTATGCATATTGCGCTACGGGCGCTTGTACGCAACTACACTGCTCATCGCTTGAGCCAAGCGCTCATCTTCTCACGGCCAGCCCGTATGCTCTGCTGGCGTCCCTACTTGCAACTAGCAACATGGCGGCAACGCACGACGGTGGTCACTATTGTAGCCCAACCTCGCTAGGATTAGGGTGAATTTGGCGTTCTAATCACGAAAAAACTCAAGTACTACTACTTTTGGGTGATGGGTAATAATCCCCAGAGTAGCCTTACTGTTGCCCTGGATTAGCTCGTAAGAAGGAGCCTTGAGTAGCTTAAACAGGTGATGTTGGCTAACCAAGATGGACTATAGCAGAAGCTCAGGGGTACCACGTATAATCAGCCTAGCTCTACAAAGGGTAGGGTAACGTTGTAGGAATTATGGAAGGACGATCATGAAGCGACGACTGATGCAAACCATGCTGGTAGCCATTCTGGCGCTGGTACCGATGCTTGTCGGTGCCCAGACTTCGGTGACCACCAGCGGTTTTCAGGTGCAGAACCTGAGTGAAACGACGGCAGCGCAAATTACCATTCGCTACTACAGTGCCGCCAATGGGGCTGAGGTAGCAAGCCAGGAAGCAACCATTCCGGCGGGTGGCTCGTTGACCTTCTTGGATGGCGGTGGTGGCACGGTGGCAATGAGCGTTCCGGCTGGCTTCCGCGGCTCCGTTGTGATCGAGTCGGATCAGCCTGTTGTTGCGATCACCAACCTCGTTGGGGTCCAAGGCAACATCAGTGTTGGTGAAGCCTACAGTGGTTTTAATGCTGGCTATAGCTCCGTCAGTTTGCCGCTGATCATGCGTGGTAACTTTGGTTTTAACACCACGATCATCGTGCAGAATACTGGTACGGCAGCAACCAGTGTGACCGTCCGCTATACCCCTGGTGTGGCTGGCACGGCTGGCACGCAGACTGCGAACATCCAGCCTGGCGCTTCGGCAACCTTTACGCAGGCAACCAACAACGCTCTTGGCGAGCGCTTTGTCGGCTCGGCTGTGGTTGAAGCCGCTTCGGGTGGCTCGATTGTCGCTGCCGTGGTGCAAGATGGCAACAACACCCTTGCCAGCTACAGTGGCTTTGATGCCAACGTGACCCCCTCGGCTGTGGCCGTTCCGCTGCTCGTTGCCAACAACTTTGGTGGCACGACCGGCCTCCAGATCCAGAACAACGGCAACGAGGCGACAACCGTCACCGTGACCTACACCCCCAATACGGCGACCACGCCTGCCGGTACCTTCCAGCCCTGTGGTGCACCTCAGGCAAGTACCTTCCAATTGCCGGCGGGTGCCTCGGTAACCACCATCCAGGGCGCTGGTAGTGCAAATGAAGGCTTCGACACCCAGTTTGCTAACTGCCGCTATGTTGGTGGTGCAACAGTAACCAGCAACAACAACCAACCCCTCACGGCAGTTGTCAACCAGTCGTTTGGTGCCAGCTTCTCGGCCTATGAGGGCTTCCAGGTGAGCAGTGCAACCGGTGAGGTGCGTGCACCTCTGGTGGTGTCGAACAACTTCGGTGGCACAACGGGTATTCAGGTGCAGAACGTTGGTACCTCTGCCACTCAGGTCACCATCTCCTTCGGCCCCAACACGGTGAGTGGTGATGGCACGTGTGCTACGCCTCAGTCGCGCACGATCAGCCTGCCGGCTGGCTCGTCGGCAACCCGCATCCAGGCTGGCGGCGCAGCCGCTGATGGCTTTGATGATCAGTTTGCCACCTGCCGCTATGTCGGTTCGGCCAAGATTGAAGCCGCTTCCGGTGGCCAGATTGTGGCGATTGTCAACCAGACCGCCGCTCTGACTGACGGCCTCTTCACCTACAACACCTTCGGGCAGTAGGATTAGCCAACAATCGTAACCTAACAACGGTGGTAGGGTTTGCCCCTACCGCCGTTTTTCGCTGGCACGTAATTGTGCTATCATAGTGGGGCTTGTCTTTGGGCTCATTCGATTGCCTGCTGTGGAGCCGCTTGCGTGATGTTTGAACGCCATACACTGCTCGAAATAGCCCGTAATGCGAAATTGCTCTTGCGCCAACCCCGTACCTTTGTGCAGTATGTGGCGAAGGTGTTGCAACCAACGCAACGCTTCTATCGCCGTCGCTTCGCCCAAAGCCTAGAGGATTGGCTCGCCTACCATCAACGTCAAGTCGTTTTTGAACAGTGTAGCTGGATGGGGGTGAAAACCCTTAAAAATCCGCTTGATGTCTGGGTGTACCAAGAGATTGTCCATCGTGTGCAGCCCGATGTCATTGTTGAGATTGGCAGCGCAGCCGGTGGCAGTACGCTCTATTTTGCCCAACTCTGCGATCTGCTGGGTAAAGGAGCCGTAATCTCGATTGATATTGACCGGAGCAATTATCATGTGAGCCATCCCCGCATTACAACGCTCACTGGGCATAGCTCATCCCCTGAACTTGTGGCTCAGGTGTATGAGCGTTGTGTTGGTAAGACAACTCTCGTTATCCATGATGGTGACCACCATAAACCTCAGGTGCTGCGCGATCTGCGTGCCTATGCCGATCTGGTCAGTTTGCATAGCTATCTTATCGTGGAAGATGGGATTGTTGATCTGTTTCGTCTGCGCGATGGCTTCTGGGGGCTGAAAGATGGCCCCTTAGCAGCCGTTGAGGTCTTCTTACGCGAGGATCCGCGTTTTGCTGTCGATCATGCGTGTGAACGCTATCTGTTGACCTATAATCCACGAGGTTACCTGAAACGGATTAGGTAAGTTAGGAGTAGTACGATCATGCGTCGGTTCATGTTGCTGATACTCATGGTAGCTCTGTTGGTTGGTTGTGGCAGGCCAGCCCAGAATGAGACGGATGCCCCGCCGCCTGAAGCAACGGTAGATCAACCTGCTTCGCCTGCCTATCCCTATCCCTATCCAGAACCACAGAATAACGACGATACCGCTCAGGGTCCCCTCTTTACTATCGATATCCCGCTTACTGCCGCGCGTGGTGTGGTGAGTGGCACTGGCCCTGCTGGCGTACCGATTCGCGTCGTCAATTTTATGCGTGACGCTGAAGTGCTTGGTGAGACGGTTATTGATGATGATGGCAATTTTGCGATTGAAACAACCGAGATGCGGCTTGGCGAAATTATCGGCATTGCCCTCGGTGATGTGACTGGTACCGATATTGATCCTGCTGATTTCCAGCATGGCCCTGGCTATCGTGATGTCTCAGGGTTTGGGATTGTCTTTGCGACGCAATTGGTTATTGAGTAGCGCTGGTGTTCCCCGCCCTCGTTGATCTCCTCGCTTGGCTGCCCGGGGCGCTTGTTGCTGCGCCCTTGGTAGCTTTGGGTGCGTTGGCGCTCTTTATGCTGCCTGGGCTGGCGCTGTTGCGCCTGTTGCCTCTCCCGGTGCCTGTGCGCCCCGCACAATATCTCGCTGCGGCCCTCGCGCTCAGTTGGATCGTGCCGCCATTGCTGCTGCTCGCTGCCGATCTGCTGGGCTTGCGCTGGGGGCCGCTTGCTACATGGGCGGTGCTGCTGCTCGCTGCCCTCGTGGTCTTCTGGCCGCGCCATAAGGCTGCCCCAGCACGCCCTTGGTATGATGCCGAACTGGGGCTGCTGCTGGCCCTCTGGGGCTTGACCCTCGCTTTGCGCCTCTATCTGGTGCGTGAGTTGCCCGCTGGGCTCTTTGGCGATTCCTATCACCATACGCTGATTACCCAACTGATGGTGGATAATGGCGGCCTTTTTCGCTCATGGCAGCCCTATGCACCACTCGCGACCTTTACCTACCACTTTGGTTTTCATAGTATGGCTGCTTGGCTCCATTGGCTGACTGGCTATCCTGTGCTGCGTGCGGTGCTGCTGGTGGGTCAAGTTGCCGCCGCCCTGGCGGTTCCAGGGGTCTTTTTGCTCACTAGTCAGCTCTTTGGTGAACGTACTATTGCGTTGTGGGCTGCGCTCAGTGTGGGTTTGCTGAGTGTCTTTCCGACCTACTATGTTAATTGGGGGCGCTATACCCAGTTGGCTGGGCAGACGGTGCTGCCCGCTACCTGTTTTGTCTGGATGCTGCTGTTGCAGCAGGCCCGTCAACCCAAGTTGACGTGGCAGCGCCTCGCTGCGCCTGCGCTGCTTGCTGTGTTGGCTACTACCGGGGTCGCGCTGGCCCACTATCGTATTGGGGTCTTTGCGGCTTGCTTTGTCGCGCTCTATGCGCTCTATCTGCTGCTCATGCATGTGCGCTCATGGCTCCCGGCTTTGCGGATGTTCTTCGTTGCCATCCTGGTGGGCAGCACGGGGGTTGTGTTCACCTTGCCCTGGCTGCTGCGTCTACGTGAGGGGCGCATGCTTCAATTGGCGAACCATATGGTGACCACCAACATTGGCGCAACTTCGGGCAACGCCCCTTCTCCCATTGATCTAGAACGCACGCTGGCCAATGGGATGTTGCCCCTGGCGCTGCTTGGTCTGCTGGTGTTGCTGCTGCGCCGCCGTTGGCTGGCGCTGCTGCTGCCGTTGTGGCTCGGGATCATTTGGTTAGCCGCCAATCCCTACTTGGTTGGCCTGACGGGTGCAGGTATTATTTCGAGCTTTGCGGTGATTATTGCTGGCTACATTTGGCTGGCACCGCTCGCCGGTGCCGGTTTGGCCGCCTTGGTTGACGGAGTTGGCTGGCTGGTTGGACGGGTCGCTGCGGGTAGGCAGGCTCAAGCAGAGCGCTTCGTTATCGTGCTGCTCGCTACGGCCTGCATTCTCTGGGGCGTAGGAGCGCAGAGCAATCTGCTTGATCCCAACTTTAAGCTGCTCACCCATGCCGATCTGCATGCCGCTGCTTGGATGCGCGAACACCTCGCACCCGAAGCCAAAGTCTTTGTCAATAGCTTTCCCGCTTATGATGCCTATGTCTATGCTGGGACGGACGGAGGTTGGTGGTTACCGCTGATTAGCGGCCATCGCACCAATCTGCCGCCTATGTCCTATGGTTTTGAGGCGGCTGAAGACCCCCAATTTGCGCTTCTGGTGATGGAGTATAATCAGGCAATCCTTGAGCATCCGCTTGAGAGTGCTGCCGCTGTCGCTGCCCTGCGGCAATGGGGCTATCGCTACCTCTACGATGGCCCGGCAGCAAATCCACCAGTAGAACATATAGATCCAGCCCGGTTAGCAGATGTGCCCTACTATGAGCGCATCTATGACCGTGATGGGGTAACGATCTGGAGAGTACGCTAGTGCGGATTGCTGTTGTTGGCCCGACCTACCCCTACCGTGGGGGCATTGCCCACTATACGACGTTGTTGGTGCGCCATTTGCGGGCGGCAGGCCATACGGTGCCGCTCTACTCCTTTACGCGCCAGTATCCGCGCTGGCTCTTTCCTGGCAAGACCGACCGTGATCCTAGTAGTACGCCGCTGAAGGTGGATTGTGAGTATATTCTTGATCCTATGAATCCACTAACTTGGTGGCGTCTCTATCGGCGTATTCGTACCGATCAGCCTGATCTGCTGGTTTTACAGTGGTGGGTGCCCTACTGGACGCCGACGCTCACTATGTTGACCCGTTGGATTAAAAACAATACGTCAGTCAAGATTGTTTTTATTTGCCATAATGTGGTACCGCACGAAGGCGGCGGGGTGATTGATCGCCGCCTTGCGCTCACTGCGCTCTGCCGTGGTGATGCACTGATTGTGCATAGTGAACAGGATCGCTACCGTTTGCATGCGCTGCTGCCCTACGCCCGCGTGATCAAGGCGAATTTGCCAACCTACGCTGATCTTGCTGGGAGTATGGTGCAGCCTGCATCTGATCTGCGCCAAGGGTTAGGGCTACCGCCTGGACGCCAGATTATTCTCTTCTTTGGCTTTGTACGACCCTACAAGGGGCTGGAATATCTCGTTCAGGCGATGCGTGCTGTGCGTGAACATGTGGATGCCCATCTGCTGGTGGTTGGTGAATTCTGGACGCATCCCAATTTTTATCAGACCTACGCGGAGGAGTTTGGGGTTAGCGATGCCATGACGATTGTTAATCGCTATGTGGCGAATGAAGAACTGCAACCCTATTTTGATCTAGCTGATGTGGTGGTGTTGCCCTATGTTTCCGCGACGCAGAGCGCGGTAGTGCAGTTGGCCTTTGGTTTTGGCAAGCCAGTCATTACGACGCGGGTTGGTGGGCTGCATGAAGTGGTGCAAGACGGCGTGAATGGCCTGATTGTACCGCCCCAGGATGAGCAAGCCTTGGCTGAGGCGATTGTGCGCTATTTCAACGAAGAGCTTGCGCCTGAACTGACGGCCAATGTGCGCCAGACCGCCGTAGCGCAGAGCTATTCTTGGCAGCAACTCGTCAGCACCATTGAGCAGACAGCGCATGAGTTGGGTGAATCGAGTTAATACCATTTACGATTGTAGATTGTAGATTGCCGAACATGGCGTCCCAATGGGCTTTCGCGTTCTTATCATGCGGCATACCCTACTTGTCACTCGTCACTCGTCACTCGTCACTCGTCACTCGTCACTCATCACTCATCACTCGTCACTCATCACTCCTACAATGCGTATCACCTTCTTGATCATTATGGGCATTGAGCGTCCTTCAGGGCGGCGCTATATGAACATTGCGCGTAGCCTGGTGGCTCAGGGCCATCAGGTGCGGATTTTGGCGCTGCATCCCGATCTGGCCGATTGCCCACGGCGTCGTTTTGTCCAGGATGGCGTTGAGGTCTGGTATGTGGGCCAGATGCATGCGCGCAAGACGGGGAGCCTGCCGCAACGCTTCGGGCCGCTGGAGTTGCTGCGCGTCCTCACCACTTCCACCTTCGGTATGATCTGGGGCGTGATCTGTTCACCCTCGGATTGCTACCACCTCGGCAAACCGCAGCCGATTAACGGCATGGCTGCGCTCTTGGGCATAGGCTTACTCCGGCATCAGGGGTTTTACGTAGATTGTGATGATGATGAAGTGCATGGAAACCGCTTCACGGCCCAGTGGCAGCGGGCGATCTTTGCCTTTTGGCAACACCTGCTTCCCCGCCTGGCTGAGGGGGTCACGGTCAACACCCAGCATCTCGCAGAGCAACTGGGCCAAAGCGGGGTAACGCGGAGTGTCTATGTGCCCAACGGGGTTGACGTGGCCCGCTTTCGCCTACCGGAAGCGCAACGCCTTGCAGCGTTACGTGGCGCTTTAGGGCTACAAGGGCGGCGGGTCGTGGCCTATGTGGGCAGCCTAGCATTGCAGAATCACCCGGTTGATCTGTTGCTCGAAGCGTGGCCCTTGGTGTTGGCCTCAGTGCCCACAGCGTGCCTATTGATCATTGGCGGTGGTGAAGATCTACCCAAGTTGCAGGCATGGGTAACTCGGCAGAACCTCACAGCCAGCGTGCGTTTTACAGGCCATGTGCCCCACAGTGCCGTGCCCACACTGCTATCACTGGCCGAGATGAGCGTTGATCCGGTGCATGACGACGCAGTAGCGCGGGCGCGCTCGCCGCTCAAGTTGGTAGAAAGCATGGCTTTGGGCGTGCCGGTGATCACGGGGGCGGTGGGGGATCGTGAGGCGTTGCTGGCGCACGGGCGGGCCGGGGTTTTAGTGGAACCGGGTAGCCCTACGGCGCTCGCCTCGGCGATCATCGCGCTGCTGCAGGACGATGCGCAACGCCTACGCCTGGCGGCGGCGGGGCGCGAACAGGCGCAACGCTACGCATGGGAGCGTCTGGCGCAGGCGTGGCTGGGGGTGTATAGTTAGGGTGCGCGAGGGAAACCTGGTTCCCTCGCATCCTTCATCAGTCCGAAGGGTTGTAGGGCATCGCCCTACAGATTTTTATAGTTCACCAACAAACAAACTGTCGCGCATGAAGCTATAGCGAAACGGCAGAAGTTTATGCAGGCACTTTTCATTGGTGGCATCAATGTCGTGGCATGCCAAAATAGTTCCTGGGGCAAGGAGATGGGCCATATCGGGAATATTGCGCTCGATTTCGATTGGATCATGGGTTACATCACAAAAGACCAAGCGATATGGTAAAACTGGTGCATCCCGAAAATCACAGATCACGACATGCACGAGATCAATAAGATCAAGGTTCGTGAGGTTTTCGCGGAGTACCTGGCGTGAGCCCCCCGGTGCGCGGATGATAGGCTCAACATTACGAGTAAAATCTTCCTTATCAACTACAGCTAGAGGTAGATCGGATGTTGAAGGGTAGAAAAACCCGATCTTATCTGCATAAGGACGAAAATACTCAGGTTTAAGTTTGAGATCAACCGCAACCAATGTTTTTGCTTGTGTGCTATCACGAATGCCTGAGGCGAGACAAGCGGTTGAACGACCAAGCCACGAACCAATTTCTAGGATTGGGCCAGGCAGCAGGTAGGCTAATGCGTAGAGCGTCTGCTGCTCACGGGGCGTCAGCCAACCAGGCAAGCGCATTTGGCCGCTCGGCAAGCGCATACGGGTGATTGTTTGATGCAAATG
Source organism: Candidatus Viridilinea mediisalina (assembly GCF_002532535.1). Taxonomy (GTDB): domain Bacteria; phylum Chloroflexota; class Chloroflexia; order Chloroflexales; family Chloroflexaceae; genus Viridilinea; species Viridilinea mediisalina. The sequence goes on from NZ_NQWI01000019.1 coordinate 49,262, forward strand.
GGCGAGTGATGTACGCTTTTCGGGCGCAAGATGCTGTGATAAGCGTCGGTTATTGAAGGTAAACAAGGCATGGCGAGCAAGACGCCATCCTGTCGCACGGATAGGGCGTTGCTTTTGCATATGGATCATGGTAATAAATCCTATATTCTACGGCAAAAAGATCGTAAAGACCGTCTGGTACTGGTAGACCGCCCCTGGTTGGGGGGCATCAGCGCCAGCGATGAAGTAGGCGTGGGCGTCGAGCATAACCGCAGACGTAGTTAAGTTCACTTCATCGGGGATGCTAAACGGCTGCCAGACATCAGAGGTCTGATTATACTGAAACCCCGCTTGTTGCAGCGGATCAAAGACCAGCAGCGTGCCGGCGGGGGCAATGACCACAGGCGCTGCGCTAGGCTCTGGTAGAGGCGCAATGCTGATCCAGCGTCGCAGCGTATTATCGCCAGGATCGAGGCGCATGCTCTCGCGCAGGGGGCCATTCGCGCCTTCGCCGCCGATCAGGTAGAGGCGACCACTGACGATTATAGATCCAGCATGTTGGCGCGGTGAAGGTAGTGTAGGGCCTTCAAGCCAGCGATTGGCATCAGGATCGAAGATAAAGACCTCATCCCGAAGTGCGCTCCCGTCCCAGCCGCCCATGAGGTAGATCTGGCCATCCCAGGCGACGAGGGTGTAGCGACTGCGTGGCGCGGGTAGGGCTGGGCCTTCGCGCCATTGGCGTTCGCGGGGGTCGTAAATTTCGAGGATGTCGCGCACCTGACCATCCGCATCCTCACCGCCGGGCAGAAAAATCTGGCCCCGTAGTGTTGCCGCTTGGGCATGCTGTACGGGGGTAGGCTTCTCGCCGAGTGAAGTCCAGAGGTCGTTGGTCAGGTCGTAGCGTTCGATACTTGCACTGACTCCTTGGGCGTCACTACCGCCAAAGAGGTAGATTTCGCGTTGCAGATCGAAGGCAGCGAGGGCAAAATGATCACGCGGATTAGGCACAGGGGCACGGCTTGTCCAGCGGGATGAAGCTGTGCTGGCGACAACATCAGGCGCATCGCCAAGCTGAGGCCCTGTGGCGGTCTGTTGACGCAGGAGGGGTAGGGCAACAAGGAAGAACGCAATGACGCCAAAAACGATAATGAAGGGTAACCAGGTACGAAATTCGGTAGTGATACGGTTTGTACGTTGAGGCATAGGTGCAACTGAGGTTTGATTAGGGGCTTCAGGTTGGGAGGGTACTACAGATGCTGGTTCTGCATGTGCGGCTAGGTCGGCAGGCTCGGCCTGGGCTGATGCTCCCGTTGTTGCTTCAACCGCAGGCTCGGTGGCATCTGCTCTGGCTTCAGGCGGAACTGGCGGGGCATCAGGCTCATGAGGTGCTGAGACAAGCTCGGTTGGTGCTGCTTTGGTTTCAGATGCTTCGGCAATGAGCTTGGTTGCAGCACCGTTATGGAGTGCCACCAAACCATGGCGCAGGGCGTAGGCGGTTGCTTCGGTGCGCGAAACGACGCCAATTTTGGTAAAGATGTTCCGCAGGTGAACCTTGACGGTATTAATACTAATATTGAGTTGCAACGCGATCTGTTGGTTGGTTGCACCAGTGACAACCAGTTCGAGAATTTCGCGTTCGCGTTCGCTAATTTGGACATCATTGGTCATAGGAGCTTGGTTTCCTCGCTACAATCGTGTTGATCATAGCATGGGCTGGCTATTGCGGCAAGGTGGGGTAAGGGCGGGTAGAAAATATGTTCGTTGTCGCAAAAGAACGCAAAGAAACGCGAAAAAACTTGTTAGGGATGGTTTCAGGATATTTTACAGTTTGGCCTCCGACGGAGTGCCGACGTTAGTCGGCTGAGTTCACAAACTGCCTTTGGATGCCGACTAACGTCGGCACTCCAACTGTAAAGCGGAAAGGCTGTTTCTGAAACCATCCCTAACAAAGAGTTTTGTTCCGTCACAAGCTATAATATGGTACAGCGAGACGAGCATGTGAAGTGATGACTATGAACCAATATGCCACCAGAGGATGCCACCTGCGCCCACTCATGAGCCGGAGGTTGCTATGCATCATGCTGATCTGTGGAGTACTACTGCTGCTTGGGCAACCAGGCAAGCTCCATGCTGAAGAGGTGCTGCTGCTAGAAGCAGAGGCGGCTTTTAATGGCAATTATACGCCAGGTAGTTGGCTGCCAATTCAGGTGAACCTGAGCAATCAGGGGGTAGCGCGTGAGGTAGTAGTGGTGGCGACGGCAGGGGGGACTGGGGTACACCATAGCCAAGCCGTGGCGCTACCCGGTGGCGTTGAGGTGCAGTTGACGCTCTATGTCGCTCTAGACCACGAAACCCGGCGGCTACAGGTGCGTGTCGAGGCCCAAGAGGACGTATTGGCAAGCCAAGTGCTTGAATTGCGGCCCCGTATTGATGAACGTATGCTTGGGTTGTTGGGCGCTCAAGACCCCCAATTGCGCTTGCCGCGTCGTCAAGACCTGAGCCAACAGCCGTTCAATAGCTTTCTGCTTACCCCCGCAGAGTTTCCGGTTCATATGGCTGGGCTGAGTAGTCTGGGCTTGCTGTTGGTTCACGATCTGCCCGCAGAGGCGTTGCGGAGCGATCAGCAGCAGGCGCTCTTGGGTTGGGTGCATGCCGGGGGGCATCTGCTCATTGGTGGTGGGAGTGCAGCCGAACGGACTGCGACCAATTTGCCTGCGGCGCTGCTGCCTGCCACCTTTGGGGCGACAATACGACTTAATCCCGACCCTCTGGCTGCGTTGGCGGAAGTAGACGCTGGGCCAAGAGCGTTGACCGCGGTGCAGTTGCGCCCTTTGCCCGGCGTCCAGATCAATGGCCCAGAAACGGCCCCCGCCTGGGTCAGCCATGCAATTGGGCGCGGGCGGGTGACGCAACTCGCCTTTGATCCGGCCCAAACCGCATTGCTTGAGTGGGCCGATGCGCCCGCCTTCTGGTACCAATTGCTGCGTCCTGCCTTGCTTGTGCGTGGGCCAAATGGCATGCAGACCAGTGTTGATCCGCTGCAAGAGCAGATTCTTACGAGCAGTCTGACTAGTATGCCAGCGATCCCATTGCCACCTACCGAGCGTATCTTTGCGCTCCTCGCCCTCTACACGATTCTAATTGGCCCTGGTGTGGCGCTCCTGCTGCGCCGGATTGATCGTCAGGCTTGGGCATGGGTGGTAGTGCCAGTGGTTGCGCTCCTTGTTGGCGCAGGCGTCTTTGGCCTCGCCGTACTCATCCGCCCCGATGAGCGCCTCGTAAACCAGATCAGTCTGATCGAAGTGTTAGAACCAGGCCAGGCGCGTGTGCGTAGCTTGGTGGGCGTGCTGGTGCCCCAAGATCAGCGATTGACCCTCACGCTGAGTGATGATGCCCTCTTACGCCCGGTGCGACCCACCAGTGGAAGCTTTGGCATGATTGAAGGGGTGACGGGTGAACTACCCCAGTTTAGCCCCAGGGCCACCCTCGATGCAAAAGCATGGCGGATCCAAGGGCTCATCGCAGATCAACAGCTTGCCTTTGATGCGGTGCATGCTGAGATGGTCGTGGTGGATGGTGCCATCCAGCTTACCTTAGAGAACCGTGGTGAGCAGGCGTTGCGTGATGTGGCTGCGGTCTTTGGTGAGTATATCATCAGGCTTGGCCTTGTTGAGCCGGGCGAACAGCGGGTAGCCCGTTGGCCTACGCAAGCCTTCGGGGGGCCAGCGGCTGATCAGACCTTGAGTACCCTCGTGTTGCGCGATGAATTGGCGCTTGGACGGCGACCCGGGCAAGCGCCACCACGCGAGTTGCTGGTGCGCGAGGCGTTGATCAATGCGGCAGTTGTACGTAATGCCACCCTCACCGACGAAGGGCCACTCATCTTCGCATGGTTGGAACGCTCGCCATTGGCAATAGATGTTGCTGGGCCAGCAGCAGTGCAAACGACAAATCTGCTGGTGATGCGCCCACACATTCATGGCAGCGGCCCGCTCACGCTCCCGCGTGGCTGGCTAAAGCCCGATTGGAGCGCGTTGGAATGGGCGCGCTGCATGGGCGGTCAGGGTTGGGGCATACCCGCGCAACCAGCGCCGGTCATTGCGCCCTTGCACGTACCCCCAGGCTTGGCACTGCTCCGTGCCGAAGCGTTGACCCTCGTGCTTACGAGTGAGCGGCGTTGGCCCAATGCAGGGGTAACGACTGAACTCTATGATTGGGCGCAAGCGCGCTGGGTCGAGCAGGACTTTGAGGGGCCGGGGGAATTGCGCGTCAATTCGCCCGAAACCTACCTGCGCAACGGTCAACTGCTCGTCCGTCTCGATGGTCGCATTGGCGAAGCAACTTGCCTCTATCTCAGCGCACAGCTTGAAGGAACGTTGCCATGAAGCGCTTGGCCATGCCAATTCTTTTTAAGGAATTTGCCGTGCAGATGCGCGGTAGCCGGGTGGCACTGCTGCTGGCGATCTACGTGGGCCTGAGTAGCATCACAGCTCGCCTGCTCTACGGGGTGCTGGTCAGCCAACTGGATCGCGGCGCACCGCTGTTGAGCGCCCAAATAGGCCAGGTGTTGTTTATTGGCTTGAGCTTGGGCTTGCAGTTACTCACCATCTTCTTGGCACCTGCCTTGACCTTGCATGCCATCAGTAGCGAGTATGAACGGGGTACGGCACTGATCCTGCAAACAACGCCGATTACACCGTTGCAACTGGTGACCGGGAAACTCGTTGCAGCATTGAGCCTCTTGCTGCTCTTGCTGCTCGCCGTTGCACCAGTCTTCAGTGTCGTCTTCTTGTTTGGCGGGGTTACCATCGCCGACCTTGGACGCATGGGCGGATTGTTGCTGCTAACGGCGTTCACCGGCTGCATGTTGGGCCTCTGCTGCTCTGCGGCCACACGCCAGACCTACAGTGCTACGCTGCTCTGCTATGCTTTGCTCGTCTGTCTTGTGGGGGGAACCTTACTCGCCGCCAACATCTGGTCGTTGCTCAACGCCATGCGAGCGGCACCCGCGTACTACGTCGTAGCCAACCCGCTCTCGGCAATGGCGGCAGCCCTCGTCCCGGCCCGGCCACCGACCGATGCGTTCGTTGGCGGACTACGGCCACTGGTCTTGTTGAGCCTCTTAACCCGTGGTGCGCTTGAGACGGGCGCATTGGGGGGAACGTTGCCGCTCCACCGCGCCACCGCCGTCCTCTACGGTGCTATTTCACTCGTCCTCTTCTGGTTCACGCTCCACCTCGCGGCCCCCCGTCGGCGCTGGCGGCTGACAAAGGTTGACGCGGCGCTCTGCATGGTGTTGTTGGGCTATTTAGTATTAGTCTATGGCGCACGCGAGTGGTGGTTGGTGGGGTTGGGAATTGGCGGGGCGTAGCCTACCCCACCACTAAAATAAAAAGGGCCCATGCCACAAAATAGGCTGTGATAGCAAACAGAAGCGGCAAGATGCCAAAGCGCTGGCTGAGCCGCCAGATGGTGGCGAAGAGGAGCGCAACGGGAATGCTCAAGACGAGGGCGGTGCCGCTGATGGCATAGACATTGGTTGGATGGGGGCCAGTGAGCAGACTGGTCACGATCGTCTGGCGATCAAGGCCAACATAGGGGCGTGGGCTGAACCAGGCTAGTGGGTCGCGTACAAGGTGCAGGAGAGCCTCATACTGCCACGCAAGGCCGAGTGGCTGGCCCTGAAAGTATGCTGCTGGTTCGATCCATCCTTCAGTAATGCGTTCTACCACATAGAGTAGTGTAAACTGGTGAATAACTAGGACTATTGCGCCTACTCCAAGGGCGATATTCCACATGCGCGCTTGGGGTAGGCGTTGCAGCAAGGCGATGAGTCCAAGCACCAAGAATGGCAAGAGTTCGATAAAGTAGCGTGCGCCAAAACCGCCGCCGCTGTACCAATCACGGCGATAGCCAATCAATACCAACTGCATAGTGATGATGAGGATGGCGGCAAGACGCACGCGCCAAGCGGGAATGAAGAAGATGCCAAGCATGCCCAAGATAACGAGAGGCGACCAGTAGAGGAGACCGCGATTGGTGTGAAAGAAGATATGGAGAAGATTGGTTGGTAGCCAACTAGCAACAAACGAACCACCATCCTGCGGTAGCATGAAAAAAGTGCCGTGGAGGCGATACCATAAAGCAAGTTGCGGGGTGAGTAGTAGGCCAAAGATGGTCAGCATGATGCCAATCTGACGTACCACTGGCCAAGTTTCGCGTAGGGAGCGCTGTTTGATTGCAGGGAAGAGGTAGGCGGCAAAATAGATCGCGGGCAGAACCCCCATCAGAATGCCATTCCAGCGCGTCAGAAAACAGAGGACTAAGCCGACTCCAAAGATGGCGCCGCTCCAGCTATGCAGCGGCGCTTGTGAGCGCGTGAGATGCATAAAGCCGAGGAGCATACCCGCTGCGGCGGCGAGGCCGGTCGTGTGGGCCATCAACGGCTGACGGAACATGTAGAAGAAGAGGGGTGTTGCCCCTAAGCAGAGCAGAGTGATGAGTAGCGCTTGGTGCGGCCTTGTATAGTAGCGACAAATTTGATAGAGCAAGCCGAGACCAACCATCCCAAAAGCGAGCGAACTCACTGTTACAAAAGCGATGTAGAGGAAGCTGAAACCATCCGCATGCGCCGGATTGATCAGTAGCGTAAGGCCATGCGCTAGTAAGAAGAAGGGTGACCAGAGTAAGCTTGGCCCAAGCGGCCAGAGGCTGTGCTGTAGCCCATTACGGGTATAGGGTAGCTCGAACTGCCCAGTTTTGGTCTCGTTGCGAAAATCGAGATCACCATCAATGATTGGCGAACGAATATGCGCATAGTAAAATGAAGGATCCCACGACCAGTTGTCGGTTGGGCCAAAGAAGAGAGCCATGAACAGTATGCCGCACAACATTGTGGCTATGGCTTGAAGAGGCTTTGATTGTAGCGTCATATTTAGTGAAGATAAACCGGATGATGGGTATTATGTTACACTTCCTCCACCCCCACCACCACCACGCCCCCCAGATCGTACACCACCCGAAAACCTGTACGCCCTTCAAACATGCTGCGTTCCAAGGGGCCGCGCCCATCCACCAGGTAGATGTGGGTGATACCTTCGCTTGCAATTAACTCAAAGATGGCTTGCTCTTGCCCAGGGGTGTAGGTGATCATCGTGTCGTTGATGGCGTTGATGTGCTGTACGTAGGCCGCATCGCCATAGGTAAAGACGACGGGTGGCGCACTGACCCAGCGCTCGGCTAGGGGCATGAGCCACCAGCCTGCGTCGGCGCCTCGGCGCGCCGTTGGTAGCCACGGCGCAGCATTGACCAAGAAGCGGGCGTCAGTTGGGGTGTGCTGTTTGGCCCATGTGATCGCTGCCCGTTCCGCTGGGCTGCCGAAGACCGTGGCGCGATTAATGATGCTGGCTTGCATGGCGTGGAGGCCCCAAGCTCCGCTGCCGATGATGCTGATGAGCAGCACGATTGGCCCGAGACGGCCCAGTTTGGCGCTGTGACGCTCGTAAAGCATGACCACCCCGCCGCTGATCAGGATGGCCATGGGCACAAAGAGGCTGATGACCACGACGTCGTTGGGAATGAGCCAGAGGTAGGGCAGTTGTACCAGTTGTGGGTTGAAGAGCAGCATGCCGCCACCAATCATGATCAGGCTGACGCGGCGCGTGCTGAGCAGCAGCAGGCCCAAAGCGGGCATGAGGTAGGTCAAGAGCCAGGGGTTGGCCATGATGAGCATGAAGCCTACCCAGAGCAAGATGCTGCCGGTGGCTACGCTGCGCCGCCATAGGCCGAGCCAAGCCCCAAGCAGCGCAAGAGCAACCAAGAGGTAGTTGGCACCAACCCAGAGTAGGCCGCTGTTGAAGGCGTTGTAGCTGCCTCCACCAGCCAGCCCCCCTTCACTGCTCACCGCAGGCACCAAGGTGCGTTGCAGCAGCAGCCAGAGCCACGGCAGCGTGAGCATGATGGCGCTACCTGCGGTAGCAAGCATATAGAGTAGTGGCCTACTCAGGTTGCGCCAGGCTTGGCCCACCATCCAGACCAGTGTGAGGGCTGCGAGCAGGGCGAGGGCGAAGAGCAGGATGCGGAAATGTACCAAGCTCAACCCGGCCAAGATGAGGCCGCCGAGCAGCCAGGGGGAGGCGAAGGGGCTGGCTCTCTCCTGCGTGGTTCTTGAGGTAGAGTATTGCAGAGATAGAGAGTGTTTAACCACAGAGGCACAGAGGACACCGAGGATGTTTGTGTGAGCTTGCTCACGGTTGTCTGCCTGTCCCTCTAAAAAATCGTTAGCGCGAAAAAGTCCTGGACCGCGTCGCGTGGCTTCGACAGGCTCAGCCAGCGGCGCGGTGGCATCGACAGGCTCAGCCAGCGGCGCGGTGGCTGAGCTTGTCGAAGCCACCGCGAGGTCGCCTGCCAACCCAAGGCTTTTTCGCGCTAACAAAAAATCTCTGTGTTCTCTGTGCCTCTGTGGTGCATCGCTCTGTATCTCGCCTTGTTCAGGGATGATGCCTCTTGATTGGAAAGCTCTAGCCTTGGAAGCCTTCTCCAACCCCCAACTCCACGCTATCGCCAGCCCGGGCAGCATCAGCAGGCCGGTGAGTTGGGTGTAGCGCCCCCACGAGAGGTAGTAGGCGGGCATGAGGGAGATGCAGCCGACGATGAGCGCCGCAAGCGGTGCGGCTAGGGGGCGTCGCCACATGTGGTAGGCCAGTGCCGCGACGGTGAGCGCTTGCAGGGCGTTGAGCAGTTGCCCGCTGATCAGCATGGTCTCAAGGATGTCGAGGCCGCTGATGCGCAACAGGTTGGCAATGAAGACGTGGTAGCCCCAGTGGTAGGGCAGGTCTTCTACGGGTAGGTAGGGTTGCAATGAAGTCGGGGCGCTGCCTGTTTCAGCGGCGATGCGGATGAGCAGCGCGTGGTGTACCGAATCAACCCAGGGCGGGAAGGTGAGGCTGCTGATGTCATGCAGCCGCGCTCCAATGGTGATCAGCACAATGACTATGGTTATACCATTTACGATTGTAGATTGCCGATTGCCGAATGCCGAACATGGCGTCCCAATAGGCTTTCGCGTTCTTGATAATGCGGCATGTTCAGGGGTAATTGGTGTTAGCAGGGTGTCCCAAGTATCCCTATGCGGACTCCAGGGGACAGCGAGGTCGCGCCAAGCGGCTACGAGGGCACCGGCGCTCATGAGGCCGCAGCCGAGCCAGAGGGCGCTGGTGCTGAGGCTCAGGCCAGTCGCCCAGAGCCATTGGTAGAGTAGGGCGTTGAGGCTGAGGCTGAGGGCAAGCCAGACGGCGCTACGCACGAGTAGTGGCGGGCGCGTCGCTGGGAGCAGCCGTTCCACAAGGTAGCCTGGTACAAAGAGGAGCAGCAGGCAGAGGAATATTAGGCGTAGGCTGGGATCGGCGAGTGCGCCTACAAGTGCAATGCCGCTGCCTACAAGCAACAGGCGTTGGCATGGTGAGGTGTGCATTGGCTCTTGGTGGCGTTGCTGTTATGCCATTTCAGATTGTAGATTGTAGATTGTAGATTGTAGATTGCCGAACATGGTGTCCCAATGAGCTTTCGCGTTCTTGATAATGCGCATGTTTAATGGTCATTCGCATTATGCCAAGCCATACCTCTGCATAAACAGGCCCAGCCAATCCTCATGGCGACCCGTCGCACGAATGGCGGCGACTAGCTGCTGTACGCTGATCGCGGTGACACGCTGGCGCATCTCTGCGGGCAGTTTGGCCTGCAACAACGGGAAGAGGCTGAGCGGCGCACCCATAAAGACCGGGCTGCGCTCATCGTGGAGCAGCACAAAGTTACCGCCGTAGTAGAGCGCAAAGAGCAGTTCGCGGAAGAATTGGTAGTTGCATGTCAGGGGGCACTGCTCACCTCCGCGCAGGGCGTCGGTCAGCAGACCATGCTCCTCCATGCGCTGCCAATAGAGGTAGCCCTTTTCGTATAGCTTGCACTGCATGAGATCGCCCAGCGGATTGTTGCCATCAACCGTGCACTCGCCATTGGCAAAGAGGCCGCAATTGCCAAAGCCGCCCTCGGTCAGTTTCACCTCTACACAGATCGGTCCGCAGTCGGCGGGAGCGCCGTTGATGACGAGATCGATTGAGGTTGGTTGGCCACGCTGTTCATTGAAGACAACGCGGTTCTCGACTTCAAGCGCGGCCTGCGGCTGGCGCGGCCACGGCAGGCCCGCCGCCGTCACTACCGCCTCCAGTGGCGCGAGGTCGTTGCGTGCCAGCAGCGGGCCAAGCAGGTTGAAGGCCATGGCTTGGCTACTCGCCCCATTGCCAACATCGCGGTGGAGCGCAAAGGAGCAGCGCCGCCCGGCGTTGGCATCAGCAAGCTCTTGGGCAATATAGGCGCGCACTTCGGGCAGAATCAGATTGTGTTGCCAATCGGTATCGCTCGCCAGCCGATGGGGATACTTGGGATCGGTCGGTAGCCCGTGGCGAGTAAACCAAGCAACGGTAGCCGCACGCACTTCGGTACTGAGATTTTGTAGTGATGGGTAGGGCATGACTCTCTTCCCTTCGGATTCTGGAAGAATGGGAGGGAACCAGGTTCCCTCCCATTCCCTCTCGCTATGCTACTTGGTCGTGCGCCAGAGCGCCAACATTTCCTCCAGCGAGCAATCGGCGATCTTGCGCCCTTGGGCAGTGATCTGCGCTTCAAAGGCGCTGAAGCGACGCCTAAACTTGGCGTTGGCATCGTGAAGCGCGTGTTCGGCATCAAACTTGAGCCAGTCGGCCAAGCGGGTAAGCACAAAGAGCAGGTCGCCAAACTCTTCGGCGCAGTGGGCCGTGTCGCCCGCCGCTGCTGCTTGGGCCAACTCCTCCAACTCCTCGTGCAGTTTGGCCCACACCTGCTGCTGTGTCGCCCAGTTGAAGCCGCTGCGCGCCGCTTTGCGCCCCAGCGCTTGGGCGGCGGCAAGGGCGGGCAGACCGGGCGGAACGCCCTCAAGCGCACTCGTGCGCGCCCGCCCCTTGGCAGCCAACTCAGCCGCCTTAATCTGCTCCCAGGTAGGCCGCACCGTCTCAGCATCAGATTCCGCGAGCGTCCCAAAGACGTGGGGGTGGCGGCGGATGAGCTTGCTACTCGCCTGCGCCAAGACATCCTCAAGTGCAAAGTGGCCCCCTTGGCGCGCCATTTCACTGTGAGCCATAATGTTGATCAGCAGATCGCCCAGTTCCTCACTGAGCGCAGGCAGATCGCGGTTGCCTAGTGCTTCAAGCACCTCGTGGGCCTCTTCGAGCAGAGTGGTGCGTAGCGCCTGGTGGCTCTGGCGGACATCCCAGGGGCAACCTGCCGGGCCCAACAAGCGCGTCATAACCCAGCGCAGCGTCTCGGCCCCACGGAGGTCGGCGGCGAGCGTTAGGGGCGGCAGGTAACAGAGGATCGTCTGTTGTGCGGGGGCCTGAACGTGCGCTAGTTCGCCCAAGGCCAACTCAGTGGTTGCCACTGCTACTCCAGCCGTATCAAGGCTGGCCACCTGCACGCCGTGGGCTTGGGGGTAGCGCGTTGTGAGCAGCGCGACCAGGTGTTGTGCCACGGAGGGTGCGCCAGCGCGCCACCAGAGCAGCGCGGGCACCATCGGCTGGAGCGGAAAGGGCACCACCGGCGGGGCATAGATCCCCAAGCCCTGCGTCTCAACCCACGGGCGCACAGCACCCTCCGGCGCGGCTGTCGGCACATCAGGCGGGCGTGCCGCCGCCACCAGCGCCGCACCCTCCCAGAGTTGCAGCCCGGCGTGGGCCTCTAGCCCGAAAAGGGGGCTTGCAAGATCAAGGAGTTGGCTATGAGTTAAAGAGTGTGTTGAGGATTTCATACACCTATGGAATACCAAGTAGAGCAACGATCTCGTGTAAGACTTCGGCTAACGTTGGTGCAACACCTTCAATTATACCTTCGGGTGTGTGCTTGTGTTCGCGTGTGCCCAACTGTGGTCGGTGCAGTGCATTATCATAACGAAAGCGTAATTGCTGCACGGCATCTTGGTAGTGGTAGCTATACATCTCGCGTTGCACTTGCGTACCAGCAACACTCAGGTATTCACGCAGAAACAAGATTGAACCATCCTGAAACGTGATCGAGCCAGCGAGATAGCCCTGTCCACCGGCACGGGTCTCCATATTGATCTGGCTATGTAGCACAATACGAGATGTCGTATACAATTCAAGGAGGTGTGTTATTTGGTGATAGTATGCCTCAATCACGGTAGGTTATCCCGCGCAATTGCTGAAGTTTTGCTTCAAGATCGCGCACAAGGCAATATTCTCCTGCCCATTGGACATACTCATCATCACCGCCAGCGAGATCTTCAGCAGCCATAGAGGTCATAAAATAGTCAGATGTGGTGCCATACTTCTGCTCAAATGGAATCAGACGTCGTTGTGCCAATGTGAGCGCCAGTTCCAAGTGTGCAATTTCACGTTGAATGGCGATTTCAATTAAAGAGCGCACTTGGTGTGCATTATCGTCTGTCTCTACGTAAATTGTTGTCATGATGTTACCCCATAAAATCCGTTGTTGGGGCGTAGCACCCAATTTCTCGGAGGCTACACCCCTACATTCCCTGCGGGAAGGGCAGCGGCACATCATTCGGATTAAAATTGGGTGCCAGTTGCAACTCGCCACTGGCTTCGGCATTGCGCCGCAGTTCTTCGTACCAGGGCATGAAGGTCTGCTCAAAGTAGAACTGCGCGTTCGGAGTGGTACTCAAATGCTCAAAGCTCTCGAAGGGGCGCTGCTCGTCGCGGCCTAGCACCTCAATGATATGGGCTCCGATGCGGCTCACGACGAGGGTGGGGGTGTTGAGCGGAGCGCTCGCAACCGCCTCATCATACTCCGGCACATAGGTACCCTCGGTATGCCACCCGCGATCGCCCCCCTGTTCAGCCGACATGGTATCGAGCGAATGGCGGCGCGCCAAGGTAGCAAAATCGGCCCCGGCCTCCAACTCGGCCAGCAACTCCTCGGCTGTAGCCTGATCTGCCACAAAGATCTGGCGTGTCCAACTCATCGGGGCGTGGGTTTGGCTCACCATCACCGCCAAGACGACCTGCTCCTGGGCGCTCTGCACGCGCACATCGGTCATCGCCTCTAAGGGCCGCTCGGGGTCGCGGAAGGTCATGCTAAAGACCTGCTGATCAAGGCTGGCAGCATCAACACCAAGGCCGTGCTGACGGGCATAGCGTTGCAGTAACAAATCTTGGAGCATGCGGTCAAAGATCTGGTTCCGAATATCAAAATCATTTGCCAACGCCTCAATCTCGGCCCGTGACTGGCCCTGATCGAGCATCATGGCCAAATCTTGCCCAATATCGGCCTGCATACGTTGGGTGAAATCGGCCACGGTATAGGCTTGGCCATCAAGGCGAAAGATCACCGGACTCGTGGGATCAGGCATGAGCGCCTGGCCATGCTGGGTACTCTGGCAGCCCGCGAGCAGCAGCAGGGTGAGTAGCAGAGTGACGATACGCACCGTTCATACTCCATGAGGTAGGAAATAGGAAACGAGGAGAGAGGAAATAGGCAAGAAAACCTGTGAGGTCTAGCGAAAGCGCACTAGAATGCCATGTTCGACTACTTACTACTTACTATTTACTATTTACTATTTACTCCTTAATTCCCTCCCCCATCCTCACCAAGCGAAAGGATCGCCATAAAGGCTTCTTGGGGGATCTCGACGTTGCCCACCATCTTCATGCGCCTTTTGCCCTCTTTTTGCTTCTCCAGCAGCTTGCGTTTCCGGGAAATATCGCCGCCGTAGCATTTCGCCAAGACATCCTTACGCATCGCACGCACAGTTTCGCGGGCGATCACCTTGCTACCAACGGCGGCTTGGATGGGCACTTCAAACATTTGGCGCGGAATGAGTTTGCGGAGCCGTTCGACCAGATCGCGGCCACGCTGGTAGGCAAAGTCGCGGTGGGCAATCAGCGAGAGGGCGTCAACCGGGGCTTGGTTGACGAGAACATCCAATTTGACCAGATCGGCCTCTTGGTAGCCTGCCAGGCTATAATCGAGCGAGGCATAGCCTTGGGTGCGGCTCTTGAGCTGATCGTAGAAATCAATCACAATCTCGGCGAGGGGCATGCGGTACTTGAGTTGCACACGAGTGGGATCGAGGTAGTCCATGGTGTCAAAGATCCCGCGCCGCGTCGTCACCAGATCCATGATCGTCCCAATGTAGCGTGCAGGCGCAATCACCCCAATCTGCACCACCGGCTCCTCAATCGAGCCAATCTTGCTCACTTCGGGCATCTCGGAGGGGTTAGAGACCGTAATGATCTCGCCGTCGGTACGGAGCACTTGGTATTCAACACTAGGCGCGGTGATGAGCAGATCAAGATTGTACTCCCGCTCCAGCCGTTCGCGCACAATCTCCATGTGCAGCAGCCCCAAGAAGCCGCAGCGGAAGCCGAAACCAAGTGCCGCCGAGCTTTCGGGCAGGTAGGAGAGGGCCGCATCATTGAGCTTCAGCTTCTCGAGGGCGTCGCGCAACTCAGGATAGGCGTTGCTATCCACCGGATAGAGGCCCGCAAAGACCATCGGCTTGGCCGGGCGATAGCCGGGCAGCGCCTCGATGGAGGGCAGACTCGCCAGGGTGACCGTATCACCCACCTGGCACTCCTCTACCGTCTTGAGGCCAGTCGCAATATAGCCCACTTCGCCCGTGACCAGGGCCGACAGTGCTTGCATAGCCGGACGGAAGCAGCCCAACTCCAACGTCTCGGTGACGGCACCTGTCCCAACGAATTTCACCTTCGCCCCCGACTCGAAGGCACCATCAAACACGCGCACAGCGGCAATGACGCCCTTATAGGCATCATAGTGGCTATCGAAAATCAGAGCGCGGGCGGGGCGTTTGATCTGGCCGTGAGGCGGCGGCACACGGGTCACAATCGCCTCAAGAATCTCCGGCACACCCACGCCCTCTTTGGCCGAAGCCATGATCGATTCTTCAGCCGCAATCCCAATCACCTTTTCGATCTCTTCGGCCACCTCTTCGGGATGGGCTCCGGGCAGATCGATCTTATTGATCACCGGAATAATCGCCAGATCGTGTTCGAGGGCCAAATAGACATTCGCCAGAGTTTGGGCCTCGATCCCCTGAGCGGCATCAACCACCAAGAGGGCACCTTCGCAGGCAGCGAGGGAGCGACCAACCTCATAGTTAAAGTCTACGTGGCCGGGGGTATCGATCAGATTGAGCATATAGAGTTCACCATCAGCAGCGCGGTAGTGCATACGTACCGCCTTCAGCTTAATGGTAATCCCGCGTTCGCGCTCAAGATCCATCGAATCGAGATGCTGCTCACGGCGTTCACGCTCAGTAACCGTACTGGTCATCTGGAGCAAACGATCCGAAAGCGTCGTCTTGCCGTGGTCAACGTGGGCAATGATACAGAAGTTACGAATACGATCCTGATCTAACATAGGTTAAGCTCCAGGCCGGGTGGCCCGGCGCGGATGTAGAGAGTCGAGCAGAGATTCCGAGCGTTGCACCACAGCGGCACCGAGGGCACAGAGTTTGGGACGAAGGCAGCGCCAATAATGGCACTTGCTGCATCACCCACGTCTCTGTGTACTCTGTGTCTCTGTGGTGCAATACTCTGTAGCTCTTCAAGAACGCTATAGCCGTTGTGCAGTATACCATGAGGTTGTAGGGTTCATGGGGCGAGCCCTAGCGCGACCATTGACAGGCCACAAGGGATGGGGTATACTCGCCATACTGCGACCCTGTAGCTCAATCGGATAGAGCGTCAGCCTCCGGAGCTGAAGGTTGGTGGTTCGAGCCCACTCAGGGTCGCCATAATATCCTCTTTCTGATTTTCAGAAGCGCCAAAAGGCCCGTAACAAACGTTCAGCTTACCCCCGGTTTTGCCGGGGGTTCAATTTTTAAGGCCCATAACAAACGTTCAGCTTACCCCCGGCAAAACCGGGGGTTTGATTTTTTAGGCTCATCGGCAAAAGCCGCCCGGCGCAACGCAGCAAGTTCGCCACAACCCTGCGAGCGGGGAAAGATTTTGCCCGGATTGAAGAGATCGTAGGGATCAAAACTTTGGTGCAGGCCCGCCATTGCCGCCAAATCTTCCGTGCTGAAGAGGAGAGTTGCGCATTCGCGTTCTTGAAAAAGATCCAATGTTGATCGGCAACTTGCTGATGCTGCGTGCTACAGTCAGAATCGTACCAAAAGAACGCGAACGCCCATTGAGACACCATGTTCAACAATCTCCAATCTCCAATCTGCAATGGTATTACCTTTGAACATACCGCACCATCAAGAACGCGAACGCCCATTGAGACACCATGTTCAACAATCTACAATCAACAATCTACAATCAACAATCTACAATCTACAATCTACCCAAGGAGGCCCACCATGTTCCGTCGCTTCGGCCATGCCACGCTCTTGCTCGCCATCGTCTTCGCGCTGCTATCGGTTGCAAGGTTAAGCCACGCCAACCCAGGCGAGGGCGAGGTGGGCGAACCGATCCACCTCTACCCAGCGGCTACGCTGACCCAAGAAGATCGAGATGAGGGGGAGGTGCTACACCCCAACTCCACCATCTCCGAGATGGCGCTCTACCCCGAGAACTTCAATGGTCGCACAGCGATCATCATTAGCGCATGTGCTGACGTACCCAATTTTCAGTTACGCTCATCGATGGATGGGCCGGGCGGCTTTGTCAGTGAACTCTTCCTGCGCTCCACCAGATGCCCGCCCACCGGCGGGTGGCGGGCGGTGGTTGACGCAGTACCCGGCCAGGTCTTCACCGTTTACGGCTATGCCAGCGAAACCCCCCTCTCGGAAGCGGAATTCATGCAGCGAGCGGCGCGCTGGCGCGTCACAGTGACCGGACTGGCACGGATCAATGCGGAGCGGATCGCGCCACTCACCGTCCCAGCGGCCAATATGGAAGAGCCAGCCGACTGGGCCACGGTGCAGGGTACGATCACCGTGCGCGGCTGGGCGATCAATGCGGCTTCGTGGAATGGATCAGGTGTGGATCAAGTGCAGATCTACAGTGGTGGCCAATTGCTTGGCACAGCCAACTACGGCATCCACCGCCCCGACGTGGGCGCAGCCTACAAGGACTCACGCTTCAACAACTCCGGCTACTCCTACCAACTCGATACCACGCGGCTCTCTAATGGCTCCCATGTGATCCAGGCGCGCTACCGTAGCACTATTGATGACACATGGCATCTGGTAGAGCGGGGGATTCATGTGAGTAACCCTACGCCGGAGCCGGAGCCAGAGCCGGAGCCACAGCCAGAACCAGAGCCGCAGCCTGATGGCCCAATTGCCTTCTACCCCGAGATCTTCAATGGTCGCACGGCAATTGGTGTCTCGGTATGTGCCAATGTACCCAATTTTCAGTTGCGCTCAT
Source organism: Candidatus Viridilinea mediisalina (assembly GCF_002532535.1). Taxonomy (GTDB): domain Bacteria; phylum Chloroflexota; class Chloroflexia; order Chloroflexales; family Chloroflexaceae; genus Viridilinea; species Viridilinea mediisalina. The sequence continues at coordinate 66,646 of NZ_NQWI01000019.1, forward strand.
CTATGGATGGGCCAGGGGGTTTCGTGAGTGAACTCTTCGTGCGTTCAACCAGTTGCCCTCCACGTTATGGCAATCGGTGGCGGGCGGTGGTTGATGCCGTGCCTGGCCAAGTCTTCACCGTCTATGTATGGTTCAGCGAACAACCGCTCTCCGAAACAGCCTTTATGCAGCGAGCGGCACGCTTTACGGTGAGCGTACCTAGCGAAGGGGATATTGACTATGAGCAGCAGTTGGTCACGGTGCCCCGGGCTGCAATTGAGTCCCCCAACGCAGGGGCGAATGTAGCAGGCAGCATCACAGTACGCGGCTGGGCGCTTGATGCAGCCTCATTAGACGGCCCAGGCGTTGATCGAGTGGAGGTCTACATTGGCGATGAGCGTCTTGGCCGGGCCAACTATGGTCTTGCACGGCCAGATATCGGCAACACCTACAGCGACTCACGCTACAACAACTCGGGCTACTCCTTTGAGCTTGATACCACCGCGTTGAGCAATGGCTCACATGTGTTGCGCGTGCGTTACCGCAGCACCCTGAGTAGTGCATGGCACATTGAGGAGCGGACGATCAATGTTAATAATGCAGCCTCCTCACCTAGCGCACTTGAAGTCTATACTGAACCAAACTTTGCAGGTACTCGGTGTTATTCCAATGAGCCTATGGCAGCGAATATTCACACATCTTGCAGGAATATCATTTCTTCAGTTCGGCTTCAGGCTGGTTGGTCAGTGCGTGTTTATCGTGATCTCAATCAACAAGGGCCAAGTCGTTGTTTAAATAGTAGCGATGATAACTTGAGTGATAACACCTTCGAGGATGGTTCACCACTCAATAATGCCATTGCTTCGTTTAGGCTATTTAACACGGCCAATTGTAATCAAACAACGCCGCCACCAAATCAGGCACCCAACCAGCCCATCCTTGTTGCTCCAGCCAATGCAGTGGTTACGAATAACAACACCGTTGCGCTCCAAGTGCGGGATGGTGGCGATCCAGATAATGGTCCCCGTGACTACCGCGAATTCCGCTTTCAGATCGAGCGCATTGGCCCCTCTTGGCAACAGACATCATCATGGCGAGGAAATCAATGGGCGGTGAACCTCCCAGCGTTTGGATTGTATCGTTGGCGTGCCCAGGCAAATGATGGTGATTTGGCGAGTCCATGGACTGGTTGGCGTACTATTGTGTTCTCACCAGCGTTGCCAGTTCCTGCACCAGTTCCTCCAGCACCCCAGCCGAACATGTGGAATGTGCCATATTTCTGGCAAGGCAATCCGCTATGGGGAAATAACCGTATTGGTGATTGTAACGGCAACATCAGGAATATTGGTTGTGCGCTCACATCACTTGCGATGATCTTCCAATACTACGGCGCTAATCATAATCCTGGAACACTCAATACATGTATGGGCGCTCCAGCCTGCCCATTGTACTGGGGGCACTCAAAGGTCAATGAGTGTAGTGCGGGCAAGGTACGTTTTGTCGAATGGCCATCATTCAGTTATAACCGGCTTGATCAAGAGCTGGCCAAGGGGCCGGTGATTTTGCAAATCAGCAATCACAATCTCATGCACTTCGTTGTTGTCTTGGGCGGACGAGGTGGTAATCCGAGCAACTATACGGTTCATGACCCCGGTATTCAGATGGGCGCACGCACGACCCTGAGTAGTGCGTTGGCACTCCAAAACTACCAACCTCATAGTATGCGCCTCTACACGGGTACTCCTGCTGTCGCTGGAGTGCAGCTTCAAGATGAAGCTCTACCCGCTTTCGTTAATCCAACCCCAGCGGAGGATGAGGTTATCACTGGAACAATAGTTCTCTACCGTAATACTGAAACAGAGATGACCCTGCGCCTCGCTGCCACAAGTAATGCGGGCGACGTGACCGAGATGCAAATCTGGACAGATCAGGAAGAGAACGAGACATGGCAACCTTTCGCGGAATTTGTTGAGGTGCCATTGCATAACACCTTTGCTGTCCGTTATCGCGATGCCGATGGCAATGTATCGTCCACCATCACTACGGGTGTGCCAGTCGCAACAGAGAGTATCCAAAGCGTGATGCACAATGTGTATCTGCCCCTCGTGCGCCGCTAGTGTACATGCGTTGGGTGCAACACAGTTGCTCAAAAAACCACGACGCCTTCGCCTCTTTCCTGCCACACGATCTCATTAATAGAGCGGAATCAAGCGACCTGCTAGGTGTGCGCCGTGCAGCCACTCAGTGGTATGGAATACATCCTCACGGCGCACACCTGGCAGGTCTTAGGGCACGACCGGCTCATGCATCCTCACGGCGCACACCTGGCAGGTCTGGGGCACCAACCGCCCCATTCTCTAACCGTGCTGCACCAACCACTGTTCGAGATCATCGCGGCTGGTGAATACCGTGCAATCTCCAATCTCCAATCTCCAATCTCCAATCTCCAATCTCCAATCTCCAATCTCCAATCTCCAATCTCCAATCTC
>NZ_NQWI01000180.1 GCF_002532535.1 Candidatus Viridilinea mediisalina
CGCCTCACGCCTCACGCCTCACGCCTCACGCCTCACGCCTCACGCCTCACGCCTCACGCCTCACGCCTCACGCCTCATCCGCTCATGTTCAGCAAAGAGCCACTCAGTGAGCGCTCGCACCTCTGGGAACTCCTCACCCCAGCCATTACGCTCTTCCCAAAATTCAGTCAGGCCAGAAGCTCCTGCACGCTCATAGGCCAACGCTTGGGCCAGCATTTCTAAGCGATCCAGCGCTTTCACCAGGCGGGCCTCTTTGCTCGCCGCCTGACTATACTCCTCCCAGAGCGCCACATACTCTGCACCACGCGGCAAGCGGCCAAAGAGTTCAAGCATAGCCCGACGTTCCGCCTCATACTTTGCCGCCTTACCCAACAAGCGACTAGCCGAAGCGGGCAGATCGCCGATCAACGCCTCAGCCATATCGTGTACAATCGCCATAGCCAAGACGCGGCCACGATCCAGATCGGGGTAGAGATCGCCGACGACCAGTGCAAGGGCGGCGACGCCGAAACTATGTTCAGCAACACTCTCGACATCACGCAGGCCACGCTGCAACCACCCTGTTCGAGGCAACAGCTTTAGCATCTCAATCTGCCCTTGGAGGAGCGTCAGCGCCTCGACCGCCTGGTGATTCATGGGGTGTTCCTTACATCATTCTTCCCAAACATAACTCTTCGGTGAGTCCCGTGTACACTCCCAGGGGGTGTTCTTATACCAATTACCCTTGAGCATGCCGCATTATTAAGAACGCGAAAGCCCATTGGAACGCCATGTTCGGCAATCTGCAATCTGGAATCTACAATCGTAAATGGTATTAGCCACGCAATTGTACCATAGGGTAGGGTGGAGAAACGAGAAAGTAGGAAATGGTTGTTAGTGCGATGAAGCCTTGGGCCGCGACGTTGGCTGAGCCTGTCGAAGCCACCGCGACGTTGGCTTCGACAGGCTCAGCCAACGCGTCGCGCCCCCTACCCCCCAAGGTAGAGCCGACGGATGCGTCCGTAGGCGGCATCCCAGGTGAGTTCGCGTAGCACCCGCTGGTGGCCGTTGCTGCCAAGGGTTTGTGCTAAGGCTGGGTTGTGCAGCAGACGCCGCAACGCCTCGCTTAGGGCGCTGATGTCGCCGAAGGGTATCAACAGGCCGTCCTGTCCGTCGCGGATGACGGCGGGTACGCCGCCTGCATGCGCGCCAATGACTGAAAGGCCGTAACACCACGCTTCCAGGTAGGCGATGCCGAAGCTGTCGGTGCGCGATGGTTGGGCATAGATTGTCGCTGCTGCCAGGGCGTCGCGGCGCGTCTGGTCGTCTACGTAGCCCAACACGCGGGTGTGTGCCTGTTCACTGGGGCTGAGTTGGGCGTAGTGCTGCTCGAAGTGGCCTAAGAGTGGGCCACATTGTACCCATGTGACCGTTTCGCCTGTGGCCCAGAGCCGACGTAGTGCTTCGAGTACGTGGATGCTGCCTTTGTCGTAGGCGGCAGCGCCCAGGCTGAGTACGATGGGACCATTGATCTTGTAGTGGGCCCGAAACACATTGCCGTCGCCCCCCCCGACTTCGCTGGGGTCAACTCCGGCCCCTACAACATGTACGCGCTCGGCCTGAAGCCCAAGCTGGATCAGGAAACTGCGTTCTAGTTCGGTCATGGTGGCGACGGCGCTACACTTGCGGAGCAGGGCGATCTGGTGGGGCATGCTGTAGTATTGAACTATCTGGCGGCTGTTTGGTTCGCCCAAATGGATGAAAGGGGTGCAGAGGTGCGGAATGTCGCGCTGCTGGGCCCAGTGAGCTACTGGCAGCAGGGCGAAGTCGAGCGTGATGTTGGTGCTATGCACAAGATCTATGTCGCTGAGGCTGGCAAGGATGTCTTCCAGTGCCACCATGCGCGGGGTGAGTGTGGCCATAGCCTGCAACAGCGGCACCGTCCGTGGCCCCAGGCGGCTCAGTTCGACCATGAGCCGCCGTAGGATGGGATAAACAATTGGTGGCCCAGGCAGGCGCTGCACCGGCAGGCGCAGCATGCGAACCCCCTCCAGCCATGCTTCACCTGCATCAACATGGCGGCGACGGGCATCCCAGAAATATTCGAGATCAAGGGCGTTGCTGCTCAACAGCGTGACACGATGGCCCTCAGCTACAAGGCGTGCGCCTAGTTCATGAAAGTAGCGCGAAGCCCCAGAGGCGGGGTTGTAGAGTTGGTTGATATGGAGGAAGTGCATATTTTATAGAGGGACAGAGGTGGCTTCGACAAGCTCAGCCACCGTGCCAGCGCACCCGCTGGCTGAGCTTGTCGAAGCCAAGCGGCGCACCGGCAAACTCAAGAACTATTCGCGCTAACAAACAGTTCAAATAAGTATCGCCAACGGATGCTCCAACAGCGCCCGTAGCTCTTTGAGGTAGCGAGCGGCTACGGCTCCATCTACAATTCTGTGGTCGGCACTCAGCGTAAGGTTCATGGTCTGGCCAATCACAACCTGATTATCCCGTACAACCGGGAGGCTACGCACCGCACCAACAGCCAAGGATGCCGCTTGCGGTAAAGTGATGATTGAGCCGAATTCTACTACTCCAAACATACCCAGATTAGTTACTTGGAAGGTTGCGCCTTCCAGTTCGTGCTGCTTGAGCCGCCCCGCCCTAGCCCGTTCGGCGAGGTCGCGGATTTCGGTGCTGATCGTGCCAAGGCTCTTTTTGTCTGTGTCACGAATGGCTGGCGCGATCAGGCCGTCATCAAGGGCAATCGCAACACTCACGTTGATTGCGGGGTGCTGGGCAATTGCGAGTTGCCCGTCGGCAGTGCTGACGAGACTGGTGTTGAGCGCGGGTACTTTGGTTAGGGCTTGGGCTGCCGCTTTGACTACGAAGTCGTTGACTGAGAGTTGGGTGCCCTCCGCTTTGATCTGCTCGCGTAGCTTGAGCAACGCATCCATTGCAACCTCAATGGTCACATAGATATGGGGCGCACCCGGTTTGCTCTCGTTCATGGTGCGGGCAATTGCTTTCCGCATGCGCGAGAGGGGCGTAATGTTGGCTTCGGCTGGGGCGGCTGGTGGAGCGCTCACGGCGGGCGAGGCAGGCGCATCAGACTCACTATGTTGCTTGGCTGCAAAAGTTTCAACATTGGCTTTAATGATCCGCCCGCCCGGCCCGCTACCCTCAATCTGGCTCAGGTCAAGCCCTAAGTCATTGGCGATCCGCCGTGCGAGAGGCGAAGCCAGGATCCGCCCGTTCTCTTCTTTGGCCTGTGGGGCTGGGGCAGGATCAGGGGGGGCTGCGGGCGCGGCTGCGGGCGCAGGGGCTTCAGGCGCACGCGGCGGCGCTGCCGCCACCACTGGGCCATCGCCCATCAGCGCAATCACTTCACCAATCGGCACCGTCTGCCCTTCACCAATAATGATCTGCTGGAGCGTACCCCGCTCAAAGGCCTCCAGTTCCATCGTCGCCTTATCGGTCTCAATCTCGGCGATAATCTCACCGACCTGGATCTGATCACCTGGCTGCTTAAGCCAGCGTCCCACCGTACCCTCCGCCATCGTGTCGGAGAGCCGGGGCATTGTTATTTCACCCATGGTTGTTCCTTGTTCCGTGTAAAACACGGTGAATCGCATTGATCAGGCTTTGGGCGCTGGGCTTGGCGGCGGCGGAGAGGTCTTTGGCGTAGGGCAGGGGCACTTCCAGTCCGGCGACACGCTGCACGGGCGCATCAAGGTAGTCGAACGCATCCTCTTGGATCGTGGCTGCCAGCTCGGCAGTGACCCCGTAGGAGTACCAGTCCTCTGCAATCACGACGGCGCGGTTGGTCTTTTTGACCGACGCGATGATCGTGGGGCGGTCGAGCGGGCGCAGCGAGCGCAGGTCTACCACTTCAACCGAAATGCCCTCTTCGGCCAGACGTTGGGCTACTTGAAGTGCCACGGCGGTCATACGTGAATAGGCGACGACAGTCACATCGTGGCCTGCACGTTTCACCTCCGCCACCCCAATCGGCACCACAAAATCCTCATCGGGCACCTCGCCCTTGGTATCGTAGAGCGCCAGACTCTCAATAAAGATGACGGGATCATCGTCACGAATAGCGGCACGCAGCAACCCCTTGGCATCATAGGGGGTCGCCGGGGCGACAACCTTGAGCCCAGGGCAATAGGCAAACCAATTCTCAAAGCTCTGCGAGTGGGTAGCCGCAAGCTGGCCGGTGCCCCCAGAGGGGGTACGAATGACCAGTGGCACGCGCACTTGACCACCGAACATGTAGTGAATCTTGGAGGCATGGTTGACCACCTGATCAATGGCGACCAGGATGAAATTGATGGTCATAATCTCAACCACTGGGCGCAGGCCGAGCATTGCGGCCCCAATCGCGACGCCCACAAAGCCCTCTTCGGCAATCGGCGCATCCACGACGCGCTTCGGGCCAAAGCGCTGCAACAAGCCCTCGGTGATACGATAAGACCCTTGGAAGATGCCAATCTCTTCGCCCATCAGCAACACCTTGGGATCGCGCTCAAGCTCTTCTCCCAACGTACTATTGAGGGCTTGGCGGTAGGTTATGGTAGTCATGTGAACCTTTGTCTATGTGGTAAAGCGGGAGAGCTTTCATGTATGGAATTTTGGCAGAGATGCAGAGATGTTCACCACAGAGGCACAAAGGACACAGAGGGGAGGATGGAGGATGGAGGAAATAGGAAATAGGAAATAGGAAATAGCGCATTTCCGCATTATATACTTACAAACCCTCTGTGCTCTCTGTGCCTCTGTGGTGCAATACTCTGTACCTCTTCCCTCGCACTCCTCCTCCCTACAGCAAACGCCGTGCTGCTTCGGGGCCGGGGGTATTGGGCACCGGGGAAGCGTACATGTAGGTGAAGATATCTTCGATCTTGGGGTCTGGGCCAGCATTGGCAAAATCAATCGCCTCTTGCACTTCGCGTTCCACCTGTTCGGCCAGCGTTGCAAACCACGCATCATCAGCGAGCGCGTGGTCTTGCAGCCACGTGGCATAGTGCCGCAGGGGATCGTGCTGCTCGCGGCCCTGACGTACCTCCTCAGCATCACGGTAGCGGTCGGCATCAATTACCGAGTGGCCCCGGAAGCGGAAACTCACCACATCAAGGATTGCGGGTTCACCCGTGGCTTCGGCGTGGTCGCGTAGACGCCGGACGGCATCGCGGACAGCTAGGACATCGGTGCCATCCACCTGTTCCCCGTGGACGCGGAAAGAAGCCCCCTTTTTCCAGAGGTCGGGCTCGGAGGAGCCCATTTCCACCGTAGAACCCATGCCATAGCCATTATTGACAATGAAGAAGAGGACGGGGCACTTCCAGAGCTTGGCGAGGTTGAGCGATTCGTAGAAGGCTCCAATATTGGTCGAGGCGTCACCCATCTGGGCCACAACGACCCCAGGTTGCTCTTGGTAGCGCAGGGCGTAGGCGGCACCAACGGCAAGGGGCACTTGGCCCCCCACAATCGCATAGCCACCCATAAAGCCCTTAGAGACATCGAAGAGGTGCATCGAGCCGCCGCGCCCCCCAGAGACACCCGTCTCGCGCCCAAAGAGTTCGGCCATAATCGGGCCGGGCGCAACACCACGGGCCAGAATATAGCCATGCTCGCGGTAGTTGGTAAAAATATAGTCCTCCGGCTTCAGCGCAGCCATCAAACCAACAATGGTCGCCTCCTCCCCCAGATTAAGGTGGCAATAGCCCCCAATCTTGGCTTTGACATACATCTCATTAGTGCGCTCCTCAAAGCGGCGCATCAGTACCATCTGGTAGTAGTAGTGGCGCAACTCGGCAACCTGTGCTGCGCTGAGGGCCGTATGGTTATCTAAGGCTGGTTTAGTCATGAATGAACACCTTTCAGGGTAACTTGTGCGCTTTCACCGCTCACCTACATCCCCGGCGGCACCACATCATGCACAAAGGCGCTGGTACCAGCGCCACAACTTGGGCAAGCGCTTGGGGCTTCAAGGCCACGGACGCTCTCGCCGCAGACGCCACAGACCCAACGCATCGCAATTTGACGCACCAGATCGGAGCGGCTGACAATGCCCACTACCTTACCATGTTCAACCACAGGAACACGGCGGATGCGCTGATGGGTGAGCAGATGCTGGATCTGTTCAACTTCCGTATCGAGGCCAATCGTAATCACACCACGGGTCATCAACTCACCCACCAGACGCCCCGGCTTGGCAATGAGATCGTGTTCACTCACAAGGCCCACCAGCAACCCCTCGGCATTAACGACAGGGAGACCACTGATGCGATTGCGGGCCAAGAGACGGGCGGCATCCTCGACCGTGGCTGCTTCATTGATACTGATGACCGCTTGGGTCATGATCTCGCGGGCTTTCATGGGGTGACGTAACCTCTCTGCGTAGCTATGGCGGCTTGCTGTAGGGGCGGCAGTGGGGATTATTGTGATATATTGCACAAATAATCTGGTGTAAATAAAGATTGTTAGCGCGAAAAATTTCTGGGCCGCGCCGTTGGCTGAGCTTGTCGAAGCCAACGGCGCGCTGGCTTCGACAGGCTGGCTTCGACAGGCTGGCTTCGACAGGCTGGCTTCGACAGGCTGGCTTCGACAGGCTGGCT
>NZ_NQWI01000311.1 GCF_002532535.1 Candidatus Viridilinea mediisalina
GGTGTTCAGTACAGTTGCATGCTGCACCATCTGCCAACTATTGGCGCTGTTGAGCATCCACCAGGTGGCCCGGCCACCGTTGAGTTCGAGCGACCAGCCACTATCTGCGCCGGTGGCTACAATGACTCCATCCTGGCCTGCAAGATCGGGGCGTACCCAGAGTTCCAGTGTCTGGCTGCCATTCAACCCAGGCACGGCACCACCCGTCAGTTGATCGTTGCCAGCAAAGCTCAAGGCGAAGTTGCTGCCCGGCACAGGTGTGTTGGTCGGTGCGGGCGTGTTGGTCGGTGCGGGCGTGTTGGTCGCCGTGGGCGGCACGGGTGTGTTGGTCGCCGTGGGGGACGGGCCGGGCGTGTTGGTCGCCGCTGGCGGCACGGGCGTGTTGGTCGCCGCTGGGGTTGCGCTCGCAACTGGGGTGCTCGTGGCACTCGGCGCTGCACCGTCGCTCGGTGCGTTTGATGCTACCCAGGTCGGGTTGCTGGGCGCTGCGGCCAAGGTTAGGCTCAGGTTATTGCCAGAACGATCTGCGGTGGTGTTGCCACTGCCTTCGTCGAAACTGAAGAGCGCCAGGGTGTTTCCATCAGGGGTGAAGGCACTGCTCGGTGGCGTGAAGTTGCCCGTGTAGCGCACATTGTTCGAGAGACGCAGTTCGTCCAATTGGCCCCGGAAGAAGCCGTAGGGGTTGAGCCCGCCTACGAAGAGGCTGGGGCCGACGGTGATGCCACC
>NZ_NQWI01000181.1 GCF_002532535.1 Candidatus Viridilinea mediisalina
CCAATCTCCAATCTCCAAACTCCAATCTCCAATCTCCAATCTCCAATCTCCAATCTCCAATCTCCAATCTCCAATCTGCAATCTCCAATCTCCAATCTCCAATCTGCAATCTCCAATCTCCAATAGTACTATGCCAACGCCATTTCCTGGAATGGATCCCTACCTAGAGCATCCAAGTCTGTGGCCCAATGTCCACAGTAGCTTGATCATTGCCCTGCGCGACGATTTGGCACCACGTCTGCGCCCGCACTACTATGTGGCGGTCGAAGAACGCACTGTGCGCCTTAGCCCAGATGATCTGAGTTTCTATATGCGGCCTGATGTGGCAGTAGTACCAACAGATGTCCCAATGAAGACCCGTAGTTCAATGCCCAGCCCAGAGCCTGGGATCGTGATGGTTGAAGTTCCGCAGCTTGAGGAGTTGCGTGAAACCTATCTCGCAATCTATGCCACAGATTCACAAGCTGTAGTCACAGTCTTGGAACTGCTCTCACCAAGCAATAAGCTGCCGGGTGAGGGGCGGCGTCAATACATGCAGAAACGGCTAAACATCCTAGCTAGTCTCACCCATTTGGTTGAACTTGATCTGTTGCGTAGTGGTGAAGCGATGCCCATAACCGGATACTTGGGGCGGAGCGACTATCGCCTGTTGGTTAGTCGCGCTCATCAGCGACCACAGGCCGAGTTACGACCTTTTGGGGTACGGCAAGCCATTCCAAGCTTTACCCTGCCCCTGCGACGTGCTACTCCTGAGCCGAAGGTGGAGCTTACGCCGTTGTTGCATGCGCTCTATGATCGGGCGGGCTACGATTTACGCATTGATTACCATCAGCCTCCCGTGCCAGCTCTCGCCGCTGATGATGCTCAGTGGGCGACGGAATTGCTGCGTGCTGCGGGAGTGTGAGGATGATTCGATGACATGGAGAAGTATCTTGAGCCATTTAGGGGTACGCCGCCGCTTTGCCGATCGCGCTGCTGCGGGTGAGGAGTTGGCGGCCCGTGTGGCGGCTGAACCGAACGTAGTGGCACCGTTGGTGTTGGCCCTGCCACGTGGCGGGGTGCCCATTGCGGCGGCAATTGCCCACACGCTTCAGGCACCGCTCGATCTGCTCTTGGTGCGTAAATTGGGTGTGCCAGACCAGGCTGAATTGGCTATGGGCGCAATTGCCGAAGGCGGTGTGCATGTCTTGAACGATGAGGTGGTCACACACCTGGGGGTGAGTGCAGCGCAGATCGCGCAGGTAACCGCCAAGGAGCAGCAGGAACTCATCCGGCGCGCGCAGGTCTACCGTGGCACACGAGCAGCCCCATTGCTAGAGGGCAAGAGCGTTATCCTCGTGGATGATGGGCTGGCGACGGGCACCACGATGCGCGCCGCGATTCGTGCGGCGCGGAGCCGCAACCCGGCCCGCCTGATAGTCGCGGTGCCGGTGGCCGCCCATGATATTGCCGCTGAACTAGGGGCCGAAGTAGAGCAATTGATCGCCCTCGAGGTAGTGGATGATTTGGGCGCAATTGGCCTTTGGTATGCCGATTTTACCCAAACGAGCGATGCGGAGGTGTGTGCGCTGTTGGGGGGAGGTAAGGATATAGAAACGAGAAAATAGAAAATAGAAAATAGGCAATGGATCAACTGAAACTATCCCTATTCATCCAAGACCATGCGCACCTTGCGTGCCAAGCTTGCGGGCGAGAAGGGTTTTTGTAAAAAATGGCCCTTGGTTGGATCAAAGCCCTCGTTGAGCAATGGGTGATCGGCATAGCCGGAGACAACGAGCAGTTTTACCGTAGGCGCTATGCCGCGCACCTGCTCGGCCAAGGCCAACCCGCCCAACTCCGGCATCACGATGTCGGTCACAAGCAGCGCCACCGGGCGTGGATGCCACGCCTTCAAGACCTGGAGCGCCTCTGCGCCATTGTGCGCCTCGAGTACATGGTAACCCTGCTGCACGAGGATGCGGATAGACAAAGCACGCACATGCTCATCATCCTCCACCAGCAGGATTGTCTCGTTCCCACGGGGCAAGGCGGGCATGCTGGTGGGTTGCAGCGCCTTCACCACTTCGCCGTAGGTGCGCGGCAGGTAGATGACAATTGTGGTGCCTAAGCCCACCTCGCTGTAGAGCGTAATCGCACCCCCGTGTTGGCGCACAATTCCATAGCAGGTGGCCAAACCAAGCCCGGTGCCTTTGTCCGGTTTTTTGGTGGTAAAGAAGGGTTCAAAGACCTTTGTTTGTAGATCTTTAGGAATCCCCAAGCCCGTGTCACTCACCTGGAGTACGATATATTCACCAGCGGCTAGGTCAAAGGCACCGTGGATCAGCGGTTCTTCCAGGATCGTTTGGGTGGTACGCAGGCTCAACTGTCCTCCTTCGGGCATCGCATCGCGCGCATTGACCGCCAGATTGACAATCACCTGCTCGATCTGGCCCGGATCAACCTTGACTTGACCAAGGGCGGGATCAAGGTTGATCATAAGCTTCAGATCAGAACCTAGCAGCCGTCGCAACAAGGGTTCCAACTCTTCAATAAGCTGGTTCAGGTTGGTAACAACGGGCGCAATCACCTGTTTGCGCGCAAAGGCAAGTAACTGACGGGTGAGGCGGGATGCGCGGTCGGAAGCGGCTTGGATTTGGGCAATATCAGTTGTGAGTGGATCACTGGTTGCCAGATCGCTACGCACAAGTTCAGCATAGCCGCCAATCACCGTCAGCAGATTGTTAAAATCGTGGGCCACCCCACCCGCCAAGCGCCCCACAGTCTCTAGCTTCTGGGCTTGCAGATACTGCGCTTCAAGCCGTTTGCGGGCGCTCACATCGCGCAGAATCAGTGTAACGAGGCTCTGCTCCTGCAACACAAGCTGAGCTGCCGAAGCCTCAATTGGAAACTCGCTGCCATCAGTGCGCTGGGCCACCAGCAGATCTACCTCAACTAGAGGCTGCTGCTCATGGGCCATGGCCAGCACGCGATCGCCATGCTTCGGCAACAGCAGATCGATTGGCTTGCCAATAATTGCTATTTGCGTGCAACCAAACATCTGTTCAGCGGCAGCATTGAAGAGCACAATCCTACGCTCACTATCAATAACAATAATGGCATCCATCGCCGATTGCAGCACCGCATCGAGGCGCGCCTCACTCTGCTGCAGTTGTTGCGCTGCCCGTTGGCGCAACTGTTCACCACGATAGAGCATGAAGCCAATCAGGGCCAGCGCCAACCCCCAGACCAGCAGCAGCGCAGTGTGGCGTCGCTCCTGGGCCAACAGCACATAGTTGAGCCTCTCGTAGAGCTGCCCCTCCAAGCGACCCGCTTGGCGCTCCAGTTCGGCAAAGGCGCTACGTTGCGCCACCAGCGGCGTTGCCGCCGTCGCCAGATTTGGGTGGAGCAGAAGCTGAAACTCAGCCACCTGCTCTTGGTAGCTCCGTACCGCCTGAGCCAACTCAGCGCCAGGGGGCGGGGCACCATCCACACGGATCAGCATACTTTCACCTTGCTGCCAATCATCCAAGGCTAGCAGTGCCCGATCAAGATGGGCCTGAGCATCTTGAAAGGCGAAGGTGCTATCACCCCCAGCCGCCCGCCCAGCCACCAAATAGGCCAGGTTCACATGGCGACGGGCTTGGCTCAAATTATCAAGCGCAATCACATATACTTGCATCGTCTGACGCCACTGGCAATGGCTCCAATGCAGCAGGGCTAACGACAAGACGGCCAGCAGCACCAACAGCAGAGTGCGCCACCAACCAGAGCGCCAAAGGGATCGCGTGGTTAATGATCGGATCATGAGTTCTACCAATTACTGTTGAATATTACAACTACGTATGCTCACCCGAAAGACTAGCGTTTATGCATCATACCATTTCTGATTGTTGATTACCGAACAGCGCGTCTCAATGGGCTTTAGCGTCAAATATTGCGCAATGGTGTATACTATCGGTGATATAATGTGAAGGAGAAGTAAACAAATAGCTCAAGACTTGACAAAGCCGTGTGGGTAGTGAATAATTAAGAATATACGTTCCGCGAAAGATTATTTATTATGTATAGGGAGGATGACAATGTACGCAGTCGAATTTGAGGTCAAAACCAAAGATGGTACAATTGAAATCCCTTTGCAATATCGAAACAAGGTGCGAGGCGTAATTCGGGTGATTATTCTTGTTGAAGAAGAACAACCCGAGATGAATATGATTGCACATCTGATGAAAAATCCCATTCAAGCACCTAACTTCAAACCTATGAATCGATCTGAAATATATGATCGATAAGTTATATTATGTTTTTTCAGATGAGGTATTCCTTTATGGAAAAATCGCAAATCAGTCAAGATTTAGTATTTGTAGATGCAAATGTATGGCTCTACGCTATTATTGACACTCAAGACCCAGCCAAAACCCGTGTGGCAAAACAGGTTATCGAGAATACACGTCAGCTTGTGGTTAGTACTCAAACGATAAACGAAGTGTGTGTCAATCTGATTAAGAATAAATTTCTTGACGAATCAACACTTCGCGGGCTAATTGACAGCTTTTATGCCTACTATCGCGTGGTTGATCTCTCTCATGAAATTATTCGAAGAGCATCAGTCATACGCGAACACTATGCGATTAGCTATTGGGATAGCCTAGTTCTCGCTGCAGCGCTGATCGGGGGGTGTCAGCAACTTCTTTCTGAAGATATGCAGGACGGCCTTTACGTAGACAAACAGTTGCTTATTGTAAACCCGTTTAAGAATAAGAAATCTGATGAATGATAATGAAGTACAGCGCTTCAAAGGGTTGCTTGAAACATGGTTGGCACACTGGTGCTGATTACCGCCGCTGCGACCGATACGCTGACCGTTGGGGCAAGCGCCTATCTGCCGGCGGGGCGGCCCGACCAGGTGATTGCCAGTTACAGCGAAGCGAACGCGATCAACTTTGATAATGGGCGGCGCATCCTGAATCTACAATCTACAATGGCTCACACATAGTAAGCAGCGCCTCGGTGGTCATACTTCCGGGCAGATCGGCTGCGGTAAAACCAAAGGGTGCAACCAGGCGTTGATGTTCGGGAGTACCCACAAATTGCTGCAACTGCTCATTGAGCGCCGTACGCAAGCTGACATCGGCATGGCGTAAGCCATAGGCACCATAGCCCCGTGCGACCAGCGTGGGCAGTTGTGGTTGTTCAAAGGGCGTAGCGACCTCGACCTGTCCTGCTTCGGCCTGCGCCACCAATGCGGTAATCGCCACCCGCGTCAACGCAAAGGCATCGGCGTGACCCTCGATCACCGCCATCAACCCGGTGCGCGCATCGGGCACCTCAAGGATCTGAATAGGCGCCAAGCCACTCGCTTCAGCCAGACGCTGCTCGTGGGCACCCGTAACCACCGCTAGGCGCGCCACTGGCTGCTGGGCCAGAGCGGCATAGCTATGCAACTGGTGCGGATTACCCGTGCGCACCAAAAAGGACTGCTCCAAGCCAAAAATTGGCTCAGTAAAGGCAATCAAGCGTGCCCGTTCACAAGTAATAAACATCCCGGTCGCAATCAGATCAAAACGCCCCGCCCGGAGTTCAGGGATCAACTCAGACCACTCCGTCTGCACCCATTCCACCCGCTCGATCCCCATGCGGGCGAGCATCAGGCGCAACACCTCTACCGACTCGCCAGTCACATGGCCATCAAGGGTACGGTAAGAGAAGGGCTCTTCAGGCGCATACCCTACGCGGATCACCTCGCGGCGCACGGCCCGCTCTAGGGTTGTTTCGGGCTGTTGGTAGACGATCAAGCCCAGCAACAGCAGTGCGGCGCCGAGTAGCGCAAGCAAGCGGTAGTGTTTCATAATAGCGCAATCGTACTCCTAACTATACGACACGTTATTAAACATCAACTTGGGGTTGTACCTGTGCATCGTAGCATGAAACTATGATGCAATGGGCAATGGACGGCGTTGCCAACATCAACTCTATGAGGTTACCATGTTCCATAGCATTCTGCTTGCCAGCGATGGTTCAGCGGCAGCGGAGCGGGCCTGTGCAATCACCGCATCACTCGCCAGCAGCTATAGTGCTTCCGTGTTTATCATCCATGCCTTCCACAAACCACCCAACATCCTTGCCGAACCCAACTACAACGAGCAGATGAACGAACGGCGTGCAGCAGCATACAACCTCGTTGACGATGTAGCCAACCGGCTAAAACAACAAGGGGTGAGCAACGTCACCAACGCGGTGATTGAGGGCCATGCCAGTGACGTAATCCTCAACGTCATCGGCACCCATCACCCCGATCTCCTGATCATCGGAGCGCGCGGCATGAGTCCGTGGCGCGGCCTCGTTATGGGCAGCGTGAGCCTCGCCGTCACTCAGCGGGCGACATGTCCGGTGCTTGTGGTCAAGTAGGGCCTGGAGATTGGAGATTGGAGATTGGAGATTGGAGATTGGAGATTGGAGATTGGAGATTGGAGATTGGAGATTGGAGAT
>NZ_NQWI01000182.1 GCF_002532535.1 Candidatus Viridilinea mediisalina
CGGCGCGGTGGCTGAACCTGTCGAAGCCAAGCGGCGCGGTGGCTGAACCTGTCGAAGCCAAGCGGCGCGGTGGCTGAGCCTGTCGAAGCCAAGCGGCGCGGTGGCTGAACCTGTCGAAGCCAAGCGGCGCGGTGGCTGAGCCTGTCGAAGCCCCCGCGCCGCCCCCATCAAGCCCAAGGCTTTTTCGCGCTAAGACATGGTTCATAGTTACTTTACAGTTTGGTCTCCGATGGAGTGCCGACTTTAGTCGGCTGGGGTCGTAGATTGCCATGGGATGCCGACTAAAGTCGGCACTCCAACTGTAAAGCTGAAAGGCCGTTTCTGAAACCATGTCTAACAAAAATTTCTGCTTCCCTTACCCCAACCCAACCAAGAACCCATGAGTCTCTACAAGAGTCGCTACCGAGGATCGCGTATCCTGCCCGCCCTCTTCAACGCCTTTGTGCGTACCTATACCCGCCTCAAGGTTGAAGGTGCTGAACAGCTCCCACAGGAGGGGAGCTTCATCATTGCGGCTAATCACCAGAGCCACGCCGATACAGCGGTGATCTTTGCGGCGGTGCCCAAGCTGATGCGCAAACGGTTTGTTGCCGCTGCTGCCCAAGATTACTTCTTTCAGGGCGGGCCGCCGCAATACCTTTCGCGGGTCTGGTTTAATGCTATTCCGATTGCGCGTGATCGCCGTGGCGGTATGGATCCGCTGCGTCACTTGGGGCGGGCGCTGCGCGAAGGCTATGTGGTTATGATGTTCCCTGAGGGTACGCGCAGCACCAGTGGCACCCTCGGCCCCTTCCGCGCCGGTATTGGCAAACTGATCGCCGAATTTCCAGGCACACCCGTTGTGCCCACCTGGGTCGGTGGTACAGCCCGCATTTTGCCCAAAGGCGTCTTCATCCCGCGGCCCTTCCGCGCCCGCGTGCGCTTCGGTGCGCCCTTGCAGATCAAAGCTCACCCCAAATTTCGCGCCACATGGCAGAGTGCCGCCGATGAGATCCGTGAGGCTATTTTGCAACTGGGCGACTATGAGCCGCTGCCGGTGAAGGACTCAGAGTAGGGGGCGAAGTCGCCCACGCGCACGCAAGAATGCAGGGTTGGATCGCAAGTAGAGCCGCCCCAGCGGAGCGGCTCTACCTTATTATCAAGAACGCGAAAGCTCATTGGGACGCCATGTTCGGCAATCTACAATCTGCAATCTACAATCTACAATCGTAAATGGGCGTAGCCCTAAAAGACTGAGCGGTGCTGCGCTAAACGCGCATCAAGCGTCGTCTGGATTGTGTTGCGTACAATCTCGCTGAGGCCCAGTACGGTAATGGGATCGTCGGCTTCGCTTGGATCGTACATGTCCGTGGGCAAAGGCTCGCAGAAGGTGATTGACCAGCGGGTGGGTAGCGGAATGATCCCCGCCGGGCCAAGCCAGGGGAAGAAGGGGGTAATCGGGAAGAAGGGCATGCCTAAGAGTCGGGCGATGGGCGTGGCGTTGGCCAGCATGGGGTAGATCTCTTCGGCCCCAACCACGGCGACGGGGATGATTGGCGCTTGGGCCCGAATGGCTGCCTGCACAAAGCCCCCGCGCCCGAAGCGGGCCAGTTGGTAGCGATCTTTGAAGAGTTTGCCTACGCCTTTAACGCCTTCGGGGAAGACACAGACCAGTTCGTCATCTTCGAGTAGGCGCACCGCATTCTCGGGCAGCCCGGGTACATTGCCGAGCGCAGCAATCGCCGGGGCGACAAAGGGCAGGCTGCTGAACCAGTGCAGGTAGAGGCTGCGTACAATCCGCTGGTTCTGGGCCGGATGCTCCTCGCCTACCGCCACCGCAATCATCGCCCCGTCCCATGGCAAGACGCCGCTGTGGTTGCCCACCAGCAGCCCTCGCCCCTCGGCAGGCACATGCTCGAGCCCTTCAGCCGAGATGCGCCACCAGGTGCGGTACATAAAGTTGAGGAAGGGCCGGGCCACTTCGATCAACTCACGGTCCATGCCGTAGGGATCGGTCGTGTAGTCGCCACTGATGCGCCGCTTCACAAAGCTTACCTGCTCGTCAATCTGATATTGGAGTACCATGCCAATCCCGCGCCAGAAATCGGGATCGAGGTAGTCCTTCAGATCGATGCCGCGTAGCAGCGCATTGACTTTTTCGGCCTGTTCTTCGGTCATGCGGCGCAGATTATCGCCAATCAGTTGCAACACGCCAGCGGCAAGGTTGCCCAAAAAAGCTTGCTGACCTTCGGCCTGATCAGCACTGTGGCGCACCTCTAGCTCGGCATCATAGAGGCTGTTGGTCGCACCGCCAATCGGCACCTCTTCGTTGCTGCCGTCGCCATAGAGCGATGCTTGGGGCGCAGGGGCCGGGCTGGGCTCCTCTTGGGGCGCAGCGGAGGGCGCTCCCTGTGGCGGAATGCCCTCTTCAGGCTGAGGTGCTGATGCAGGCTTACTGCGCGCTCGGCGCGTGGCGGGTTTGCTTGGGGCTGCCCCCTCAGCAGCAGCATCCGCTGGCGTCTCGTCCCCATTCGTCTGCGGCTCGTGCTGATTCATCTCATCGCTCATCGGGTTCCCCCTATGTATTGCGCTCCAAGAAGGCCCGCAGGGCCTGCTCTGCCCGTTCACCATCACCGTCCAACTGGCCATTGTCACGCAGCATCTGGAGCGACTCGGCGGCACCATAGACAGGTGCCCAATTCAATTCGCGGCGGGCGCGGCGGGTGTCAACCACAAAACTGTGGCGCATGAAGCTAAGATCGAAGGGCCATGCCCCCAAGACATCTTGCTTGCCCAAGGTGAGGGCCAGATTGATCAATGGTTCAAGCATGGGCGCTGGACGTTGCCCGGCCAACTTGATCGCCTGCGAGAGACAGAGGGTATCATCGGCAGCAATATTGATCGGGCCTTTGGCCGCATAGCGACTAGCCAAGACAAAGGCGATGGCCGCATCTTCATGGTGCAACAACTGCATACAAGGATCAAAGCCGGTCAACATGCGCGGATTGGGCTCTTTGAAATAGTCGAGCAGAGGCGACCATCCGCCGATGATGGGGGCGCAGCGCAAGGGCACGATGTTCATCTGGGGATGACGGGCAGCAAATTCAACAATGAACTGTTCAACCTCAACATAGTGGCGCATCAGGCCACGCATCCCGGACAGCGAGACGGGACGATCCTCGGTGATAAATGTAGGATTGAGTGGGCTGGCCCCATAGACTGCCGTATGGCTCCGCACAACCACCCGCTGTACGCCTGCACTCGCGCAAGCCCCCAGCAACAACATCGAACCAAGCACATTCTGCTGCACCGCCTCTTCACGGCCCACATTGGGCTGTTCCGCTCCGGCAAAGGCCAAATGGATCACCACATCCACCGCTTCGGAGCGCAGCAATTCAGCCAACTGTTGGCCATTCAAGCGGGCTTGCAGCAACTCAGCGCGGCCTACAGGCGCAGGTGGTTGGCTCGTACAGAGCCCAATCAGTTCGACGCTCGCATCCACACTGAGCAACTCAGCCACACGCGCACCCAAGCGGCCATCAATCCCATTGATCAAGACCTTCGTCATAATCGCTTCCTTGGCCTGATTTGAGGTTTAGCCCTCGCGCTGGCGCATATGCGGAAAGAGGATCACTTCACGGATATTAGGTCGGTCGGTGAGAACCATCAGAATACGATCAATACCCATGCCCAAGCCGCCCGTGGGGGGCATGCCATACATCAGCGCATTGAGGAAGTCCACATCCATCTGGTGGGCCTCCTCATCGCCTGCGGCGAAGTCGCGCCCTTGTTCAAGGAAACGTTGCTCCTGATCGAAGGGATCGTTCAGTTCAGTAAACGCATTACCAATTTCCATGCCAACAGCGAAGGCTTCAAAGCGTTCCGTGAAGGCGGGCCGTTCGGGGATGCGCTTGGCCAACGGCGAGAGTTCCACCGGATACTCGGTGATGAAGGTGGGCTGCACCAGATGGGGCTGCACATAGGCACTGAAGAGTTCGTCCACCTGCTTGCCCCAGGTTGGCTTGCGTTCGACATGCAGCCCGGCGCTGGCAATTGCCTGCTGGAGGGCAGTGAGATCACTAGCAGCAACAAGATCAATGCCGGTACGTTCGGCAATAGCTTGCGCCATCGGCATGCATTGCCACGCCGGGCCAAAATCAAGCACCTGGCCCTGGTAGGTTGCGGTGTGGCCGCCATTGACCGCTTGGCACATCGTGCGCATCAATGTCTCAACGAGGCGCATCATGGTGGTATAGTCACCATAGGCTTGGTAGCACTCCATCATGGTAAACTCAGGATTATGGCTACGATCCACGCCTTCGTTGCGAAAGTTTTTACCAATCTCGTAGACCCCTGGAAAGCCGCCGACAATCAGGCGCTTGAGGTAGAGCTCGGTGGCGATGCGTAGGTAGAGGTTTTGGCCCAGGGTATTGTGATAGGTGGTAAAGGGCCGGGCGGCTGCGCCACCATAGAGCGGTTGAAGCACCGGGGTTTCAACCTCGAGGAAACCTTGGGTATCAAGAACCTCGCGCATGGCCGTGATCGCCGCCGCACGGGCGCGAAAGACCTCACGCACCTCATGGTTCACAATCAGATCGAGGTAGCGCTGGCGGTGGCGTTCTTCCACATCGCTCAAACCGGCCCACTTCTCGGGCGGCGGATTGATCGCCTTGGTCAACAGCTTCATACTGGTAACAAAGAGCGACGCTTCGCCCGCCTTGGTGCGGCGCAGATGCCCATGGACTTGAACAATATCGAAGGTGTCCAGATCATCGCGGAAGCGTTGGAACCAAGCCTCACCCAACTCAGCACGGCTCAACCAGAGTTGAAGCGTCGCGCTGCCATCATCAATATGGGCAAACGCAATCTTACCCATAATGCGCCGCGCCCCTACAATCCGGCCAGTCAGGACAAGCGGGGTTGCTTCAGCCGCCAACGGCTCAAAATGTTCAAGTGCCGCAGCAATAGTATGGGTGCGTTCAGCGCGGGTCGGATAGGGCTCAATGTCAGCAGCCCGTAGGCGTTCCAATTTGGCTGCACGCTGATTCTGTAGCTCGTTCAATTCCATGGGGCTGCGCGCTCTCCTTGGTCTTCGCTCAGAGGGGGGCTATATCCAGAAAATAGGAAATAGGAAATAGGAAATAGGAAATAGGAAATAGGAAATAGGAAATAGGAAATAGGAAATAGGGTTGTGGCATCAGGATGCGCTGCATGCCTCCAAACGGTAACGTGCCCTGAAACCATTCCCAAGCAAAAAAATCGGGGCACCCCGCTTTCTTATCATTATACCATGGCGCTTCCAGCGGGGGTTTGGGGGCGTCGTCGCGGTGGCTTCGACAGGCTCAGCCACCGCGCCGCCGCCCAAATCTTTCTCGCGCTAACAACACGCTTTCAGTTTTACCGTCGTAGTGCCGACTTTAGTCGGCATCCGGGGGTTGTCGGCGACCTCAGCCGACTGAAGTCGGCACTACCTATGGCGCAAACTATAAAGTGCCATAAAACCATCCCTAACAAAAAGTTTTGGTTGTGTATTGGCGGCAAGGCCGCCAATACACAACCAAAAGATACCGTCTATCTATGGGCGAATCGGTGCGTTTAGCGCACCTTGAGGATCGTCATCTTCATCACGCCGGAGGGGGTTTGCACCGTAACTTTGTTGCGGGCACGCTTGCCCAATAGGGCGGAACCGATGGGCGATTCGTTGGAGATGCGCCCTTGGCGCGGGTTGGCCTCGGCGCTGCCAACAATCATCCACGTCTCCTCTTCGTCCTCGTCGTCCAAGCGTACCGTAACTGAACAGCCGACCCGAACTTCACCATTGGCGACGGGGTCTTCGTCAATCATTTCGGCCCGCGAGAGCAGGCTCTTGAGTTCACGGATGCGCCCTTCAGTCATCGCCTGGGACTTCTTGGCATCTTCGTACTCACCACTCTCCGAGATGTCGCCCAGCTCCTTGGCTGCGGCGATGCGCTCGGCCACATGGCGGCGCTCAACTGTTGTCAGTTGTTCAAGCTCGGCCTCGAGCTTTGCTCGGCCTTCGCGCGTGAGGTATGTAGGCTTGTCTGTCATCATCGTAATTGCCTTTTTGCTGTTCCGGCTGCCCAGCGGAGCTACAGCTTGGGAGGGCCAAAAGGGGGTGGGGCAGGCGCGACACATTACTTGGCCCTGCTCCGGGGCGATGGGAAAAACAATAAACTGAGAGCGGTACTCTCAGTTAGTCTGAACGGAAGGCGAACCTCGTTGCCCGCTTTAGTGACCTGCAATGGTGTGTGCCAGTTCGATGCGAAAACCGCATAGACACGCCCAAATTCTGGGCAGGCCGCGAAATTGCGTCCGTTATACATTTGCAATTATAGCGGTTCTGAGGCGGATTGTAAAGCACTTGTGTTGCATACCCTTGACGAGACTGTTGCAAAATTATCCAAACTATTTTTAATCAGAAATAATCGCAACCGAAAGCAAAAAGAACATTCTTGACT
>NZ_NQWI01000183.1 GCF_002532535.1 Candidatus Viridilinea mediisalina
GAAGCTGTCTGAAAAGCTAGTGGGCACGCGTTGGAGTGCCGGCTTTAGCCGGCTAAAGCCGGCACTCCAACGCCAGTGCATAGACGTTTCAGACAGCCTCATTCGCTAGTGCATAGACTTTTCAGGCAGCCTCATTGGCGGCGTAGCCGCCAACACGGAACAACAAGGGTTGTTAGCGCGGTGCTACGCTTCACGCCTATGGCCCCATCCGCATGACCACAATCGTCATGTCGTCATGGGGCGGCATGCCCGCACTGAAGGCATGGACTTCGGCCAAGAGTTGCTCGATCAGGTCGTTGGGTTCAAGGTTGCCCCAACGCTGCAAGGCTTGCTCGATCCGCTCGAAGCCGAAGAGTTCGCGCTGCTGATTGTGGGCTTCGATAATGCCATCGGTGTAGAAGAGAATGGTGTCGTTCGGGGCGAGCATGACTTCGATTTGGCAATATTCAGTGCTAGGGTTGATCCCAAGCGGTATGGCCGGTGGGCTATCGAGGAAGCTGATGCTGCCATCAGCGCGATGGAGCAGCGGGCTGAGTTGACCGGCTGAGGCGAGGGTGATACGCTGTTGTTGCAGATCCACAAGGGCATAATTCAGGGCCACAAAGCTGTTGCGCGGCACGTCATCCACAAGCCAGCGGTTGGTCTCGCTTAAGGTTACCCAAGGGATCGTGTGGTTGCGCGCTTCGCTACGGGTAATTGAACGTGCTGCGGCCATGAGCATCGCGGCGGGAATAGATTTCCCACTCACATCGCCAACAATGATGCCAATGTGTTGGCCCAACTCAACAACATCGTAGAAGTCGCCGCCCGTCTCGCGTGCAGGGATACAACGCGCCGCAATGCGGATGCCTGGGCGGTTGGGCAAATGACGGGGGAAGAGGTTGGTTTGGATGTTGCGCGCAATCTCGAGCTCTTGCTCGACCCGCGTGACCGATTCTTGGTAGAGGCGGGCATTCTCGATGGCAAGGGCGGCATGATTGGCAAAACTGCCTGCAACCTCCAAGTCACGCTGGCTAAAGCGGCGCGGTGGGGGCAAGATCGCGTCGTCATCACGCGGTGGAGGCATACGCACATCAATGTTGAGTACCCCCACTACACGACCACGGGCCACCAAAGGTACGCCAAGCCATGTGGCGATAGAGGCGGATGACGCGAAGTTCATCCATGGTAGGTCTTGTTCGCCCCGCACATAGAGTAAGGACTGGCGGCGGCGGGCTACCTCGCCAGCCGCACTCCCATCCAACGGTAGGCTGAGGGTTTGGGCATGGTGAGCATCCTGATAGCCTTTGGTCGCAACCATGCGCAGCGTCTTACCCTCTAGGAGCATAATCGAAGCGGTATCAAAATTGATCACCCGCCCTAGTTCTTCGAGTACCAAACGCAGTACTTCAGCGGGATCAAAGGATGAACTCAGCACGCGGGCCATTTCGCGCAGCCGCTCGGCTGTATGGTGTTGGGCCTGCTCGGCAGCAAAGAGACGTGCATTCTCAAGTGCCACTGCCACCGATGTAGCAATCGTCATCATCAACTCAAGTTCATCTGCGCTGAAGTCGAGTACCCCGCGATAGCTGTCGAGCGAGATTGTGCCAAAGATGCGATCACGGCTCACGAGGGGGATGATAACCAGTGAAGTAATGCCCATCGCCCGCCAGACATCGCCCGCCTGGACGGCCAGGGGATGCTGATCAAACCCGCTAATGATCACTGGGCGACGGGTGGCATTGAGATGCTTGACGATTACGTTGTCACGCATATCGAGTGGCAAGCCGATTACACCCGTCAGTGGGTATTCAGCCGCCACATAGCCATACTCCTCACTCTCAATGATGACCGTGCCCGAATGGTCAACCTCAAAGAGTTGGACAAGCTCTTTAGCGGCAAGATCAAGAATCTCATCGAGATCGAGGCTGGAAGCCAGCAGGGTGGTGATGCGGTGAACAAGTGCAATCCGGTGGGCCTGGAGTTCAGCGGCTTGGGCGTGGGTGCGCGCTTCAACCAGCAGGCGTTCCCGTTCAGCAAAGAGGCGTACTTTCTGCACCCCCATACTGATATGGCTCGCCACTTGGCCAAGAAAGTCAATCGTACCACTATCGAAGCGTTGCGGACGATAATCCTGCAACATCAACACGCCCATAATTTCGCCATCAGGAGCAACAATCGGCACCCCGACCCACGAGCGCGGCGGGGTAGTGCGGCCCACGACTGAGGGCTCGATCCCGCGTCGTTGCAACTCGCTCACTTGGGTTGTAATATCATCAAAGAGCAGGGGTTCGCGCTGCTGCACAATCCAACCAGTCAGCGAATTGGGCTGAATTTTCCGTCCCACCAGATCAAGCGAAAACCATTCACCCTCGTCTACAAAAGCCATATTGGTGATCGCACCGCTCTCGGGATCGCAGATGATGAGCGCGAAAATGGTGGCATCTGTTAGATCAACAAAGACCTGATAGATCGCAGCGAGCATCTGGTCCAGATCATAGGAAGCGGTTACGATCTGCCCAATCCGCCCAATTGCGCCCAATTCTTCGATCTGGCGCTCACGCTCATCAAGCAAGCGTGAATTTTCGATCAGAATAGCGATCTGATAAGCCACCCCCTGCGCCAAATGCACCTCATCTTCATCAAAGGGGCGCGGCGCAAGGCCAAAGAGGCTCAGGGTCCCGGTGACGCGGCCACTAAAGGTAAGCGGCATGATCAGCGAACTCTCGAAGGGCGGAAAGATCTCAAGGGGCAACTCCGAGTTTGCGTGGTACTGCCGCCAGCCATGGGGGGTAATCCGCGACTGGCCGCTCAAGACCACCTCACGGATGGGGCTATTGGTGAGCGCAATGTAGGTAGTCTGGGCCACATAGTCTGCCGAGAAGCCATGCTGGGCGTAGAGTACCAACTGTTGACGTTGTTCATCGAGCAGGCGCACATTGCCTGCATCAAGCTGAAAGAGACGCAGGACTTCATGCAGAGCCCGTTCGAGCGTAACGGTCAGTGGTTGCCGTTCAACCAGCCCATCCGAGATGTTCTGTAACGCGGCTAACTCGGCGGTGCGCTCAGAAATCTGCGCTTCTAGGGCGGCCTGGAGCAGCGCACGATGCTCCAACAGCGCCACATTCTGGAGTGCGACGGCAATCACATTGGCCATACGCTGGAGCAGATCGAGATCAGACTGCTTATAGATGCCCACACGGTAGCTCTGGAGCGAAATCACCCCAACGGCAGCCGTATCGATCAGCAACGGCACACCCATCCATGCGCGTGAGAGTTTCTCGTGGTCACCAAAGGTGGTTGATTGTTGACAAGCAACATGATCCGCACTGAGATCGCGGTAGAAGAGTGGCTGGCCCGAAGTCACAATCTGTCCAGTCAAGTCCCCATACTCAATATGCTCAAGAAATTCACTCAGATCTTCATCTACCAGCAAGGCAGCGCGGAAGTTACCCGAATTGCTCGCACAGAGCGCAATATAGGCCGCATCAAACGTAAAGACGTTCGCCAATTCATGGCGAATCGTCTCAAAGACCTGTTGAAAACTAGGGTCTCCACGGCAAGCCAAACTGATCTGATAGAGCGCAGTGAGTACCTGCTGATCGCGTTGATGCTGGCGGGTACGTTGCTGCTTGCGATCGTTTGGCCGCCGACGGATCACACGCCTCTGCATAGCTATGTCCGTAGACCAAATGGCAACTCTACTAACTCAGTAGTACAACCTGCAATCTGCAAGGGCTGATCACCCTTGAGGTAGGCGCTGCGCACATAGCCCAAGCCAATCAAGCCATAGCGTGGTGATTCGGCGATACTGGTGAGATCACCGGCCTCTTTGCCGTCCACCTCAAGGTGAGCCAGCGGCTGGCCTGAACTTGAGGCAAATGTGGGCCTCCCGATGAAGCGCAGGCCACGTAGCGCCTTGGCCAAGCGCCCACGGCTCTCCATGCGGGCGATAATCTCTTGGCCCACATAGCACCCCTTCGCAAAGCTCACCGCATCCCACAGCCCCGTCTCGAGGGGAATATAGTCGAGCGACAGTTCATGGCCATACGCGGGTTGCCCCGCTTCGATCCGCAGCACATGGTAGGTATCGCTGTCGAGCGTATAGGCCCCGGCGCTCCGCAAGGCCCGATTGAGTTGCGCCAGTGCTGCCGGAGGGGCAATCAGCCAAAAGCCTGCGCCACCGAGGGGGCGAGTGACGACAATGTAGAGCGGTGCATCGCGCCATGTGGTAGCGAGCATGCCATAGGCATGCAACGGCACGGAACCGAGCCCCACCTCAGCGAGCAACTCCTTGGCCAACGGCCCATAGAGCCCCAACTGGCTCAATTGAAGGCTTGCGTCCTCAATCTGCACCTTATCGTTAAAAAAGACCTGTTTGCGTAGATGCTGCAGAATCGCCGGGCCACGGCCTGGGCTCGTCACCACCAACAGCCCTTCATCAAGACAGATGACCTTCAGCAGATCGATGATGCGTCCAATCGGCGACGTAAGCACCGTTTCGCACCCCTGGCCTGGATGCAACCCCTCGATCTGGTTGGTCGTCAAACGATTGAGCAACGCGGCACGATCACGGTCGCGCATCCAGATGCGGCCACGATCCGAACCAGCGAACAGCACAGCGCTCTCATAGGCAGCGGCGTAGGCCATCGCCTCGGCGCGGGGAATGGCAACAGGAACATGTTCGTGACTCATGGTGCTGATAACCTATGGCTATTTCGCAAAGATACAGGGACTAGTATCATACCATACCCTCGCTGTTTGTTGCTTGTTGAGGCTGAAGCGGTCAAGAAATAACAAAAGAATGACAGTTTCTTCATGCTTCCAACGGACGTAGTGACAGCCACGCTAAAATGTTGTATGCTAATACAATTATTAGCCAGCGTTGGCTAGACATTCGTGAACATAGGCATCTGCATGACATCACAACTCAATGCTGCACCAAGTCGAGCAGTACGACTACGCGAGGCGTTATTGGGGTATGGCACCTTCCTTGCGGCTGCGCGACGGACTGACCCCCTTCCCACCCTGCACGATCTTGCCTGTGATTGGTTATTGGTTGAACAACTCAAGATTGATGTGCCTGCGGGCACCCAGCTGATCCATTGTGATGATCCGCAGCGTCTTTGTGGGCCGGTGCTGATTGGGCGCCAAGTGATTGGGCGCATCGAGGCTCGGCGTCAGCACCCTTTTGATGATGATGATCGCGCCCTTATGAGTGCCCTGGGCCATATCATTGGGGCTGCCCTGGAATACTCATCGCTCCAAGCTCAGCTCAACGACTGGGCGGGAGATATGCGTACCCAAGATGATACGATTGACCAACTGCTTGCCTTTGGCCGGGCAGTGATCAGTGCCCCCAACGAACCCTTAGCGCTGGCCCACCAGATCGCCACCCAAGTCCCCGCAATGCTCGGCGGCGAACGGGCCTCGGTGCTGATTATGCCCACTGAAAGCTTTGATCAGCCAGTTTTGATCCTGAGTGATGGCACGTCCCCCAGCCCTGAACGTACCCACGAAGTTGCCAACTATGGCCTGAGTAGCCTCGTGATGCGTGAGCAGGTGCCCATGATTATTGACGAGACCGATACCGACCAGCGTTGGATCGGGTTGCGTCTCGATCAAGATGAGACGCGCACCCGCTGTGCGATGGCCGCACCGCTGCTGTGGGGTTCCCGATCGATTGGCGCACTTACCATTACCACGAGCGAGAGTCGCCTCTTTAACCC
The DNA here is from genome assembly GCF_002532535.1 of Candidatus Viridilinea mediisalina. Taxonomy (GTDB): domain Bacteria; phylum Chloroflexota; class Chloroflexia; order Chloroflexales; family Chloroflexaceae; genus Viridilinea; species Viridilinea mediisalina. Next base: position 5,709 of record NZ_NQWI01000183.1, read on the forward strand.
CAAGCAACTCAACCTACTCGAACTGATCGCATGCCATACGGCCCTAGCGGTTCAGGCGGCCAACCTTGAGGCGCGTTTGAATGCAACCGCCGCCAGTCTTGGAGCGCTCGCAACCTACCTGGATAATGCGGTGCAAGAACTGCAGCAGGGCAACATGGCGGCCCTAGCGGTCGTTGCTGCGGTGACTGAGCGCCTGCGCACCGAACAGGTTGCGCTGAGTAGCCGGTAGCAGTGCAGATTGTAGATTGTAGATTGTAGATTGTAGATTGTAGATTGCAGATTGCCGAACATGGCGTCCCAATGGGCTTTTGCGTGCTTGATGATGCGGCATGTTCAAGGGTGAGCGGCCATGCGTAGCCCCACAGACCCACCGGCGCACACATGGCAGGTCTGAGGTGCCAACGGCCCATGAGACCTAGCAGGTGCGGCGCGGTGGGATGGTTGAATTCCTCATGATGACTGCACGCGCCCCACCTGCCAGGTCATGGGGGAGTGCGACGAGTCGGATGTGTCCGAAAAACGCTATGCACACCAAGGGATCTCATCGTGCCTCGCTCCACCGCATCAGAAAGCGGTATAAGGGAAGCAGAAACTTATAAGTACCCCAGCAGCCGGTCATGCTGAATAGTCCATGGGCGGGCATCGTAGTGCCGACGTTAGTCGGCTGAGGTCTTTGGCAGCGATGGGAGCCGACTAACGTCGGCACTACCTACGG
>NZ_NQWI01000184.1 GCF_002532535.1 Candidatus Viridilinea mediisalina
GAGAAGACGGCATACGATGCGTAAGTGAGTGGGGTTCTGACGTGTGCTCTCTCCCGATCCCCTCCCTTTATAGATTCCCTTAGCGTCGCACTAAGGGCAAATAGACCTGCTCTGGGGGTGCGAGGGGGAAGGGTGGATTGAACTCACGACGATCAACGATGATGTTGGCCGGGGTATAGTCGCTGGGGAGACCGTCGGGGCCGGTGCGGATGATCATGACGGTTGGTTCGAGCCGTTCGAGCAACGCGCCCCAGTGTGGTACGTCGCATGCAAAGGTGAGTTGCTCGCACTGGACGTAGTAGCTCAGTTGGCGTTCAGGGTAGGCCAACTCAGGCCGCGCCGGATCGTAGCGCGTCGGGCGGTAGTCACGCTCGCCGAGCGGCAGGAAGATAGAGATGCCGTTAGCGCCGTCGAGGTTGAGGGGCTGGTTGCGAAAGCGCCCGCTGCGCGTCGCCTGGGCGATCACGACTGGCCCAGTGGGGCCGACGGCGGCAGTGACGACGGCGTTGGCCGCTTCGCGGATATTGGCAGGGATGCTAGTGTCGGCATTGAGTTTGCGGGCAAAATCTACGAGGTCTACATAGCCATCGCGTGCGCCAATCACCCCAAGGCTATCATAGTCAAACTTTTGGGCCGCATTGTAGGCCCGCGTGAGCGCCAGCACCAAGGCATGGTCGGCAGGGGCGGGATCAGGCAGAGCGGCCAGGCTCACCTCGCCCAGCGTATTGATGCGCTGCGCGAGATTATCTGCCACCCCAGCGCGCAGTTGGCGCAGGTCGAGGGCGCTGATGGTGTAGGGCGCATTGGGGCCAGGGTTGTAGCGCTCAACAATCCGCTCAGTCAGGGTGGCCGGCGTTGTACGATTGGTCAGATCAGCCAGATAGTGTTGGTAGGGCAGCCGCGCAAAGAGCAGATTCTGGCCCGCGATGAAGTAGTCGGCTACCTCACGCACCTCGTAGGCGCTCTCGATCATCGCCATGAGGCAGGCATCGAAGAAGAGGATATTCAGGCCGAAGCCGCTCAGTGCCTCGCGGGTTTCGCGTGTCGAGAGTGAACTACCATTGCTCGTCATGTCCATGCTCATGCCGCGCCAGCCACCGGCTTGGATGCCCCCCGTACCACGCGGTTGCCCTGGCGGGTCGAGGTCGGGCGCCCAGCCACCGCCGTGGTCTACGATAGCGAGCATGCTGTACTGCGGGTCGGGGTAGGTCGCTTTGGCCCAACTGACGAAGTTACGCAGGGTAACAGCACTGCCGGTATCGAGTTCACGCGCCCCGGCGCTACCGGGCATCGCGCCAATCCAGTGATCAGAGCTACCTACCTGTTCAGTCACGTCACGCAAGCCATTTGGTTCACGCACATAGATCTTAGAATCGCCTTGGGTACTCCCATCATAAAGAATCACGAGGTGCATTGAGGGATTGTAGGGCATGCGCTGGAGGCGCTGCACCAGCCCAGCCAGCGCATCACTCAGCCCCACCACGCCAGGGCGATCCGGCACCACATCGTCACCAGCGAGGTAGAGCATCACCAGCCAATTGGGTTGCTCTGGCGCAGGCGTAGCCGTAGGACTTGCCGTAGCTGAGGGGCTAGGGGTGGCGGAGGGGCCGGGGGTCGCAGTGTGCGTAGCAGTGGGGCTAGGGCCGGGGGTCGCAGTGTACGTCGGGGTGGGGGTGCGCGTCGGGGTGGCAGTGGGGCCGGGGGTAGCTGTACTGGTCGCCGTCGGCAGAGGCGTAAAGGTGGGGCCAGGCGTGGGTGCGCTACCCACCGGGCTACTACGGAAGGGCTGGTAGTTCACTAGACCCAGGTTGGCATCGTCAATCCCGTGGAAGATGCGCGCCTCGATGGCGGCGAGGTCGGTTGTGTTCCAGTAGTTGTTGGTCGCATCAATATCGCTCGCCGTGTTCGCGTTGTTGTTGTAGAGATCGTAACTGCCGCCGCTGCCACTGTTGCCGTAGATGTCGTTGTTGTTGAGGATGGCGCTACCGCTACGAATGTAAATTCCGCCGGTGGGGTCAGCTTCGGCACGATTGTCAACCACTACATTGCCACTCATCGTGATCGTACCTGAGCGAAGGTAGATTGCGGCACCTGCATCGGTCTTGGTCACATTGTCACGGATTGTATTGTTGGTAAAGATACCTGATCTTTCAATACCTGAACCAAAATAGACACCACCGCCTTGCAGTTGAGCTGTATTTTCGATGATCGTGTTGTTGATAACGGTGTAATTGCGATTAAGATATCCGATATAAACACCACCACCTTCATGAGAATTATTTTTACTAATTATATTGGTTATATATTGTTATATCATTCGCATCATTTCCATTTGTTCCAATCCCACCTCCTTTAGAACTATTTGCACCATTCTCCGTGATTACATTGTTGCTAATTGTTGAGCCACTGGCAGATCGCCAAAAATTTACACCAGAGCCATTGTTGCGACCATTACCGCGTACCGTGTTTGCACGAAACGTCGTGCGAATATTCAAATATGCTCCATCACCATCATTGTGGTTGATGACATTGGTGTGAACCTCAGCAACAGCGTTGGTTCCCCAGTGTGAAAGATTGAGGCCATCACCGCCGGGGTTATTGCTCAACGTATTACCGCTGAGTACAAGCTGCAAATTCCGGCCATGCCCCTCACTGTACAGCCCCCCGCCATTATTGCGTACAATAGTACTGTTGACCATGCGATAGCTAAAGTTTTCGCGGGTCAAGCCAAAAATCCGCAAACCGATTGCTCTATTATCGCGGATGGTCAGGTTATCCATGTAGGGCACGCTATTCTCAGCGCGCACGGCGGCGTTGTTGCTGATCGTCGTACTGCCCGCCTTCTCGACAATCACATACTGCAGGATGCTGCCGCCGGTGTAGTTGCCCGCTTCATCAAAACTACCGGCGCTGCTCGTCGGGCTGAAGTAGAGGTAGCCCCAGTTGTTGGTTGTGGCGGCGGTGAGCAGGATGGGTTGATTGGCCGTGCCAATTGCCACCAGCGTGCCGCGCACCGTGAGCGCCAGGTTGGCAGCAAAACGCAGCGTCGTTCCCGGCTCAATCGTCAGCGTCACGCCCTCATTGACAATGATGCTGCCGGTGACGTTGTAGCTCGCACAACTTTCGGCGTTGGGGCCAAGCGTGCGGTCGGCAGCCACCAGGCCGAAGATGTCGCACTGCTGGGCATAGGCCAAGGGCAATCCGCCATTCGTGCGCCACAGCCCGGCCAACGGAAGCACGAACAGTACCACCACCAGACCAAGCAGCACATGCGTCCGCCGTAAAGCACTGGTCAACGTAGTAAGGCTTGCCATGACTGAATCCTTTCATACAAAGCCACATGTATGTTTCAGGTGGTATTCCTGAGCATTCAGGGTTGATCAGGTTCTTTTGGAGAGGCCAAAGCCCGCTTTGAACCCTTCACCCCTTAGATGCTGTCTGAAAAGTCTGTGAACTGGTGTTGGAGTGCCGGCTTCAGTCGGCTAAAGCCGGCACTCCAGCGTGTGCCCATTAGCTTTTCAGACAGCTTCTTAACATCAGGCTGGGCGTGCTGTCATGGCAGACTACGTTGTGCAATGTAGCCCTAAGTATACCTGTGTTGCATGGCCTATTGAAGCCTAATGGCCGTATGCAGGTGGCGCTGCGCTTCAACCCACGCCCCTTGTTCGTAGGCCAATTGCCCCAGGTTGTGCAAAGCTGCTGCTAAGAGTGCCGGCATATGAAACTGCCTACTCAGATCACACACCTGAATGAAAGCATTGCGTGCTTTTATTAGATCGCCACAGGCCAAGGCCACCAAGCCGAGATTGCCGGTGGTGTGGATCACCCCCACGATATCGCCCGTCTCCTCTTTTAGACGTAGGCTCTCTTGGTAGTAGTGGCGGGCGGCTTCTTGCTGGCCTTGGGCGTTGGCGAGGTAGCCCATGTTGTGCAGAATTGCACCCATCAGCAGCGCATCGCCCGCTTGGCGTGCCAGTTCGAGGCTCTGGGTCAAGAGATCCATGCCGCAACTGTAGGTGCTACGCACCCCTTCGACCATGGCGAGACGCTGCAAAAGAGCACTGCGTTCGCCAGGGGCGGCGGGTTCATCCGGCAGGGTGGCCAGCCCCGCCTGACACGCCTTCGCCGCCTCGTTCAAGGCTCCTTGACGCCAGAGTAGTGCCCCCAGTTGGGCGTAGAGCCGCGCACTCTCGGTGCGGATACCGCCCACCGCCTCTGCGCTCAGGGCGAGGCCAGCGCGGCAGGCCGCCTCACCCGCTTGGTAGTCGCCGCTCTGCTCGTAGGCTTGTTCCTACGAACCTTCGCTCAGGGTGACCAAGCAATGGGGCAATCAACAACATCCGCTTCCATTAGGGAAGGATACAGAAAACAGGAAACAGGAAATAGGGCTGAGGCTTTGGGATGCCCAGGATGGCCCTCACCCCCATTAGGGAAGGATACAGAAAACAGGAAACAGGAAATAGGGCTGAGGCTTTGGGATGCCCAGGATGGCCCTCACCCCCATTAGGGAAGGATACAGAAAACAGGAAATAGGAAATAGGGCTGAGGCTTTGGGATGCCCAGGATGGCCCTCACCCCCTACCCCTCTCCCACGTTGTGGGCGAGGGGCGCAGGCACTGCGGTTTTGTTGCGTTGCGTTGCGCTCTTTTGTGGCAATGAATACATGTTCTGTCTACCCTTCCCCCGTCACGCGGATCTGGTAGACCAACTCCTCAAGGGCGGTGTCGCTGAGCAGTTCGTACCAAGGGGCGTGGTGCAACATCTCGCGCAGGCGGGCGTCCTGTTGGCCCATTTCGTCGCGGAGGTCTTGGGGGATGGGGGTGTTGATGCCGATACCACGCGCAATGGCTTCGATGCTCTTGAGCAGCGCGGGGGCTTTGGCAATGCGCTCGTAGAGGTCGGGGAAGCTGGTCTGGATGACGGTGAGTTTGGCCAGCAGCCCCGCTAGGGTGGTGCGCCCCTGGGCGCGGTCGAGGCTCATGTGCAGGCGGAAGATGTTGAAGCTGCGCTTGACCTTGCGCGGGTTACGCAGCAGGCCGGTGGTCATCAGGTGTGCCACTTCGTGGCGCTCTTCGTCGGTCAGGCCACCCACGGCGGGCAGACGTTTCTGCAAAAAACGGCGGATGGCATCGGGGGCGAGCGGCGGCAGCGTGAAGGGCACCTGGACGATCTTCTCTAGGTAGTCGTGCTCGGCGACGGGGAAGGGCTCATGGGCACGCTTCTCTGCATGAGTGCGCTCGCTCATCGCAGATTTCGCCACGCCCGCGCCCGCTAGGGCAAACTCCTTGTAGCGCACGCGGATGCCGCGCTCGATGATCTCCCGATCCACGCCCAGCACAAAGATACAGCCACGGATGTCGAGGAAGACCTTCATTGCCTCCAAGACGCCGATGGCCTGCTCGGGCAAGCAGCGGTCAAGGTCATCAATGAAGATGACCAGGCGTCGCCCTTGGCTGGTAACCAACTCGTTGATCACCTTTGCCAGCCCGATGTGGAACTGTTCAAGGCTCTTGACATGTTCGCGGTAGATGCGTAGGCGCTCGCGCTGGAAGAGGTTGAGCAGTTGGTCGGGGTAGTTCTCTGCCCCCGCCGCCTCCCCCGCCTTCTCGACCGCCTTGCCGATCTGGCCAAGGATGGGGATGTAGCTAAAGCCAGCACGAATGACCGTATTGGCCACCAGTTTGCCCGCCGCATCCCACTGGAACTCAAGGCTGCCGGCCTCCTCGCGCTCGACGCTGCGGTAGAGGCTGGCGGCTAGATCGTCGAGACGCTCCGTGAGTTTGCTACGGGTCGCAGCGCAGCCCTCGTCGTTGAGGCTGGTGGGGGGCTGATCTGGGTGCAGACGATTCTGGTAGTCAATGTAGTCATGCAGCCACGTCTCATCACGTTCAACGAGCAAACGCAACGCCTCGACCACTTCAAGTAGCAGCGCGCGCCAGAGCGCCTCCTGCTGCGCGTAGCGCCAAGCGTCGAACCAGACGGTGGTGCAATGTGCATCGTCAAGGCGCTCCAAGATCATCTGCATCAAACTGGTCTTGCCGCTGCCCCACGGCCCGTAGATGCCAATAGTGAGCGGGGTATCGTCAGGATTCGCCCCGGTGATAATGGCGGCCAGGGCTTGGGCAGCGGGGGTAAAGCCGAGTTCGTCTTTGGTGGCGGGGAGATCGCCGTAGCCGGAGGGGGTGGTCATGGGAGAACCTTGCATTAGAGGCTGTCTGAAAAGGGTGTCAGTGCCATTCCATGCTACGTGGCACGCGGTGGAGTGCCGGCTTTAGCCGGCTAAAGCTGGCACTCCACCACGTAGCGACCGACTTTTCAGACAGCCTCTTAGACTGGAAGCCACTCGATCACATCACGCCATTGCTCGGCCTCGGTCACATCCCAGTAGACAGAGAGTGTCTCTGCCCACAGGAGGAGCGAGGT
>NZ_NQWI01000185.1 GCF_002532535.1 Candidatus Viridilinea mediisalina
CGCGAGGGCGCGAAGACGCGAGGGCGCGAAGACGCGAGGGCGCGAAGACGCGAGGGCGCGAAGACGCGAGGGCGCGAGGCTTCGCCTCACGCATCCCCGCATCCCCGCCTCACGCCTCACGCCTCACGCATCCCCGCATCCCCACATCCCCGCCTCACGCCTCACGCATCCTCCACATCCCCAAAGCGCATGATCATCCCGCCGCCCAACACCCGCTCGGCGGCGTAGAAGACAGCGGCTTGGCCTGGGGTGATCGCGTTGAGCGCTTGGTGGAGTTGCACAACGAGGCGACCCGCGTCCACGGGGGTCACAGTGGCGGGGGCGGCCTCGGCGTGGGCGCGGACTTGCACGAGGCAGTCGAAGGGCGCTGCGGGCCATTGATCATCGCAGAAACTGGCTTGCTCCACAAAGAAGCGGTCGCGCACAATGGCTTCACGCGGGCCGACCACAAGGGCGTTGCGGGCTACATCAAGGGCAACGACATAGCGCAGGTCGCCGCCGCCGAGCCCCAAGCCACGGCGCTGCCCAATGGTATAGAGCGGTAAACCTTGATGCTGACCAAGTTCGCGCCCCGCCAGATCCACAATTGGCCCGGGGCGCAAACTATCGGGCGCTTCTTGGCGCAAGAGGTTACGGTAATCGCCAGCAGGCACAAAACAGATATCCTGGCTCTCAGGCCGGTTGGCGCTCTCCAAGCCACGCGCCGCAGCCTGGGCACGCACCTCAGCTTTGCTCATGCTACCAAGGGGAAAGAGTAGGCGGGCCAGGTCGCGCTGCCCGAGCATGTGCAGCACATAGGATTGATCCTTGGCATGATCCACTGCACGCCACAGTTGGTAGGGTGCCTCAGGCGTAGCCGGGGGCACAATGCGTGCATAGTGGCCCGTGGCGACATGGCTAAAGCCCAGCGTTTGGGCGCGGGCCAAGAGAGCCCGGAACTTAATCTCGCGGTTGCACTCTAAGCACGGATTCGGCGTAAGACCTTGGGCATAGGTACGCACAAAGTGTTCGACCACAGCGCGCCGAAACTCCTGCTGGTAGTTAAAGACATAGTAGGGTATGCCCAACTGGGCACAGACCCGCCGCGCACTCTCGGCCATATCGGTAGAGCAACAGAGGCTCTCATGCAAGGGATCGTTGTCATCACCCTCCCAGAGGTGCAGGGTGACGCCAACCACCTGATGGCCCTGCTCGACGAGCAGCGCAGCGGTGAGGGAACTGTCTACCCCGCCGCTCATAGCGACCATGGTCTGATTCATGGCGGCATTATACCATTTGGGTGTGACCAACATGTGTAGCTAGGGTGTGCGAGGGAACCAGGTTCCCTCGCGCTCCCCCCTCCGTCCGAGCCGCCAGGCTACTGCACAATACTCTCCCCGACCACTGCTGTATTTGGCGCAACGGTGGCCTGGTAGCCCACAATCGCGCCCCGCGTGATCAGGGTGGTGCGCTCGAGCGTGCCACGTAGCTCGGCGGATGGCTGGAGGTGATCGAGGCGCACGGCGTGCAACACTGCTCCCGCACCAACCGTAGCCCCCTCATCGAGCCACGAGGCGTTGATCTGCGCCCCTGCGCCTACCTTGGAACCTGCGCTGAGGACGGAGGCGTTGATGCAGGCATTGGCCTCAACGATCACATTGGGGCCAATAGCACTTGGGCCGCTAATCTGGGCACTGGGGTGAATCTGGGCAGTGGGATGGATAAAGCATTGAGCAGCATGCTGGCGCACTACAAGGAACTGTGCGGCGTTCAGCGCCTCCCACGGGTTGCCAACCGGCACCCAATAGCCCGTGCAGACATGGGGGTGAATGGGATTCGTCGCAGCCAAGGCGCTAATCAGGTCGGTCAGTTCCAGTTCGCCACGGGGCGAAGGCGCAATCTGGGCAAGCAGGGGAAAGACCGCCGCATCAAAGCAATAGATGCCCGGATTGGCCAGCGCGTTGGGCGGCGGCTCGGCGGGCTTCTCCAGAATCCCGACCACGCTGCCATGCTCAAGCTGCAAGACCCCAAAGGCGCGCGCATCGGCCACTGGCAGCCCGGCCACCCCATAGCGCCCCTGAGCCACCCCCACAACATCCTCGCGGGCGATCAGGTTATCGCCATAGAGCAGAAAAAAGGGCTCATCAATCGGTGCAGCGGCCAAGAGCGCCCCCGCCGTGCCATTGACCACCGTCTGGTGCATGTAGCGCAGGTGCATGCCGCGATACTCCGCGCCAAAGGTTGCAGCAACCTGATCGGCACGATAGCCAACCACAAGGGTTACCCGTTCAACCATACCTACTAGTTCGTCCAAGATATGAGCCAGCAGCGGACGATCAAGGAGTGGAATAAGGGGCTTGGGGCGTTGCAACGTCAACGGGCGCGTGCGCGTTGATTCACCAGCCGCAAGGATCACTGCGTGACGGGGAAGAGGCATGGGGGTACTCCTAATGACGGCGCGAACTGCCCAAATAGATACCAGCAGCAATGAGGAGCAGTGGCCCTAAGAGCATAAAGAGGCTCGGACCTAGTATGGCGGGTAGGTTGCTCAGAGCGGCAAGCATCCCCACTGCAAACAGGATTACCGCCGGAATGACGGGCCAGATGCTTTCATGCTGAAATAGGGCACGGCCCAAGCCAAAGATGCCCAGGAAGCCTAAAGCTAAACCCCAAAGAACTGCTGGCCCGCCTACCAGTGGTTCAAAGATAACGCCAATACTTAAGCCGCTCAGAATGCTCCCCGGAATGATCAGCCCATAGATGCGTTGCCAGAAACCAAAGAAGAAGAAGACCGAGCCGATGGTGAAGAGCACCATGCCTGCGCTAAGGTTAAGGCTAACGTTGAAGAGTTGGCCCACAATGAGCAGTGCCCCTAAGCCGATCAGCAATAAGCCCATGCGCGGCGTAGGTTGGACATCGGGGTGTACACTCATTGGTGTGGAGGGCTGTCCCAGATGCTGTGTCTCCATCCCTGCCGAAGAGCGTTCAGCCCGGCGTGCTCGTTCAGTGTCTTGCTCAGTATAGTGTTCCTTCATGCTTGGCCCCACTTCTTTACAAAGAAAGTTCTTCATCACCTCACCTTGGTGATATGACGCAGACAAGTGGGGTTGGGTTGCAATTGAATCTAAGGAGCGTGAATAGGGCTTTGGGATGTTCGGGATGCCTCTCAGTCGCATTCAAGCTAAAGCGGTAGCACAAGATTCGCATGGTAGAATGTTACGAAACCTCGCCGCTGGCGCGGCGGGAATGTTGGGGCAAACCCCAAACCCCACGATAATGGAGTATGAAACAATGAGCAACAGTGGCAAGTGCCCGATGGCGGGCCGTGCAGCCCATGTGACCGCTGAACAGGGACGTTCTAACCGTGATTGGTGGCCCAATCAACTCAATCTGGGAATTTTGCATCAACACGCGCCCGCTTCCAATCCGTTGGGGACCGATTTTGACTATGCCGAGGAGTTCAAAAAGCTCGATTTTGCTGCGTTGAAGCAGGATCTTTATGAGCTCATGACCGATTCGCAGGATTGGTGGCCCGCCGATTGGGGCCATTACGGCGGCCTCTTTATTCGTATGGCGTGGCATAGCGCCGGGACCTACCGCACCGCCGATGGGCGTGGCGGTGGTGGCACCGGCAACCAGCGCTTTGCGCCGGTGAATAGCTGGCCCGACAATGGTAATCTCGATAAGGCCCGCCGCCTGCTCTGGCCGATTAAGCAGAAGTATGGCAATAAGCTCTCTTGGGCCGACCTGATGATCCTCGCGGGCAATTGTGCCCTCGAATCCATGGGCTTCAAGACCTTCGGCTTCGGTGGGGGGCGTGCCGACATCTGGCAGCCTGAGGAGGACATCTATTGGGGTAGCGAAGAGACTTGGCTCGGCGATAAGCGCTACAGTGGCGAGCGCGAACTGGAGAACCCGCTGGCAGCGGTGCAGATGGGCTTGATCTATGTCAATCCCGAAGGGCCCAACGGCCAGCCCGATCCGGTTGCGTCGGGGCGCGATGTGCGCGAGACCTTCGCCCGTATGGCGATGAATGACGAAGAGACGGTTGCGTTGACGGCGGGCGGCCATACCTTCGGCAAGGCCCACGGTGCGGGCGATCCGGCCCTCGTTGGCCCAGAGCCAGAGGCGGCCCCGCTTGAGGCCCAGGGGCTCGGTTGGATCAACAAGTTTGGCACGGGCAAAGGGGCCGATACGACTACCAGTGGCATCGAAGGCGCATGGAAGCCCTTCCCCACCCGTTGGGACAATGGCTACTTCGAGATGCTCTTTGGCTATGAGTGGGAACTGGTCAAGAGCCCGGCAGGTGCCTGGCAGTGGGTGGCCAAGGATGTCAAAGAGGAGCATCTGATCCCTGATGCCCACGATCCCACGAAGAAGCATCCGCCTATGATGACCACGGCGGACATGTCGTTGCGCTACGATCCCATCTATGAGCCGATTGCGCGCCGCTTCTTGGAGCATCCAGAGGCTTTCGCTGATGCCTTTGCGCGCGCATGGTTCAAGTTGACCCACCGCGACATGGGGCCCAAGTGTCTCTACCTTGGCCCAGAGGTGCCAGAGGAGGATCTGATCTGGCAAGACCCCATTCCGCCCGTGGATCACCCGCTGATTGAGGCCGCCGAGATTGTTGAACTGAAGACGCTGCTGCTCAATTCCGGCCTGAGTACGGCGGAACTGGTGGCAACCGCGTGGGCTTCCGCCTCCACCTTCCGTGGCTCCGATAAGCGCGGCGGGGCCAATGGCGCACGGGTTCGCTTGGCTCCCCAGAAGCACTGGGCGGTCAACCAGCCTGAGCAACTGAGCAAGGTGCTGGGCGTGTTGGAGCAGATCCAGCAGCAGTTCAACAGTACCCAACAGGATGGCAAAAAGGTCTCGTTGGCCGACCTGATTGTCCTCGGCGGCTGCGCGGCAGTCGAGGCGGCGGCCAAGGCTGCCGGCTACCCCGTGGAAGTCCCCTTCACACCAGGGCGTATGGACGCCACCCAAGAGCAGACCGACGTGGCCTCGTTTGAACCGCTAGAGCCACAGGCCGACGGCTTCCGCAACTACCTGCAGCAGACCTTCAGTGTGCAGGCCGAAGCGCTGCTGGTGGATCGGGCCCAACTGTTGACCCTGAGTGCGCCAGAGATGACGGTGCTGGTTGGTGGCTTGCGCGTCTTGGGGGCCAATGTCAACCAGACGAAAGACGGCGTCTTCACTGAGCGGGTTGGTACGCTCAGCAACGACTTCTTCGTCAACCTGCTCGACATCAACACCGAATGGCAGCCGACGAGCGAAGCGGGCCAAAGCTTCGAGGGGCGTGATCGCAAGACCGGCGCAATCAAGTGGACCGGCACGCGGGTTGATCTGGTCTTCGGCTCCAACTCGCAACTGCGCGCCCTCGCCGAAGTCTACGCCCAAGCCGACGCCCAAGCGAAGTTTGTACGCGACTTTGTGGCGGCCTGGAACAAAGTGATGAACCTAGATCGCTTTGATCTGGCTTGAGGTTATACCAACTACCCTTGAACATGCCGTATTATCAAGAACGCTAAAGCTTATTGGGACGCCATGTTCGGCAATCTGCAATCTGCAATCTACAATCGTAAATGGTATTATACCAACTTGCGAGGACGGGAAGAGGTGAAGAGACGAGGGCTTCGCCTCTTCCCGTCCTCGCTTCTGCGCCTCCTCGCATCCACATGCTTAAGGTCGGCAAACACCTGGTTCTCCAATCTGAAATCTGAAATCTGAAATCTGAAATCTCCAAAAGGAGCAACCCCATGATCGTCTCCTCGCATCTCACTGTGGCGGCACTCGAGGGCTTGCCCGACGATGATGGCAAGCGCTATGAATTGCTCGAAGGAGAACTGCACGTGACGACCCAGCCGAGCTTTGAGCATCAATTGGTCGCTGATGCGGTGTGTCGTGAGCTCTATCTCTGGAATCGTGTTCATGGTCAAGGTGGTTTGGCAGTCAGTACGCCTGGGGTGATTCTCGCCGAGGATGAAGCCTTTGCCCCCGATGTGGTCTGGTATAGTGCCACACGACGCGCACGGCACCAACGGGCCGATGGCAAATTCTATGGCCCCCCCGATCTGGCGGTTGAGGTACTCTCACGCGGCCAGAAGAACGAGCAGCGCGACCGGGTCTTGAAGCCGGCTCGCTATGCCTACTGGGGGGTAACCGAGTATTGGCTGGTGGATCGCTTTGCCCGCAATGTGGTGGTGCATCGGCTTGCTGGCCCCCACTATGCCATTGTGGCGACCCTTGCAGCCCATGCGACCCTCTCATCGCCCTTGTTGCCTGAGTTTGCCTGTGAGGTGGGTGCGTTTTTTATTGATCTATGATCACAAAGGGCGAGGAGGCGAGGAGGCGAGGACGCGAGGAGGCGAGGACGCGAGGACGCGAGGACGCGAGGACGCGAGGACGCGAGGACGCGAGGACGCGAGGACGCGAGGACG
>NZ_NQWI01000186.1 GCF_002532535.1 Candidatus Viridilinea mediisalina
ATGAACTGGCGTTGGAGTGCCGGCTTCAGCCGGCTAACGCCGGCACTCCAACGCGTGCCCACTAGCTTTTCAGACAGCCTCTCAGACAATACCTCGGTGCCTCTGTGGTGCAACCCTCGGTACCTCTTCTCGAAGGAGCAAGCTTTCCCGTGGCAAATGCCATTCTTGTACTCAACGCTGGTTCTTCCAGCATCAAATTCACCATTTTCGACCATGAAGCGGGCAACCTGCATGTGCGCTACGAGGGCCAGATTGAGGGCATTGGCACCAAGCCCCATTTTGTGGCCTATGCTGACGCTGGGCAGCCCATCCATGAGACGAGTTGGGCCAATCCGCCTTTGGGTCGTGGCCATGCCTATGCCCTAGAGCGTCTGGCCGCTTGGCTCGATCCACTGCTGCCCGAAGAGGGGCTGATTGGGGTGGGCCACCGCGTGGTTCACGGCGGCACCCGCTTCAGTGCGCCCATGCGCCTCGATGAGGCGCTCTTGCACGAACTCGAAGCCTTTGTCTCACTGGCCCCCCTACACCAGCCCGCCAATCTGGCTGGGATTGCGGCAGCAATGGATTTTCTGCCTGGGGTGCCCAATGTGGCCTGCTTCGATACCGCCTTCCATCGTACCCATCCGCCAGTGGCCGACCGCTTTGCTATTCCCTATGATCTCTATGATGAGGGCGTGCGACGCTATGGCTTCCACGGGCTCTCGTATGAGTATATTGCCCAAGCGCTACCTACATGCGCCCCCAAACTGGCTGAAGGGCGTGTAGTGGTGGCCCATCTGGGCAATGGAGCCAGTATGTGTGCCCTCAAGGCGGGCCGTAGCCACGATAGCACCATGGGCTTTACTGCCCTTGATGGCCTGCCTATGGGCACGCGCTGCGGCCAGATTGATCCCGGGGTGCTGATCTACCTCATGCAAGAGAAGGGCATGGGGGCCAAGCAGATCGAAGATTTGCTCTACAAGCGCTCCGGCCTACTCGGACTCTCCGGTGTCAGCAACGATATGCGAACCCTCGCGGCTAGCAACGACCCGCGTGCCGCCGATGCGCTCGACTACTTTGTCTATCGCATTATCCGTGAGACCGGGGCGCTCGCTGCTAGCCTGGGCGGGCTCGATGGCTTCGTCTTCACCGCCGGGATCGGTGAGAACGCCGCCAACATCCGGGCGCGTGTCTGTGAGGGCTTGGGCTGGCTTGGGCTCCAGTGCGATCCCGCTGCCAACGCGCAGCACGGGCCACGCATCAGCCCACCTGATAGCCCGGTGGATGTTTGGGTTATTCCTACCGATGAAGCACGTATGATTGCGCTGCACACTCTGCGGGTGCTGGTGTAGTACTATTGTAGATTGCAGATTGTAGATTGCAGATTGCAGATTGTAGGAAGCCTCAGCCCTATTTCCTATTTCCTATTTCCTGTTTTCTGTATCCTCCCTGAATTATGGCAACAACATCAGAAGGGCTTCAGTTCAGCGCGGATGCTGAAGGGCAGCGCAGCACCACACGGGTGAACAAGGCGGTCTATGCGGCGGCTTTGGCGGGGGTACGGCCTGAGGCAGCGGCAGCGGTGGCTGAGGAGCGGGCATGGCGCAAGCGCTACCCCAAGCATGTGTGGGCCTTAACCGAGGCGGGGGTGCTGCAACCTGAGTATGCGCTACGGATTGCTCAGGATGGGTTGGCGGCGGCCTGGGCGCAGTGTGAGTTTGTGCGTGGTGCGCAAGCTCTGGGTTTAGCTGAGGCGATGCAGCAGCCTTTGGGCGGGCAGATTGCCCAGATTGAACTGCGTGGTCAAGGAGCGCCAACCATTGAACCATGGTCGTTACCCTATCGCGGCAAGCAGTTGCGCGGCGCGGAGTTGCGTGAGCAGCTTGAGCGTTGGGAGGATGCGGGTGTCATCGAGCCGAGTCATGGGCAGGCGTTGCGTCGGCTGATGGAACATCCAGAGTGGTTCGATCTCGCGGATCGGACGGTGGTGCTGTTGGGCGCAGGTTCCGAGGCGGGGCCATTGGCTGCATTAGCGCACTGGCGGGCCAATATTATCGCCATTGATCTACCCGATGCGGCACGCTGGCAGCGCATTACCAGCATTGTCCGTGCGGGCAATGGGCGGCTGATTGCGCCGCTGAGTCAGCCGGTGGCGGCGGATACGCCCGTTGAGCAGTGGGTGGCGTTGGCGGGGGCCAATCTGTTGACACAGACGCCAGAGTTGGCGGCGTGGCTGTTGGGGTTTGAGCAAGACCTCGATCTGGCGGCGCTGGCCTATTTGGATGGCGCACAGCATTTGCGCGTCTCGTTGGCGATGGATGCAATCCTGGCGACGGTGAGTGAAGCGCGGCCTGCGACGACGTTAATGTACATGGCAACCCCCGCCGATGTCTTTGCGGTGCCGGAAGCGACGGCGCGGGCGGCTATGGCACAGGCGCAGCAATTGAAACCAATGCAGCGTTTGGGTACTGCGCTAGTTCGGGCGCTGAGTGGGGGCCGTCTGCTTCAGCCCCACATCCGCACATTACTTACCGCACAGAACGGCAAGCGTTATGGCATTGTAGATGGCATCGTGTTGCAGCAGGGGCCAAACTATGCCTTAGCGAAACGGTTGCAGCAGTGGCGTGCGTTGCTCGCACGGGCCCAAGGGCAGCGCGTAGCAATCAATGTGACTCCTTCGACTCTCACCCAGTCGGTCATTAAAAACCCGGCCCTCAAGGCGGGCTATGATGGTGCCAAGCGCTTTGGGATCGAGATCTTCGAGCCAGCCACAACGAGTGCCCTGATGGCGGCACTGTGGGTGCATGATCTACGCTGTAATGAATGTGCCGCCAACCCTGCGGTGGTACTCGACAATCCGTTGGAACTCTTGATGGAAGGGGCCAACCATGGCGGGCTTTGGCGCAACGCCTTCCTCCCGCGCACCGCCCTCCCCATTGCCGCCCTGATGGGCTATCTTCGCATTGGTTAAGCCTTCCGGCGGGGGGGGTGGGGGCGGCTTCGCCTCTGCCAAAGAACGTTGTTAGCGCGAAAAAGTTCTGGGCCACGCCGCTTGGCTTCGACAGGCTCAGCCAGCGGCGTGGTGGTGGCTGTCAACCCAAGGCTTCTTCGCGCTAACAGAACTTTGTGCGTTCGTGGTGGCGGCGCAGCCGCCACCACGAACGCACAAAGACATGTTGAAACGAGGGTACCATGCGACCAGAACAGCGGCGCATCGCCGAGGGGATTCTCTTCACCGACCAATACCAATTGAGTATGGCGCAGCTCTATTTTCGTCACGGGTTGCACGAGCAGACAGCGCAGTTTGACCACTTCTTCCGGCGCAATCCTGATTATGGCATGCATGCGGCGGGCTATTGTGTGACGGCTGGGCTGGAGTGGTTGTTGGATTGGATGGAGATGGTGCGCTTTACTGATGATGATGTAGCGCAGTTGCGCATGCAGCGCGACCGGGCGGGGGGCCAACTTTTTGGCGACGATTTTTTGGCCTACCTGCGGGCTACGGATGGCTTTGCGGGGCTGAGTTTGCGCGCCATCCCGGAGGGTCGGGTGGTGCATCCCAATGCGCCACTCACGACGGTGCGCGGGCCGTTGGCCTATGCCCAGATTCTTGAGACCGCCCTGCTGAACCAGTTGAACTATCAGACCCTGATTGCAACCAAGGCGGCACGCATCCGTGATGTGAGCCATGCCGCTCCCGTGTTGGAGTTTGGGCTGCGCCGTGGTCAGGATCGCGGGGCTAACGCGGGGACGCGGGCCGCCCTGATCGGTGGGGCCGATTTTACCTCCAATGTGGGCCTCTCTTCAACCTTGGGCCTTGCCCCCAAGGGTACTCACGCCCATGCCTTGGTGCAGGTCTTTTTGGCGTTGGGCTATAGTGAACTAGATGCCTTCAAAGCCTATGCCGAAGTCTACCCTGATGATTGTCTGTTGTTGGTAGATACGGTGGACACCTTGGGCAGTGGCTTGCCCAACGCGATCAAGGTCTTTGAGCAACTGCGGGCGAAGGGCCATCGCCCGGTGGGTATTCGGCTCGATTCGGGCGACTTGGCCTATTTGGCGATTCATGCGGCCATGATGCTGGATCAGGCCGGTTTTCCCGATACGACGATTGTACTCTCGAGTGATCTGGATGAACTGGTGATCTGGCAGATTCAGACCCAGATTGGGGCTGAGGCGGCGCATGCGGGAGCCGATGCGGATGCCATCCTGAAGCGTCTGGTCTATGGAGTGGGCACGCGCCTTGTGACCTCCCATGGCGAAGGTTCGCTCGGCGGGGTCTACAAATTGGTGGCGATGCATGAGCGGGACGAGTGGCGTCCGGCGATTAAGCTGGCCGACACGGCAGCCAAACTGACCAATCCGGGCTTGAAGCAGGCTTGGCGCATCTATGATGGGCGTGGGCGGGCGACGGCTGATCTCGTAGCGCTTGAGCATGAACGTCCCGACGAGCAGGAGCAGTTGTGCTTGCGCCATCCCAGCGATGCGGGTTTGCAACGCCAGCTTACGCGCAGTAGGCTTGCGCGCATCGAGCCGCTGTTGGTAGATGTATGGCGTGAAGGCCAACGGGTGGGGCCGCGTCCAACCCTAGAGCAGATGCGCGAGCGTAGACGCAATGATGTTGAGGCGCTAGATAGCGGCGTGCGTCGTTTGGTCAATCCGCACATCTACCATGTATCGCTGACACAACCACTCTGGGAGTTGAAGCAGGAGTTGTTGGGGCGCTTGCGCGGAGGGCGGTAGGCATGTAGTTGTTAGGGAAGGTTTCAGAAAATGCGAGGAGGCGAGGGCTTCGCGTCCTCGCGTCCTCGCCTCCTCGCGTCCTCACGTCCTCACGTCCTCGCGTCCTCGCGTCCTCGCGTCCTCGCGTCCTCACGTCCTCGCGTCCTCGCATCCTCGCGTCCTCGCGTCCTCGCGTCCTCACGTCCTCACGTCCTCGCGTCCTCGCGTCCTCACGTCCTTGCGTCCTCACGTCCTCGCCTCCTCGCCTCCTCGCCTCCTCGCCTCCTCGAAGCTTCCCTAACGCTCTATTGCGGCGCAAGCGCGCCACCATGGTTCACGTTACGGCGCATCGGCTGCGGGCGCATGTAGGTGAGTGAACGCCACAACCATTCGGCGGGGCCGTAGCGGAAACGGGCCATCCACCAGTGGCTGATCGGGATTTGGATGGCGTAAATCACGATGGTGAGCAGTAGTCCCGCTGCCATTCCAACCTGGTTGAAGAGCCCCAGGCCGTAGCCGTAGAAGATGAACGTGCAGATGATCGATTGGAAGAGGTAGTTGCTCAGTCCCATTTGGCCAACCGGGGCGAGGTAGGCGAGCCAGCGCGACCAAGGGACGCTTTGGCAGAGCAGCACGATGGCACTCAGGTAGGCGATGCTCTGGGTAATCCCACCGAGGCCAAGCAGAAGGTTGGCTAGGGCTAAATTCCAACTCAAATCCGCCCGCCCGACCTGCTGAATCAACAGGGCGGCAATGATGTTGGCTGGCAGACCAATGGCAAAGCCACCGATCATCAGGCGTCGGAAGAGCTTCCGGTGGGCTGCAACATCGCGCAGTAGCCCACGCCGCCCAATGTAGGCACCAATCAGGAACATGGTCATAACTACAGGGGCCATAGTCAACCAACCCACACTGCTCATGCTGATAACGTCGCGGGTGCGTTGGGCGGTCACTTCCCCGAATGTGCCGCTGCCATAGGCTACAAGCGCTCGTTCGTACTCATGGCGGAACACCTCCATTTGCTCGGCGAAGGCGGCTTCAATCTCGACGCCCACCTCTGGCAGGTCACGCGCCCAGACGACCAACCCGGTGAACGCAAAGGAGCTGAGTTGGAAGAAGATCCAGAAGATTGCCGCCCAGATCAGCAGGGTACGCGGATTTTTGACCCATGTAAAGAGCAGGAGAACCATCCCAAGAATGGCATAGAGGGTCAAAATATCGCCAATCCAGATGAAGAAGGCGTGGATGAGGCCAAAGAGGAGCAACACGCTCAGGCGGCGCAGATAGGTCGGCACAAAGCGCCCCCCGCGCGCCTGCGCTCGTTCTAATTGAATGGCAAAGCCAAGTCCAAAGAGCAGCGAGAAGAGGGTGAAGAATTTGCCCTCGCCCAAAGCGAGAATTAGCAATTTGGCAGCCTGATCATACCAAGGTAGCTCACCTGGCGGTAGCAGATAGGCTTGGAAGGGGTGGCTGAAGAGGAACATATTGACCGTCAGGATGCCGAAGAGGGCAAAGCCACGCAGTACATCAAGGGTCTGAATGCGTTCATGTTGGGCCACTGGTGCCGCAGCAGGGGTAGGTGTCGTGCTCAAGCTAACCTCCTTAGAAGCTGTCTGAAAAGCCAGTGGGCACGCGTTGGAGTGCCGGCTTTAGCCGGCTGAAGCCGGCACTCCAACGCCAGTTCATAGACTTTTCAGACA
>NZ_NQWI01000312.1 GCF_002532535.1 Candidatus Viridilinea mediisalina
GGCGGCTACGGAGAGCGCGAGGACGCGAGGACGCGAGGACGCGAGGAACGGCCTGAGCGCGGCGGCTACGGAGAGCGTGAGGAGCGGCGCGAGCGCGGGGGCTACGGCCCGCCCCGTGAGGAGCGGCGTGATCGCGGGGGCTACAGAGGACGCGAGGACGCGGGGATGCGAGGACGCGAGGACGCGGGGATGCGAGGACGCGAGGAGCGGCGCGAGCGTGGCGGCTACGGCCCGCCCCGTGAGGAGCGGCGCGAGCGCGGGAGCTACGGAGGACGCGAGGACGCGGGGATGCGAGGACGTGAGGATCGGCGCGAGCGTGGCGGCTACGGCCCGCCCCGTGAGGAGCGGCGCGAGCGCGGGGGCTACGGAGGACGCGAGGACGCGGGGATGCGAGGACGCGAGGATCGGCGCGAGCGCGGGGGCTACGGCCCGCCCCGCGAGGATCGGCGCGAGCGCGGGGGCTACGGAGGACGCGAGGACGCGGGGATGCGAGGACGCGAGGATCGGCGCGAGCGCGGGGGCTACGGCCCGCCCCGCGAGGATCGGCGCGAGCGCGGGGGCTACGGAGGACGCGAGGACGCGGGGATGCGAGGACGCGAGGAGCGGCGCGAGCGCGGGGGCTACGGCCCGCCCCGCGAGGAGCGGCGCGAGCGCGGGGGCTACGGAGGACGCGAGGACGCGGGGATGCGAGGACGCGAGGAGCGGCGCGAGCGCGGGGG
>NZ_NQWI01000187.1 GCF_002532535.1 Candidatus Viridilinea mediisalina
GACCCCAGCCGACTAAAGTCGGCACTCCATCGGAGACCAAACTGTAAAGTAACTATGAACCATGTCTAACAAAAAAACCTCTGTGTTCTCTGTGCCTCTGTGGTGAAAACCTCTGTACCTCTCTTCATCGCTACTCTACAAGGCGCACCGCGCTCACAGCGGCATCAATCGTGAGTTGGCCATGCTCGGGGAAGAGTACTTCAAGGACTTCGTGGTTATTTTCGATCCGACTAGCGATCACTTTGCCGGGGCCGTAGGGATTGCAGGTAATTTGGTCACCGGGCTGAAAACGGGGTAGGCCGTCGTTCTGCTTGGCTGGGCTTGGGCTAGTGACTTTGGGCTGGTTTTGCTGTTCGCGTTGCTGGCGTAGCCGTTGCAGACGGGCGACCATGGCGGCGGCATCGGGCAGGATGGCTTCGGGTGGCGCGGGGGGCGGCGGTGGCGCGGGCGGCGGTGGCGCGGGTGCTTGCTCGGCAGCGGGCGATTCCGAGGTTTTACGCTTGGGTTGGCGCTTGCTGCGACTCTGGCGGCCTTTTGGCTCGGCAGGGGGCGGCAGCGATTCGGTAGGAGGCGGAGGGGGCTGCTTGGGTGCTGCGGATGGCTTGGGCGGCGCGGGCGGCTCGATGGGGGGCGGGGGGGCATGCTTGGGTGCTACGGATGGCTTGGGTGGCGCTGGCGTTTGTGAACGCTCCTTGGCCTTGGCGGGCGCGGGGGGTATCGGAGGTTGCGCTGCTGCCACCGCCGGGGATGCTGCTCCCCGCTGCGACGGCTGAGGCAGCGTTGGTTCTGCGGATGCGCTTGGAGCTTCAAGTGGCATTGTGGGGGCAGGGCGGGGCGGCGGGGGCGGCGTAAACTGCCCCCCCAACAGTGCCAGTAACCAATCCATATCGGCACGGGCCAAAGGCTCAAGCAATGGATCGTTGCGACAAGCGCGGGCAACATCGTAGGCCAAAGGCAAGATGCGTTCCAAGGCGCTAAAGAGCCAGGTTGCCAAGCCATTGCCGCCCGGATGGGTGTCCACAAAGTAGATACGATCAACCTCGTGATCATAGGCGGGCACCAGATCGGTACATGTGCTGCTGGTGCAAAGTGGCAGTGTAGCCACGAGCGACCACCCCACCAACTGGCCGGGCATCTTTACTGCAACGGGCAGATCAATCCAGAGAGCCGGGGCACTCCAGCGCAGTGTAATGGGCGGATTGATCACACGCTCGTTGGGGGCCACGCCTGGTGCGGCTTCACGGAAACCATACAGCTCCTCATCAACAATGACCCGGCCCCAAGCGAGGTCGCAGCCACGCAGGGTTCGGCTCTCGCGCCGGTCGCGTACACGAATCTCGCAGCGGCGCAGCGGCAAGGTGCGGCGCGTCTCGCCACCTGCACTGATGGTCAACTCTAGGCGCTGCTCATCTTCATGGCGTTGGACGACGCGGTAGCCGCCGCGCAGCGGGGGCAGGGCCGCACCTAAGAAGGCCCAGCGATCAAAGGTGGCCTGATCAAGCATGCCCAAGGGGTGGCCCTGATCATCGGCAAGCAGTGCAGGCATGCCAGCGACGGAACGCAGATCAAAACCAGCATAGACATCCCCAGCGCTAGGCAGGGGCTGCCAAAGGGTCGTGCGGCCCGGCAGCGGCAGCATACGTCCCTGCTCACTCAGGCGCTCAATGAGCGGCAGGACACCCCACGCCTGCGCCTCATCGTCACGAATGGGGCGTTCTGTTGCGGCACAGAGCAGATGTTGAGCCTCAATATAGGCATTGATCGGCGCAGAGACCCATTGCAGCGGCGCACCATCAAGCAGCGGCAGGGGGGCCTGATCGTCCTCTGATTGGGCCAAGTGGGCCAAGGCCTGCTCGGCGGGATCATCACCGAGGACCAGAATGTTCAACGTGGGCCCATCGTGGGCTTGGGCCAGGGGCGCAGCGGCCTCATTGAGGCCCATGATCACGAGGGCATCGGCTGGCAGCGCACTAGGGCCAATGCTCAGCGTGGGAACATCGTCACCGGCAAGCATGCGCAGCAGCGGTGCCTCGAAGGCGGGGCAGAGCAGATGCACCCGTGCCTTGGTGCGCGCCAAACCCAAGGCAAGGGCCAAACTCTCGCGGGCTCGCTCGCCAGGGGTGCGCCAGAGCGCCAAGGTTGTCCCCTCGTTCGGCGTATCCTCAGCACTTAGGATGCGCCAAGGGCATGTGCCAATCTGGGCCAGCACCTGATCGGCTCCTGCCAGGGGCGCAAGTGTCGCCAAGAGCAGCGGCTGAACAGATGTCAAACGGCGGACACGCAGCAGCAAAGCGGCCAGATGTACGGCAGCCGGGCCGGGGTAGCTATGCACTTCAGCCAGAGCTATCAGGCGCACATTGGCCCAGAAGTCCGCCCACGCGCGCGCATGGTGACGCAGCAGACGGTCGTGTAGCAACTCTGGCGTGGCCACTACAACCGAGGCATTGAGCGCAGCACGCACGCCCGTACCGGCAGCCAAGGCCACCTGAAGCGGCTGTTTCAGATCACGCAGCAAACGGCGCAACTCACGCACATGGGCCATCGCCGCCAACTCATCAGGGGCAACGAGCAACACCCGGGTGTTGCGGGTCGCGTGCAGCGTCTCAGTCAGCAGCAGATGCATACTGCGGCGTGCCGAGACACCGCCCAACAGGGCAACGGCCTCTTCACGGCGCAGCGCGGCCAGCGCAAGGGCTTGATGCTGATGGAAGGGCTCGCCGGTAGCCCCAGGCCATGCCTGGGCCAACGCGGGATGGATCGGCAAATGGCTAATCCGCGCCCCCACACGCCCCACAAAGCTACGCAACGCGAGTAAAGGGTTCTCGTTGCGCCCACGCTGACGCGCCAAGGTATAGAGTGCATCAATGAGATCAGCCATAACCTAGCTAGGATCGATCAACAATCCTCGTAATGGCCTGCTGCAAATCGGCAAAGGTCTGCAACTGTGCAAGATCAATCCCCAATCCAACCAAGGTTTGCGCCACCTCGGGCCGCACCCCTACAACAACAACGTGAGTTCCGAGCAATTGTAACGCACGCGCCGTCTGAAGCAAAATCTGGGCCACGCGGCTATCAACCACCGGAACCCCAGTAATATCAAAGATAACATAACGGGCGTGCTGTTGTTCCGCCACTCGCAGCACATTATTGGTAAAGGCCAAGGCTCGGCTACTATCCATTGTACCAATCAATGGCGCAACCAAAACACCGGGCAGCACCGGAATCACGGGAGCACTCAATTCACGGATGGTCTCCTGGCTCGACTGAAGTTCTTGAATAGTCTGCTGAAGCTGCTGCTCACGCCGCTCGACCGTCCCGAGGGCTTGTTGCAGATCGGCGGTTCGGGTAGCGACCGTGGCCTCCAGACCAGCACGGAGTTGCTCTAGCTCTTGCTCACGGGCTAAAGCCGCGATCAAAGCCTGACGCAACTCGGAGCCAAAGAGCATAATAATTGCCACAACGACTGCGAGGACAATCAAAAAGAGCCCGACCGAGATCGCCGTGAGATCATGGGTTGGCGCAATGCGTGCTCTAGTCTCAGCCATCAGGGGCGTGATTGCCCAAGCGATGCTCGCAATCAGGGTACTGGCGCCAGCGGTCATGAGCAACAGTCGGCGGTTGGTAGCCAAGCCAATGAAGAGTACCGGCAACACGAGTACTACAATGAACGAGGTAGCCGCCGGATAGCCAAAACCCACAATCGGGATACTCACCCCCGCCAAGAGGCCCAGAGCGGAGAGCAGAGTTGCGGCAGTAAAATGGCCTCCACGCAGCACCCAGACACTCGCCGCACTGGTGATGCTCACCAGTGCGGCAGCACCCATGAGCAGCAACCCCGCCACAGACAAACCCAACACCGCAAAGAAGAGCAAAAACGCCAGCAATGCCCCAATGCTAATGGCAGCGAAGATGTATATTAAAACTGGTGCTTGTTGGCGTTCAATTGGATCGCTAAAGCGATCAATGATCAGGAAATTTTTCACTGCTGCTCCTCCATAAGACGCTCAACCAATTGAGGCAACACCTCGCCCGAACGGCCATGGAGATAGAAGAGCCGCGCTTCGCTGCGGGTGTTCACATCGAGGTTGAGTACCGCCACAGTTGCGCCATGGCTATAGGCGACTCGGGGCAGCGAGGCGGCGGGTTCGACCAAGCCGGAGGTGCCAATGGAGAGGAAGACCTCACACTCCTCGGCGGCTATCCAGGCTTGTTGGAGCGCATCGAGCGGGAGTTGTTCACCAAACCAGACCACATGAGGGCGCAGGGGCGCACCACAGGTAGGGCAGGGTGGGGGCAGTTCCTCACCTTCTGCCCAGGTGGAGCAAAACGTCCCTTCGACCGAACAGCGCACTTTGGTAATATTGCCGTGCAGTTCAATCAGAGCACGGCTCCCGGCGCGGGCATGGAGCCCGTCCACATTCTGGGTGATCAGGGTAAAATGTGGCACAAGTTGCTCAAGTTGGGCCAGGGCGACATGGCCGGGGTTGGGTTGGGCTGCCAAGACCGCCGCACGCCGCATGGCGTACCACTCCCAGACAAGGCGCGGATTACGGCGGAAGGCTGCGGGTGAGGCCAACTCTTCGGGGCTATACTTGGCCCAGAGGCCGCTTTGGGCATCACGAAAGGTGGGAATCCCGCTCTCAGCCGAAACCCCCGCGCCGGTAAGTACGGCGACGTTGCGGGCGCTTTGCAGGGCCGTGATCAGACCTGTGGGGAGGGAAGCGGACATTGCGGTACTCCTTGTTGTACTATTGATCAGCGCAAGTTGACGCGCTCTTATGCAACACGTACAATGCGTAGAGCGTCTTATTACCATTTACGATTGCAGATTGCAGATTGCAGATTGCAGATTGCCGAACATGGCGTCCCAACGGGCGTTAGCATTCTTATGTTCAAGGGTGATTGGTCTTATCTGCCGTGGTAGCGGTGTGTGACTGGCGTACCACCGCATTGTAACGTAGATCGCCGGAAGGCGAAACGAGCGCTTTAGGCTTAGGCTTACAGATACATTTCCGCCTGCCGGTGCGGGCGATCGACTGGGAAGGCAAGGTTTTCATGCGGCTCATCCTTTATCTTGGCAAAGGCGGCGTGGGCAAGACAACCACCGCCGCAGCGACTGCGGTGCGGGCGGCTGAACTTGGCTACCGGACGTTGGTGGTGAGTACCGACGTGGCGCATAGTTTGGCTGATGCGCTCGATGCCCCCCTTGGCTCGAAACCAACCCAATTGACTGAGCGTTTGTGGGGGCAGGAGATTAACGTCCTTGATGAGGTGCGCGACCATTGGGGCGAATTGCGGGGCTATCTTGCCAATCTGCTGCGCCGCAAGGGGGTAGACGATGTGGCTGCTGAGGAGTTGGCGATCATTCCAGGCATGGAAGAGGTGGTCAGTCTGCTCCATATTCGCCGCCAGGCCAAGCATGGCACCTTTGATGTTGTGGTGGTTGATGCTGCGCCGACGGGCGAGACGGTGCGCCTGCTAACGATGCCGGAGTCCTTTTCTTGGTATGCGACGCGGGTGATGGATTGGGAGCCACAGACACTCAAGGCGGCCCGCCCACTCGTGAAGCAATTGGTGCCAGCAACCGACATCTTCGCTACGCTCGACCGGCTGACCAAGGGGGTGGAGGCGTTGCGCGATAACTTGACCAACCCGGAGATTAGCTCCTATCGCTTGGTGATCAATCCTGAGCGTATGGTAATCAAGGAGGCGCAGCGGGCAGCAACCTACCTTGCGCTCTTCGGCTACCCCGTGGATGGGGTGGTGATTAACCGCGTTTTGCCCATCGAGCAGGCTGAGGGCGAGTTTATGCGCGAATTGGCCCGCATCCAGCAGGGCTACCGCCAGATGGCCTATGATCTCTTCCAACCGCTACCCATCTGGGAAGGGCCGCACTACGCCCGTGATCTGGCCGGCTTGGAGGATTTGGGCATGGTTGGGCGCAAACTCTTTGGCGATGTCGATCCGGTGAAGGTACAGTTTCACGGCAAAACCCAAGAGATCGTCAAGGATGGCGAGGAGTATATTATGCGCTTGCCGCTGCCCCATGTCGAGATTGCTAAAGTTTCGATGACCAAGCGTGGCGATGAGCTCTTCATTGAAATTGGCAACTTCCGCCGCGACATGATCCTGCCCATGGCCCTGGCCGAGCGCCCAGCGCGGCGTGCGGTCTTCCGCAACGGTGTGCTTGAGGTGCGCTTCGGTGAACCTGAGACGCTCCCGCTTGAACCAGCAACGAGCGAACACGGTGTCGTGTGAGGTCTTGTTCTTGGGGGCGGTCGGGGGAGGCGAAGCCTCCCCCGAAGAATTTTGTGTTAGCACGAAAAAGTCCTGGGCCGCGCCGCTTGGCTTCGACAGGCTGGTTTCGGCAGGCTCAACCACCGAGCCAGC
>NZ_NQWI01000188.1 GCF_002532535.1 Candidatus Viridilinea mediisalina
GCACGCGTTGGAGTGCCGGCTTTAGCCGGCTGAAGCCGGCACTCCAACGTCAGTTCATAGACTTTTCAGACAGCCTCCTACGGTGATGGTCTTACTATACATACCTCTCTTCTCTGTGTTCTCTGTGCCTCTGTAGTAAAAACCTCTGCATCTCTACAAACGCTCTAGATAATCTTACAACACGGAGTCTTGACCATGGCCTACGAGATCAAAGTCCCCGCCCTGGGCGAATCAATCGTCGAGGCGACCATTGCCCGTTGGTTGAAACAAGAAGGCGAAGCGGTTGCTGCCGGTGAGCCTGTCGTGGAGTTGGAGACCGATAAGGTAAATTTGGAGGTGGCCGCCGATCATGGCGGGGTGATGGGGGCCTTGACCCGCGCAGAGGGGGAGGTCGTTGGCATTGGCGATCTCTTGGGTACAATTGTGCCCGGTAGCGCCCCTGCGCCTAGTGAACCCGCCAAAGCTACCCCCGCAGCGATGCCCCCACCTAGTGCTAAGGAGGGCAATGGTGCTGCGACCCATGCGACCCCCACTGCCCAAAAGGTTGCGCGTGAGCATGGGGTGGCCCTGCAAGGGCTGAGTGGGAGTGGCCCAGACGGGCGCATCACCAAAGACGATGTATTGCGCCAAGTGCAACCGGCCCCCGCCGCAACGACGACGGTTGCTCCGTTGCCCGCTGAACCCCAGCCGGTGGCAGTGCCCGCCCCTGCGCCCCCGCGCCCCGCCCCTGCGCCCACAGCAACCCCGGCACCCGTAGCCAGCGGGCGGCGCGAAGAGCGCCAGCGCCTCAGTCGCCGCCGCCAGACCATTGCCCGTCGGCTGGTCGAGGCTCAACAGAACGCCGCCATGCTCACCACCTTCAACGAAGTGGATATGAGCGCCGTCATGGAGTTGCGCCGTCGCCGCAAAGACAGCTTCAAAGAGCGCCATGGGGTCGGGTTGGGCTTTATGTCCTTCTTCACCAAAGCGGTAGTTGGGGCACTCCGCGCCTTCCCAAGTGTCAATGGCGAAATTCAGGGCGATGAGGTCATCCTCAAATACTACTACGACATCGGTGTAGCCGTAGGGGTTGAAGAGGGCCTCGTGGTGCCAGTTGTGCGCGACGCCGACCAGAAGAGTTTTGCCCAACTCGAACGCGAGATAAGCGCCCTAGCCATGAAAGCACGCGAAGGCACCCTCAGCCTCACCGAGTTGCAGGGCGGCACCTTCACCATCACCAACGGCGGCGTCTACGGCTCGCTCATGTCCACACCCATCCTCAACGCGCCCCAAGTAGGCATCCTGGGCATGCACAAGATCGAAGAACGTCCCGTCGTCGTAGACGGCCAGATCGTGGTGCGCCCCATGATGTACCTCGCCCTCAGCTACGACCATCGCCTCATTGATGGCAGCACGGCGGTACGTTTCCTGGTACGCATCAAGGAGTTGCTGGAGGATCCGGAGGTCTTGTTGCTGGAGGGGTAGGAGATTGCAGATTGTAGATTGCAGATTGCCGAACATGGCGTCCCAGACGCTGGCTGAGCCTGTCGAAGCCAAGCGTCGCGTCTTGCAGATTGCAGATTGTAGATTGCAGATTAGGGGTAGGGGGTGAGGGCCATCCTGGGCATCCCAAAGCCCTATCGGTTGCTACAATCTACAATCTACAATCTACAATCTACAATCGTACATGGGTATTACTGCGCATCGGGCATAGCCCCCAGCTTTGGAAAGAGACGCGCTGCATTAGCCCAGATCTGGGCTGCAACCTGCTCAATTGGCTCGCCACGGAGTTCCGCAATGCGCTGCACCAGATAGGCTACATAGGCCGGTTCGTTGCGACGCCCACGGTGGGGATGGGGCGTGAGGTAGGGGCTATCGGTTTCGGCGAGAAACATATCACCTGGGACGCGCTGTGCGACCTCGTGCAATTCGTTGAGCTTGCTAAAGGTGAGCGGGCCGGAGAACGAGAGCAGAAAACCTACATCGAGGCAGCCTTGGGCGAAAACCCAATCGCCAATGAACGAGTGCATCACTCCGGGCTGGCCACGTGCCGCAGCGTCGAGAATCCGCAGCGTGTCGGCATGGGCCTCACGGCTATGAATCACCACCGGCATGCCCAGTTCGCGCGCCAAGGCCAATTGAGCCCGAAAGACCCGTTCCTGCGCCTCAAGGGGCGCTTTTTTCCAATAGAAATCGAGGCCAATCTCGCCAATCGCCACTACGCGAGGGTGCGCGGCCAGAGCCCGCACTTGTTCCAGCCAATCATCGGGCAGATCGGCGAGGTGATTGGCTTGTACCCCAACTACCGCAAAGACCTGCGGGTGGGCTTCGGCAAGAGCAATGGCGGCATGCGAAGAGGGCAGATCATAGCCAATCTCGATGATGCGGCCAACTCCGGCGGCAACAGCACGGGCAATCACCGCAGCGCGATCCGGGTTAAACTGGCCCATATGCAAATGGGCGTGGGTATCAATCAGAGTCAGAGCGTCTTTTTCCATAGCGTGGCTATTGTAGCATAAGCGCACGAGTAACCTCGTTTTTCTCCTTCCCCTGTGGCGGCTTTGCCGCCACAGGGGAAGCAAAAAGGGGTATAATACTGCCCAAATAATGGCTGCTCAACAATCTAAAGCTGCCCAGACAACTCCATGGCAGCGCCAGCGCCCCGCGACCCCAGCACTACGTTTGGTGCTGGGGTTGGTTGTGTTGGTGGTTTTGGGTACATTTGCGCTCATCTTACCCTTTGAGGGGCGCGAGCATCCGCTGAGTTGGAATGAGGCGCTCTTTACCGCAACTTCAGCACTCACCGTAACGGGGCTGTCAATTATTACGCCCGGTTCCGATCTGTCAATCTATGGTCAGCTTGCGCTACTCTTGCTGATACAGATGGGTGGCGTTGGCTTTATGGTGGTTGCGGTGGTGGTCTTGCGCCTCTTAGGACGGCGCATACGCCTCACCGACCGTTTAGCACTGAGCGATTCGTTGGGTTTGCTTGCGCCTGCGGCGATTGTGCGCCTAACGATGCGGGTGTTGCTGATTGTACTCCTGCTTGAGGGGCTAGGGGCGTTGTTGCTCTTTCTGCATTGGCGCAACGATCCACGGCTTACAGAGGGGCAGGCCGCCTTCTATGCCATATTTCACGCTGTTTCAGCTTTTTGCAATGCGGGCTTTGATCTCTTCAGCGGTACGCCAGGCTATCCTGATGGTATTCCCCGCGACAACCTGAGCTTGATCATCTTGGGCAGCCTGATCTTTCTAGGCGGGCTTGGTATTCCTGTTTTAGCCGAATTGTTTACCTTTTGGCGCATTCGCCACTTCTCCTTGCATACGCGCATCACCATGCGGGTCGTAATCTTCCTATTGCTCTTTGGGGCCATCAATATTGCGTTGGCCGAAAGCCGTCAGGGGGCGACGCTAGATGCAGAGCCGCTACCACGTCTTGCACTGATCAGCCTCTTCCAGTCCATCTCGGCGCGTACTGCCGGGTTTGCGGGTATTGCCGATTTCACCGCACTGAGCCCAGCAACCATGCTGGTATTGATCATCCTGATGTTCATTGGTTGTGCGCCCGCTTCAATGGGTGGCGGAATTACGACCGGCACGTTTGCAGCACTCACCATTTCGCTCTGGAGCTTTGCCCGTGGGCAACAACAGGCTCAGTTTGGCGGGCGCACGTTGGCGGTTGGTACCATGCGTAAAGCTGCTGCCGTATTGACCATCAGCCTCTTTGTGGTTTGTCTGGCCATTTGGCTCATCCTTATGACCCATGACGCTCCGTTTGATCTCGTCACCTTCGAGGTGGTTTCGGCCTTTGCTACCTGTGGCCTAACGATGGGCATGACGAGCGAACTGAATCTCTTTGGCCAGATGGTGATCTGCTTCGTTATGTTCTGGGGGCGTCTAGGAGCACTCACGATCATTGTTGCTATTGCCCGTTCTAGTAGCCGCCCTGATGTGCTACACTACCCAGAGGAGCAGATTCTGATTGGCTGACTTAGATCAATAACCCTTGAACATGCCGCATTACCAAGAACGCGAACGCCCATTGGAACGCCATGTTCGGCAATCTGCAATCTGCAATCTACAATCTACAATCTGAAATGGTATTAGACCGGAGACTACACCATGAAACGTCCTGCTGGCCATGAGTTCGCCGTCATCGGCTTGGGCCGTTTTGGCAGCGCTGTGGCGCTCAATCTGATCGAACGGGGCTATAGTGTGCTAGGCATTGACCGCAGCCCTGAGATTGTGCAAAATCTTGCCGACCGTATTACCCAAATTGTGGCGCTCGATTCAACCAATGAGGACGCACTCCTCGCGGTGGATATTCTCTCGTTCGATACCGTGGTCGTGTCCATTGGAACCCATTTTGAGAACAATTTGATGACCACGGTTACTCTGAAGAACCTGGGAGCGCGCCGGGTGGTCTGTAAGGCGGTAAGCGAGCGTCAGCAACAAATACTGCTGCGGGTTGGGGCTGATGAGGTGGTGCTACCTGAACATGAGGCCGGGGCGCGTCTCGCCTGGCGCCTGGCTGAACCACAGGTACTCGATCACCTGGAGCTTGGGGCTGGCTTTAGCGTTGCTGAGGTGCATGTGCCTGAGTGGCTGATTGGTCAATCATTGATGATGAGTAGTTTACGCAGACGCTTCAATATCAATGTTCTTGCCATTCGCCGCGATAACCAGATGATTGTCACCCCTGCGGCTGATCTGCTCTTTGCGCGTGGTGATATGATTGTGATTATTGGTACTGATCCATCCATTAGTAGCTTCTGTAGCCAAGTGTAATGCGTAACATCTTTTCACGTCGTCAACTGCCCGGGGGAAAAACACGACCGCTACCTGTACCCGTGCGCCTGATGCTTGGTCTGGTGCTGCTGGTCTCCTTGGGCACGGTGGCGCTCATGCTGCCCATTTCGGGGGGCACGCAGCCGCTTACGTGGAACCAGGCGCTCTTTACCGCAACCTCGGCGCTGAGTGTCACCGGCTTGACCATTATTGAGCCTGGGGAGGATCTGTCACGCTTTGGTCAATTTGTCCTGTTGCTGCTGATCCAGTTGGGCGGGATTGGCTTTATGGTCGGGGCGGTGCTGGTGATGCTGCTGTTGGGGCGACGCATCAGCCTGATGGATCGTTTGGCTTTGAGCGACTCGCTGGGGCTGTTGGCACCCGCCGCAATTGTGCGTCTCGCCATGCGTGTGTTGGTGACGGTGATTGTGATTGAGACGATTGCTACCGCCATCCTCTACCTCCATTGGCGTAACGATCCGCGACTAAGTGATAGTGAAGCCGCCTTCTACGCCCTGTTCCATGCCATCTCGGCCTTTTGCAACGCGGGCTTTAACCTTTTTGGCGGCACCCCCGGCTACCCGGAGGGCATTCCGCGTGATCCGTTGAGCCTGATGGTCTTTGGGGCGCTGATCTTCATGGGTAGCCTGGGCATTCCGGTGCTGGGCGATCTCTTTGTCTTTTGGCGCTCACGGCGTTTTTCGTTGCACACCCGCATCACTCTGCGCGTGGCCATCTTCTTGCTGCTCTTTGGGGCCTTCAACATTGGGTTGGCTGAGAGACGCCCTGGCGCGAGTTTGGCTGAAGAACCGCTGAGTCGTTTAGTTCTCATCAGTATTTTTCAATCCATCTCGGCCCGTTCGGGCGGCTTCGATGGCATTGCCGATACCGACATGATCAGTGAAGCCAGCCAAGTCATGCTGACCGCCCTCATGTTTGTTGGCGGCTCACCTGCTTCCATGGGCGGCGGGGTCACAACGGGCACCATTGCGGCCCTGAGTATCTCGCTCTGGAGCTATGCGCGTGGTCACCACCAAGCCCAGTTTGGGCGGCGCACCCTTGCGCTCGGTACGATGCGTAAAGCGGCTGCCGTACTCACCATTAGCCTCTTTGTGATCACCTTCAGCGTCTGGCTCATCCTCATGACCCACGATGCCCCGATTGACATCGTAGTCTTCGAGGTGGTCTCCGCCTTTGCCACCTGTGGCCTCTCCATGGGCATGACGAGTCAACTCAATCTATTTGGCCAAATCTTGATCTGTTTTATGATGTTCTGGGGTCGCCTTGGTGCCCTAACCATCATTGTGATCATTGCCCAACCACGTACACGCCATGATCTCATCCAGTACCCGGAGGAGCAAATTCTGATTGGGTGATACCACAATCTGCAATCTGCAATCTGCAATCTGCAATCTGCAATCTGCAATCTGCAATCTGCAATCTGCAATCTGCAATCT
>NZ_NQWI01000189.1 GCF_002532535.1 Candidatus Viridilinea mediisalina
GGCTCTCTTGGATTTCCCGGGCTTTTATCCGGTTTTCAGCCGAAACTGTGAAAACCGCCTCTGTTTTAGCGCATCAGGAAGCCATGTCTACTGAAGCACAAACGTTTTAGCCCGGAAAATCCTAGAGAGCCGTTTTTTACTTACAGCGGAATACGTAACAGCATCGGTTGAGCTTCAAAGATATAGATCACTTCATCGGCATAAAATGCAGTTCGGGAATAAGCTCATTGCCCAATCACCAAAGCGCACCATGCGCCAGCCGGGGGGAGGGTCTCGTGTGCGGACTTGCCGCTGGTGGTTGTCGTGGTTGCCATGAAAGCTATGACCTTCAGGAGCCGACCTGCACGACTGGGCTCTGGCTGCTCGCTTAGAAGCTGTCTGAAAAGCTAGTGGGCACGCGTTGGAGTGCCGGCTTTAGCCGGCTGAAGCCGGCACTCCAATCACCAGTTCATGGATTTTTCAGACAGTCTCTTAGAATTTGCGTGACTAGATCGAACCTATCGTTCCGCGACCAGGCTCAGACCACAGATACACCCACTTCGTCAGAGGACACCCAGGTGAATCGCTGTTTCAAATCGTTGCAGTTCCGGAGGGTCTCTTCGGCTTGAGCCATGCCACGCTCTTCAAGCAACTCTTCAAGTGTTTCACCCGGTGGTGAAACAAGATCGGGTTGATACTGATTAACGATTGGTTTAACCATGATAATCCCCCACTCGTATGACACGCACTGCCGTAACATTTGTCCGTTGAGGAAGAGAATGTCCACGGCTTTACAATACCATTAACCCATTGCGTTAATGGTATTGTATCATAGAGGGGTGCCTACGACCAGTTAAGAACCTGTAGAACTCACAGATCTTTCGTTTTGGTTTCTGGAAAGGGCTTGACCTAGTGGGTAACAGAACAGTATACTCAAGGAGTGATACTGTGTTGCGAACATATGCACTGTAACACCCCTGCTCACAATTGCGTAAGGTAGGGGAGGTCAACTATGACTAGCCAAGCTCAGGATGAATTGTTGCAACTCCGTTTTACCGGCGGAGCCATAGCACCTCGTCACGTTCCTGCTGGGGAGCTTGCCGATATTTTAAAAGCGGCAGAAACACTCATCGTTGCTACTGTTCTTAGGGAACATTCAAAGCTTACCAAAGAAGATATCATTCTTGGTCTGACTCAGGTTGAAGATAAGAGTCTGGACTTGATGTTCGTGCCTTCCATCCCTCAGGTTGTGATTCCTGAGTTTCATCGTATTGCCGACATTGTCAATCACAAATTATTCGAGATGTTGCCCTTTGAAGCACGTGATGCACTACGAAAAATTGCAACTTTTACGCGCAAGAGGCACTGTGTTGCCGAGTTTCGAGTAAGCGGTAGTGAAGTTGTGCTTGCTACTGTCGAAGCCGATCTCGTTATACCTGCCCCTCCTCGTCTTTATATGCAAACAACTATATATGGACGAGTTGTGAACGCAGGAGGTAAAAATCCAAATGTACATATTGAGACATTAGAAGGACAAATAGTTATCTGCAAAGGATCGCAAGAGCAAGTCAAGCAGCTTGCCGGTCGGTTATACGCAAATGTTGGCATTGAAGGCTCGGCCCGTTGTGATGTGGAAACGCTTGAGATCGAGGATGTCGAGATAAAAGAGATTTTGCCTTACGAAGATACTCCCATCTCTGACGCTGTACGTGAGCTTGGTCAGTTAGCTGCGCCTTACTAAGTTGGCTTTATTGGCCTGGATTTCGTCAAGGGTGGCGACGTGGGCGAAGCCCTCCTCGGCGGCCCAGCGCAACTCCCCTTAAGCTGTGAGCCAGGGATGAGCGGACGGCCCCAACCATCGCGCACAATGCTCTTGTCGGCTAGCGTGCCGCTACTGCCGCCCGCGCCTACGCTGAGTGCCGAATGGCTTGTGAGGGTCATACTGATTATTTCCCAGACTACTCATGCCAAAGGCAGGGTGAATTTAAAAGTACTGCCGTGACCTTCGGTGCTATCGGCCCAGAGGCGGCCACCGTGGCCTTCGATCAGGTGTTTGGCAATGGCGAGGCCGAGACCGGTGCCGCCGGCATGGCGTGTACGTGAGCGATCAACTTTGTAGAAACGTTCAAAGATGCGCGGTAGGTCTTTGGCGGGAATGCCAATCCCGGTATCGCTAACACTGACCTGAAGCCACGGCCCTATGCTACTATCAGTGCTGCACGTAGCACACACGGTAACCTGACCACCCGTAGCGGTAAACTTAATGGCGTTGTGCAGTAGATTGAGCAACACCTGGCCAATGCGGTCGGGGTCCATCAGCACCGGGGCGAGATCGGGTAAAACTTCGGCGGTTACCGTAATGGCCTTACGATCAGCCTGCGGCTTGATGCGTTCGAGGGCGCGTTCAATGACGGGCTGAATAGGTAGCGGCGCTAACTTGAGGGTCACCCGTCCAGACTCGATCTGGGAGAGTTCATGCAATTCATCAACCAACTGGGTGACTGCGTCAATCTCATGAGCCATTTGGCCAAGCATGCGCTGGGCAACATCGGGGGGCGGCGCGGATTGAACGGTCTCGATGAGCAGCTTGAGCGAAGCGAGGGGCGTGCGTAGCTCATGGGAGACATTGGCGACGAGATCGCGGCGTGCCCGTTCGAGCATGCTGATCTGGGTAAAATCACGGATGATGAGCAGTACCGCAACGATGCGTTCCGCGATGCGTAGGGGGGTACAGCGCAAGCGCAGGGTACGCCCGCTACGGATCGGTTGCAGGGCCAACTCACGCGACTCGCCGTCACGCAGCACCTCAGCGACCAGCGCATCAACTTGGTGGTCGCGCAGCACGGCAATGAGGCTCTGGCCGCGCATCGTGGCGGAGAGATCGAGCAGTGTTTCGGCTTCAGGATTGAGGAAGCGCACAACATGCTGGGCATCCACTACAACCATGCCAGCATCAAGGGTTGCAGCAGCGGCTTGGAAGAGGGGCTGGTCGAGGGCAGCGAGATCAGCATCCATAGCGAAGGATTGAACTTCAGGCTCTGCACAAGATTGAGGCACGATGGGCAACAGAGGGGGCATAGCGGAAAGACGTTGACCACGTCGCCAGAGCCAGACAGCCACGCTGAGACTTAGAGCGAGCGCAATGGAGAGGGTGAGTTCAAGAAGTGTCATGTTCGGGGGCTTCAAAGCGATAGCCAACGCCACGAACCGTCTGGATATAACGGGGGCGGCTGGGGTCGGGTTCTATCTTCTCGCGGAGCCAGCGGATATGGACATCAACGGTGCGGCTATCGCCAATGAAATCGAGGCCCCAGACTCGTTCGAGCAGCAGATCGCGTGAGAGGGCAATACCCCGGTTGCGAATGAGGCAAGTGAGCAGATCAAACTCCTTTTGGGGCAAGGTCAACTCAGCACCTTCACGCCACGCACGGCGACTACTGGCATCCACTTTGAGGGCGCCGGCTTCAAGGACTTCGCGCCCGCTACGGGGTTGGCGTTCAGTCCGGCGCATAATGGCACGCACACGGGCAAGGAACTCACCAAGGCTAAAGGGTTTGCTAATGTAATCATCGGCACCCAACTCTAGGCCAGCGATCCGGTCAACCTCATCTTGGCGTGCGGTAAGCATAATCACAGGCACATCGCTCTCTTGGCGCAGAATGCGACAGACGGAGAAGCCATCAAGGCGGGGCAGCATAATATCAAGCACAATGAGATCAGGCTGGTTGCGGCGGGCCAACTCAAGACCTTGAACGCCATCGTTGGCCATAAGGACACTATAGCCTTCACGTTCAAGGTTATAGCGTAGCGTTTCGGCTAGGGTAAGTTCGTCCTCAACCAGCAGGATGGTAGCCATGATACACCTCTGTCTCTTCGGGATGGTTCGTGGTGGCTTTACAGTTTGCGAAGACGCGAAGACGCGAGGATGCGAAGTCCTCGCGTCCTCGCCTCACGCATCCTTGCAAGATTGTAAAGCGATCTCCCATATTTTCCAAAACCACCCCTTAACGCAAAAGCTGCCGCAAGATAGGCAGGACAGTGGCCTCAGCGGTAGGGGGATCCATGGCGAGGGTAGCCCCAGCGGCTTGGGCATGGCCACCGCCCCCCCAGGTTTGGGCAACGGCGGCGACATTGATGCCAGAGACAGAGCGTAGGCTCAACTTCACGGTGCCGTCGGGGCGTTCCTTGAAGAGCGCACAGACTCGCATCCCGGCGACGCGCTGCATGCGGCCTACGGTATCATCGGAGGCATCCTCGCCCGCGTTGCAGGCCGCGAGTTGCGCTTGGGTCAAATGGGCCCAGATCAGCCCGTCTTCCTGTTGCAGATCACTGAGGACGCGGGCGGTAAGGCGTTCGGTACTCAGGGGCACATTAAAATAGACTGCCGACACAACTGCGGCGCGGTCGGCCCCGGCGCTAATCAGATCAGCAGCGGTGTGGAGGGTTTGTGCCGAGGTGCTACTCGTCTGGAAGCTTTGCGTATCGGTGAGCATGCCGAGGTAGAGGCATGTGGCCGCCTCAGCACTCACCGGCACCTGCATGGCTTGGAAGAGGCGGAAGAGCAGATCGGCATTGGAGGCGGCTGTGGGATCGATCAGGTTTAATTGCCCGACCCCGTCATTGGTGACATGGTGATCAACAATCACCAAGGGGCATGCCTCAAATGCAGCACGGTGTTCTTCGGCAGCAGCGCCGACGCGTGCGGTGTTGGCGACATCAAGCAGCCAAATCATGTCAGCAGCAGGGAGAGAACTACCCTGTTGGTAGACACTCAACCATGACGCGCCGGGCAAAGCCTGACAGAAGCTAGGGGCGGATGAAGCGAGCATGCAGATAGGTTCTTTGCCCAAGGCACGCAAGACATGGGCCGCGCCCAAGAGCGAACCGACGGCATCGCCATCAGGATTGATGTGAGTAAACAGCAGCACGCGCTCAACTTGGTCAAGTTGGGCCTGAAATGCGGGCGCGGCAGCCTGAGGATCGGTGTAGATCATAGGAAAGTAGGAAATAGGAAGTAATCGAAATTCGTAAGAGTCTGTCTGAAAAGCCTATGAACTGGCGTTGGAGTGCCGGCTCCAGCCGGCTCCAGCCGGCACTCCAGCGCGTACCCACTAGCTTTTCAGACAGCTTCTAAAATTACAATCCCAAGCCGCTCTCTTGACGTTGGAGTTGTTCAGCGCGTTGTTGCTGTACATAGAGCGGCGGAACAGCAAAGAGGGCGCGTTCAATGTCGCTGACGGAGGGTTCTACCGGGCCAAGTGACCAGCGGCCATGCTGTTTGATAATCTGCGTGCCAAAGCGTTGGGGTTTACCACTCGCGACCAACCAGCGATCCCATGCCATAGCACGCAGTGTCCAAGCGCGGCTCTCACCCAGTTCAGTGGCGCGGCGAGCAAAGCGGCGGGCCAGTTGGTAGTGGCCCTGGGTATCGCCACAAATGAGTACCCATGCAGCATGGAAATTATCGCGTGCATCTTGGACTGCGCCAGCGGTTTCAAGATCCATCACCCGTTGGCAACGCCGCCGCGAGCCGATGGTATCGGTGCTACCAGCTTGAGCCTCAAGCGTTTCGCGGGCGAGGCGCTCCAGTTCGTCGCTCGGAGTCTCATCGTGAGGCTCCAGAGGTGCAAATTCATCATCCATGTGTCGCCTCCTGATGCATAGTTCATCATCTACGCTTCAGTGTACCATAAGCGCTCTTCGGCAGCACAAGCAAGATGTAGATCAGGGTGTGAAGATGATCGAGCAACAGATGCAGGCTGATGCCATAGGCCAGGGGACGTAGTTGCGGCCATTGGCGGGTGATGCTCCAGAGGAGCGGTAGGGTCACCATTGGCTGATGCAGCCATGAACGTAGGCTACCATAGCGGGGGCGATTGTCGCCCTGATGCACATAGCCATGCCGGTAGCGGTCGTAGCGCAGTGCACCTACGATGCTCCAATCGCCGCTGCGGAGGGCATAGAGTACAAGGTGATCAAGGTCAACCAATGTGCCAGCAGCAGTCACGATGAGCATCTGTTTGGGTTGGCGTGGGTAGAGGGCGAAGCCAACAATGGCGGAGATGATGATATGGCTACGGATGTGCATGGAATTGCCGTTTCAGATTGTAGATTGTAGATTGTAGATTGTAGATTGTAGATTGCCGAACATGGCGTCCCAATGGGCTTTCGCGTTCTTGATAATGCGGCATGTTCAAGGGTAATTGGT
>NZ_NQWI01000313.1 GCF_002532535.1 Candidatus Viridilinea mediisalina
GTCGTTGCTTGCGAGCGCCAACGGATCGTCTTGGGTATTGTAGGTACTCATATGTTCTATTTTACACGGCTTCGGGTGAGCTGTCAATATCTACTTGCATACAACGCCGCTGCCGCCTGCTGCAAGCGCGCCGGGTGGCGTCCACTGTTTTCGAGTAAGTCGGCGATCTCGTCTTCGCTAAATGCAACTCCTGTGCCCGTAAGGCGACTGGCGAGGAATTCGCGCGCTTCGCTGCGGCTGAAGGGGGGTACGTCGAGCGAGCTACAGATGTTGTGCAGCGGTGATGTCTCGAGTGGCTGTTCGGGGAAGAGTTCTTTCAGATCTACACTGCTAGGCTGATCGGGCTGCACCAGCAGCAGATCGCCGCGCAACCGCAGCAGTTCGTTGCGCGTCGCTGCATCGAGTTGCAGTGCCGCACAAATACCCTCAAGCTCCTCGCGGGTAAAGGGCGGCAAGCCGCACGCCAAACGCGCAGCGAGGGGCGCCCGTTCGCTGTAGCCCAACTGTTGGCACACCGCAGCCTCGGCCTCCTCCGTAGCCACGAGGCGGCGTAACGCAACGACGAGAGCTTGGTTTGCTTGGGTCATAGGTGTGATACCATTTACGATTGCAGATTGCAGATTACCGAATATGGCATCCCAATGGGCGTTCGCGTTCTTGATAATGCGGCATGTTCAAGGGTAATTGGTATGACATCCAAGCGCATTG
>NZ_NQWI01000314.1 GCF_002532535.1 Candidatus Viridilinea mediisalina
GCTACGCCCCTACGTTGTGTGGTGATGGATTGGTGATCTCCGCCACAAATTCATGGAAAACGCATGGCATCCCGTCGTAAGGGAATGTAGGGGCGTAGCAGCGGCCCGCCCCAAGAATCACCGCGCAGGAGGGAATGTATGGGCCGCTGCTACGCCCCTACGTTGTGGTGTGATGGATTGGCGATCTCCGCCACAAATTCATGGAGAACGTATGGCATCCCGTCGAAAGGGAATGTAGGGGCGTAGCAGCGGCCCGCCCCAGGAATCATCAAGAAGGAGGGAGTGTACGGGCCGCTGCTACGCCCTTTCCGGGGAAGAACAAGAATCCATCGCCATGCGAGGCGGGCATGGTTCCATTAGGAGGGCGTAGCAGCGGCCTTTGGTTCGTGGTGGGGGCATGGTTCCCTTGGGGGCCGCTGCTACGCCCCTACGTTGCGGTGCGATGGGCGATTTATCTTCGTCGTGAATACGTTGCGGTGCGATGGGCGATTTGTCCACCACAAATTCATGGAAAACGCATGGTATCTCGTCGCACCCAATGGCACCGTGGCATTACAACATCGGGAGGGCGTAATGCCGACGGGAGGGCGTAGCAGCGGCCTTTGGTTCGTGGCATGGGCATGCTTCTCTTGGGGGCCGCTGCTACGCCCCTACGTTGTGTGGTGATGGATTGGTGATCTCCGCCACAAATTCATGGAAAACGCA
>NZ_NQWI01000190.1 GCF_002532535.1 Candidatus Viridilinea mediisalina
GCTGAGGTCTTTGGCAGCGATGGGAAGCCGACTAACGTCGGCACTACCTACGGCGCAAATAGGAACCTTCCTACGAACCTTCGCTCATGGTGGACAAGCAACGGGGCAATCAACAACATCTGCTTCCCTTACGCAATACACAGAGAAGGGTTTACTTTGCAGCGTTCTGCTTTACCATTTGGTAGATGGGGCGGATCTACCGGATTGGTGCTGGTGGGCATCATCTTGCTGCTGATGCTCAGCGCCTGTGCCAGCGAGCCGCAGCCACCCACGCCCGATCCCGCTCCGTCGGTAGCGACGCCCGCTCCGCCGCCGCCTGTGCCGACGCCGGTTGATCCTATTCCTACCAATACCCCGGCGCCGACCCTGCCACCTGGGGTGGTGGCGACGCCCACTCCGCCGCTGCGTGGTCAAACGCTGCAACTCTGGGTAGAGGCGGAAACGCCATTGGTGGATGAGTTGAGCCAGTTAGCTGATGAGTTTAGTGCAGCACACGGTACCAAGATAGAGGTACTACCACGCCCCCTCGATGGTCTCCGTCTCAGCCTAGCTACCGCCCAACTTGTGGATGATCCGCTGCCCCATCTGCTCTGGGCCAACCAGACCACCCTCGCTGGCCTGCTTGCCGATGGGCTGTTGCAGCCACTTCCTGCCGAACTCTTGCCTACCGATACCTTTCCCGCCCTGCTCACCGCTGCCCGTCTGGATGAGCAGATCTGGGGCTTGCCCACGGTAGCCCACAATAGCCTTGTGCTGCTCTACAACCGCGAGTTGAGCGAAGGCCCTGCGCCAAGCACCAGTGATCAACTGATTGTCCAGACACGCGCCGCCGCAACCCCCATGGTTGCTGGGCTAGTGATGGGTTGGAATGAAGCCTACTGGACTCTGCCTTGGCTCCATGCCTTTGGTGGTGCCCCCACCAGCCCCGATGGCCAGACCATCACCCTCGATACGCCTGCAATGACTCCAACGCTCAATCTGATGCGCGAG
Organism: Candidatus Viridilinea mediisalina; assembly: GCF_002532535.1. Lineage (GTDB taxonomy): Bacteria > Chloroflexota > Chloroflexia > Chloroflexales > Chloroflexaceae > Viridilinea > Viridilinea mediisalina. Next base: position 991 of record NZ_NQWI01000190.1, read on the forward strand.
CTCTATGCGGCAGCCCCGCAGAATGGCGATGGCTATGCCCGTGGTCAGCGCCTGCTGGCCCAAGGCTACGCCGCCTTTGCGATTGACGGCGATTGGGCTTGGGGACAGTATGCTGCCATCAGCGACACGCTTGAACTAGGCGTTGCGCCCATGCCACGGGTACCCGCCACCGGGCTTCGGGCGCTCCCGCCGCTTGGCGGGAGTTACCTCATGCTCACCAGCGCCCTCACAGGCCCAGAGCAGCAACAGGCCCTCGCCTTTGCCGCCATGCTCGCCGAGCCGAGCGCCCAAGTCCGCCTAGCCCAAGCCAGTGGCCACCTTCCCGCCAGCGAGAGCGCCCTCGCACGTATTGATCTCAGCGCCGACCCTTATCTTCGCGCTGCCGCAACCCAGATCGCCAGCGCCCCCGGCCTGGCCCCCACCCAAGCCACCCACTGCGCCCTCTACGGCCTTGCCGTCTGGCTACCCAGCCTCTTCAGCGGGCGTCTCGCTCTCGACGAAGCCCCCGCAAGCATGCAGCGTAGCGCCGAAACATGCCTGCAACGTTAGCACTACTGGATACTGGATACTGGATACTGGATACTGGATACAGTGGAGCAGGTTACCAAGCAGTTCTACGCTGAGTTTACGCGCCAGCGCGAGACCTTTCAGGCATGTTTGCAGGGTATCCCGCTCGCAAGCGAGCAGCGTTGGTATGCCTCGGTGCTGCTCAATCGCCTGATGTTTATCTGTTTTGTTCAGGCGAAGGGCTTGCTCAACAACCAGAGCGATTATCTGCGCGAGCGCTTGGCTTGGTGCCAGACTCAGCTTGGTGCCGACCGCTACTATCGGGAGTTTCTCTGCGTCCTCTTCTTCGAGGGCTTTGCGCTTGAACCGGAACAGCGTAGCACGGCGACCCAGCAGAAGCTTGGGACGATCCCCTATCTCAATGGCGGCATCTTCTTGCCCCATCCCATTGAGGAGCGCTACGGCGCGGCGCTGCATATTCCCGACCAGGCGTTTACGCAGTTGTTCGCCTTCTTCAGTGATTGGCGCTGGCAGCTCAACGCGCTTCCGGGGACGAGCGAGCAAGAGATTATACCAATTACCCTTGAACATGCCGCATCATCAAGAACGCTAACACCCATTGGGACACCATGTTCGGCAATCTGCAATCTGCAATCTACAATCGTAAATGGTATTACCCCCGATGTGCTAGGCTACATCTTCGAGCAGTATATCAACCAGAAGCAGATGGGGGCCTACTACACCCGCGACGATATTACGGACTACATCTGCCGCAATACGATCATTCCGGCGCTCTGCGACAAGGCGGGCTTGACGCTGGCCCCGCTCAACCTGGCCCAGACGGTGACCCACTACCTCTACCCGGCCATGCGCCAGGAAGCGCCCTTGCCCACCGAGACAGAGCGCGAACTAGCGGTGCGGCGCGCCCGTGTGTCCACCATTGTTGCCGAGGCGCAGGCGGGCAACCTGGCCACGATCAACGACGCAGTGACGGCCAACCTCGATCTGGAAGCGCTACTTAGCGACCTCATTCCCCAGCTTGAGGCCCCCAAGCTCTACGCGCTCTACGCCGCGCTCGCTGGCGATCCAGAACGCGGCACACTGCCACTCAGCATCCTCGACCCAACCGTTGGCTCTGGCGCATTTCTCTTCGCGGCGCTGCGCATCCTCAAGCCGATCTACGAGGCGCTGCTTGAGCGTATGGAGGAGCTGGCTTCGACAGGCTCACCCAGCGACGCGGTGGCTGAGCTTGTCGAAGCCAAGCGGCGCGACCCAGAACTTTTCCGTGCGAACAAAACCTTTGCGCCCTCGCGCCTTGGCGTCAAAGAAGCCATGCGCTTCCGCAAGATACTCGCTGCCGCTGCCGCCCACCCCAACCGCGACTACTTCATCACCAAGAGCATCGTAGTACACAACCTCTACGGAGTTGACCTGATGGCCGAGGCGACGGAGATCTGCAAGTTGCGCCTCTTGCTGCGCATGGTGGCCGACCGCGACGATGCGGGTCAGATTGCGCCGCTGCCCGAACTTGACGGCAACATCCGAGTCGGTAATGCCCTGGTGGGTGCCATTCATAGCGCTGAGCTTGGACTGAAGCACCAAGCCCCCGAACCATTCCACTGGTGTAACGCCTTCGCCGAGATCATCGAGGCGGGCGGCTTTGATGTGATTGTAGGTAATCCGCCCTACATAGCCTACCGCAAGGTCAAGCAGGAGTATCAGGTCAGCGGCTACCAAACCGAGGCGAGCGGCAATCTCTATGCCTTCGTGATTGAACGGGCACTCAACCTGCTTGCCAAGCAGGGCCGATTTGGCATGATTGTACCGATTGCCTCGGTCTCAACTGATGGCATGAAAGCTTTGCAACAGCTGTATCAACGATACACCCAGTGGCACAGCCACTATGCGGTAAGGCCAGGAAAATTGTTTGCCGGTGTTGACATGAATTTAACCATAACATTGCTCCAGCATGTCAGATCACAAGCAAAGATTTACTGCACCACATATTACCGCTGGTTTAGTGGAAAGCATAGTGATCGGCCCGTGCTCTTTGAGAAGCTCAGTTATTGCCCCTGGGCAGGCATTTCGACTCATGCCAACCCCCTCCCTAAGCTTGGTTCTCCACAAGAAGTGCTGCTGCTTGAGAAGATGCACGCACATGGAAAAAAAGTAAAAGACTTTATCACCGCGCATGGCACCCCTATCTACTACCACTCAGGGGGGCGCTACTGGCGCAAGGCCCTGCTAGAGCAACGTTCATCGCACTACAAGCCCATCTATGTTCACGAGCAGCTTCGACCGGCGCTCTTTGCACTCCTGAACAGTCAGCTTTTTTATTGGTATTGGATTAGTAATTCAAATTGCATGGATGTTGTCTTACGCGAAGTTTTAGAATTACCCGTCTTTGATCTTGCGAAAGCAGACATGAACGTTTTTTCAGATCTCGAAACAAAACTCCTACGTGATTATGCGAACAATCAAACCAAAAGAACGAGACGCGGCGAAATTATCAACAGTGATGAAACAACCATTGACGCACGCAAATCCAAACCCATTCTCGACGAAATTGACCGGATGCTTGCGGCGCACTACGGCTTCACGGAGGAGGAGTTGGACTTCATCATCAACTACGACATCAAGTACCGCATGATGATGCGGCATAGTCAAGGGTAATTGGTAGCACATCGTGTACAATACGCTCATGCGCCTCTTTCGTAAAAAGCTTGACCTACAACGGGCGCAGGTGCGCCTGTTGGGGGTTGCTGACCTGAATACGGTCTCACGTTTGCTGCGGGATGCTCCGCGCCGCTACTATGGGCTGAGTAGTGGTGATCTCTTGGCGCTGCTGGAGGCGCATCAGGGGCTTGGGCTTGAGCTTGATCACACGCTCTGCGCGGTGGTTGTTGCCGGTTGGCCCTTTGGCACAACTTGCTGGCTACGTGCGCTTGCGCTGGCTGATGGGGTAGAATTAGAACGTGGGGTTGCGCTGCTGCTTGAGGGACTCGCCCCGATCCTGCATGCCCGTGGGGTACAGACGGTCTTCTATGCGGGCGATGAGGGCAGTGATAGTTGGCTGATCCCGCTGCTTAAGCACTTGGGCTTTACGCTCGAAACCGAGGTGCTGGTCTATGAGAAGCGACGCCTCGCGGCCCCCGCTCTTGGTGCTCAACATGTGCAAATTCGCCCCGCAACTTCCGTTGATCTTGCCGAGGTGTTGCGTTTAGACCAGCGCTGCTTTGAGCCGCAGTGGGTGAAGGATAGCCTGATTATCCGTGATGCGATCAGGCAAGGCCCCTATTTTATGCTGGCTGAACAGCATGAGACGTTAATTGGGTATGCCTATGCGACCACCCATTTCAATGGGCGCTTAGTGCATCTCGTGCGGATTGCGGTGGCCCCAGAACTCCGTGGTACTGGGGTTGGCGTGCGCCTCTTGGCCGATCTGGTAGACTACGCGGCGCGTCTGCCCGCCCATGTGATGACGCTGAATACCCAAGCCTATAACCTACGGGCGCAGCACCTCTATCGTTGGTTTGGTTTTCGTCCTACTGGTGAGGTGCAGCAGGTGTTGCGCTATACGATAGGCGAAAAAAGCTGAGAGAAACTTACCATGCCACCCCGAGCTGATCCGCGTGATTGGGACCGACTCTTTCGCTCTGGGGCTCCCCAGCGCGGGGGGCCGTTGCGTGCTTTGGTTAATGTGTTAATTGTTGGAACGATCTTTTTGCTGTTGGGCGGTGGGGCGATTTTTGCGTTTAGCTTCGGCATCGAAACGACGCGCATGAACAATGCCGCTACGGCGACCGCTGCGGTGACGGCTACGGCCCGCGCGATAGCAGCGGCCACGGCGAGTGTCGAGCAGACCGCGACGGCGGCGGCGCTCGCCCTTGCGACGCCCACGCCAGAGCCGACGCCGACGCTGGAGGCCCTTGGCATGGGGACGGTTCTCAACGGCGGGAATCTGCGTACCGAGCCGGTGATCGTGCCGGAGACGGTGATTGGCCAGATCTGCCCTGGCGATCAGTTTGCGTTCCTGGCGGAACAGGTTCTGCCTGATGGCGCACGCTGGCATCTGATTGCGATCACCGAGACAGCACTCGATTGTACGCCTGATCGCGTTCCTGTTGCGACGCAGGGCTGGGCGAGTGGGACGTTGCTCTCTTCGCCGTAGGCGGGAGGGATAGAGATTTTCACCACAGAGGCACAGAGATTTTCACCACAGAGGCACAGAGAACACAGAGGTATGAGGTATGATACCAATTACCCTTGAACATGCCGCATTATCAAGAACGCGAAAGCCCATTGGGACGCCATGTTCGGCAATCGGCAATCGGCAATCTACAATCGTAAATGGTATGAGGTGTCTCCTACCAAGGGATGGTTTCAGAAACAGCCTTTCAGCTTTACCGTCGTAGTGCCGACTTATGGTCTTCCAGAAATTAATCCGGTGTCGCGGCACGGACTAGACCTG
>NZ_NQWI01000020.1:0-57785 GCF_002532535.1 Candidatus Viridilinea mediisalina
AAGAGCGCCTCGCCATCCAGTCGCCACAGGTGGATCACGTTGTTGGCTTCGACAAGCTCAGCCAACAACATGTGACGTTGGCTGAGCTTGTCGAAGCCAACGTCATCCGTTCCGGTATTCACCGCATACCATACCACACTGTGAACTGGCATGTTTGGGTAGCTGCAACGAAGCCACGCACAAAAAACCGCTTCATGGTTCGTTGTTGGCGGTTTCGCCGCCAACAACGAACCATGAAGCGGGTGTGGGGCGTAGCCCCAACATGGGTTTGAGGGCAGTTAGCCCTACATGTCATACACATGGATGTTGTGGGCGGCGAAACCACCCACAACATCCATGATCAAGGATGAAACGAATAGCCCATATCACGCACACGGACAATATGGGTCGGCTTCAGCGGATCTTTCTCAATCTTGCGGCGCAGCCGCCCTACATAGACCGGCACAAGGTTGCTGTCGGTGGCGTCCTCGATGCCCCAAATCTGCTGGAGCAGTTGGCGTGAACTGAGCACACAGCGTGCATTCTGGGCCATATAGTAGAGCAGTTGGAACTCACGCTCGGTCAGGTTCTCTTCGCGCTCATTGGCGATGGTTACGCGGCGCTGCACCGGATCAAGGTGGATGGTACCCACTGAAATGGGCTCGTAGGCAGTATAGAGACGCAGGTACTCATCGCCATAGCGGCGCATCACCGCCTCGATGCGGGCCAGCAACTCATTGGGATTATAGGGCTTCTGCACCACATCATCGGAGCCAAGCTTGAGGGCACGTACCCGATCCGAGACCGCGTTGCTATCGCACATGAAAATGATGGGGGTATGGTATTGCGAACGCACCTCACGGCAGAAATTGTAGCCCCCAACCTCTGGGCATTCAGCATCAAGCAGAATCAAATCGGTCGAACCCTGCTTGAGCGTGCGGCGTGCCGCATGCTCATCCACATCGTGCTGAACCGTATAGCCAACATCCTCCAAAAGGAAGCGTGTCATGCGCGCATGCATGACATCGCTGCTCACAATCAGGATTTGCACCACATACCCCCTTGTTGGTTATAGCTCAATGCTATACTTGAGCTAGGTGAGGTCGTTTGTGTTCGTGAGCGCAATGAGCTTATGAATAGACAGCCCTAGCAAGCTCAAGCAAACGCTACCTGTACACACAAACACTTAAAAATGGGTTAAAATAAGTGTCATAACGTTTGATTATAAGAATGTGTATGGTCTTTAGGATTTTTAAGTGCATTATAGATAATAATGGTTCTAAGAAGCTTTGTCAATAGATGTAGGATGAACATCTGATCATCTGCTTGTTGCGCTGTTATCGTAAAAGGGAGGGGTTCTGGGAGGGCAAAGCCCTCCCAGAAAAACCCTCCCACGATCCTGGAGGTTCCAGAAACATTATCTGAAAGACTAGAGCGAAGCTAGACAAATCTTAACGGAGCGTTGTCAACCATTTTCATCACAACGGCATACTTTTTGGTATTATGAGCATAGTTTCACAAACTCCCCGCGGCCTACTCTGGGCCGGAAAGGCTGTTCTATGGCACGCCCAAAGCGCCCCCCCCACCCGATGCTGCAGGTGGCCCGCAACCACTTGCAGCAGCTTGATGAGGGGCTTCACGATGAGCCAATTCATCTTCGTATGCTTGATGGCCCACCAGGAGCACCACGCTATGCGGTCTACGTTGGTGCCTGCGAACGGGAAGGGCCTTGTCCCTATGATGTCGAGGATCAGAGCCCCTGTCCGATCCTTGACTGCGAACTGCGCCATTCGCTGCGCATGTTACTCGACCGCGAAGGCAAGCTCGTGGAAGTCCTGCGTAGCGGTGTGCGCTGGACCGCATAAGTGATCATCACCGTACCAACGTACTAGTACATTTTGGTTGTCTTAAGGAGGTTTGTTATGTATCGCCACATTCTCGTTCCGCTTGATGGTTCCAAATTGGCCGAGCAGGTTTTGCCCCATGTTCACGCCCTAGCTGCCAATGAAGGCACCAGCAAAATTACTCTGATACGCGCTGTTCCACCCGTCTTTAATACCAGTGTTGACTATAGTGGAATGCTGGCGACGACGGCTGCCGATGCAATCGAGTCACTCGAAGATGAGGCTCGTGAGTATCTCGATCAGATTGCTAGCACGTTCCGTGCCGAGGGGTACAGCGTGCAGATCGAAATTAGCGCGATGCCTGCGGCTGAAGCAGTGCTGGACTATGCCGAAAGCCAGCGTGCCGATCTGATTGCGATTGCAACCCACGGGCGCAGCGGGATTAGCCGCTGGGTCTTTGGCAGCGTCACCCAGAAGGTCGTTCAGAATAGCCCCGTTCCGGTTCTCGTTATCCGCCCGCATGACATCCCCGAAGAGCGGGGCAGGCGGCGGTAGCTCATAGGCAAAGGGGGTCTTGGCGGGGTGCTACCCCGCCAAGACCCCCTTTTTTTATGTGGGGCTTTGGCCTTAGAGTCTGTCTGAAAAGTCTATGAACTGGCGTTGGAGTGCCGGCTTCAGCCGGCTAAAGCCGGCACTCCAACGCGTGCCCACTAGCTTTTCAGATCAGCTTAGGTGCCTGTGATAGCACCTCCGCACCGGCAGGCGTAATCAGCACAAGGTCTTCGATGCGGATACCGCCCCAGCCTTCGATGTAGATGCCCGGCTCGATACTGGTGACCATGCCGGCCCGCAGCAGCACTTCGGGGCTATTGGCGTTGGCCCGCCGTAAGCCGGGGGCTTCGTGGATGTTGAGGCCCACGCCATGGCCTAAGCCGTGGCCAAATTGATTACCGTAGCCAGCTTCGGTGATCACGTCGCGGGCGAGTGCATCGGCGGCATGGGTGGCAAGGCCCGGGCGTAGCCCCGTGATCGCACTGCGTTGGGCTGCCAATACAATGTTGTAGATCTCCCAGAAGCGCGCATCGGGCTTGCCCAAGACAATCGTGCGCGTCAGGTCGGCATGGTAGCCATCCACACGCGCCCCCATGTCAATCACAATTGGCTGCCCTTCACCCAAGGGGGTGTCACCGGGGCGCGCATGGGGTAGGGCACTATTGGGGCCAGCCGCAACAATGATCGGAAACGAGACCGCTTCGGCCCCGCCAAGGCGCAACGCCACTTCGAGCATCCATGCCGCTTCACGCTCGGTGGTCTGCGGCGTAAGCCGCTCTAAGACTGCCGCCAATGCGGCATCGGTTAGCGCAATGGCCCGTAGTAGTGTGGTGAGTTCAGCTTCATCTTTGATTTCACGTAATGTTTCAACCAAATTCTGTTTCGGTTCAAGCCTAATCTCACGCCCCAAGGCTTGCTCTAATTGTTGGTATTCAGCCACACTCAAATGGTTTGCTTCACAAGCAATCGTGTCTATGCCCAACTCTTGGGCCGCTGCGCTCAATACGGTTGCCAAGGGGCTCTCGCTGAAATTGATCTGGTGAAAGGTGTATGCTGGTGCCTCCTGCGCGACCTGGAGGGTGTAGCGGCTATCACTGAAGAGCAAGGCATGCTCGGCACTGATCAGTAGCCAGCCATAGCTCCCTGTAAAGCCGCTCAGGTAGCGGCGGTTTGCCGCTGAACCGACCAGCAAGGCAGGCACCGCTTGCTCAGCCATGAGCGCACGGAGTTGGGTAAGGCGTTGTTCCATCGAGGCTTTTCCTTCTTTTTTTCTTTCGTGTTGGCGACGAAGCGGCCCATGGGCATGACCTGTAGGGCTATCGCCCTACAACCTGCTCTTGGGGCTGCGCCCCAAACCCCATTTTTTGTGCGGTGTTGGCGGCTACGCCGCCAACACCGCACAAAAAGAGCTGATTTCGGTAGGCTCAACCACCGAGCCAGCGGCGCGGTGGCGCGGTGGCGCGGTGGCTGAGCTTGTCGAAGCCACCGCGCCACCGCCCCCGAACCTCAGCCGCAAGGCTGTACTTACGGCGTAAAGGGGTTGGGCTCAGGAATCTCGTCCTCGATCAGGTCACCACTCGCCGGATCAACGCCAGTGCTGAGTGTCCCGTCGGCCAGGGCAGCGAAGATTTCATCAAGCTTGGCCTGAACGCTCTCCGGGATGAGATCGGCAGTTAGGTTGAAGGAGGCAAGCCCAATGCCATCACCAGCCGCATCATAGACCGCGATGCCGTTGCCCTCGAAGGTGCCATTGATCACGTTGCTAATCGCGTCGGCAACGGCCACATCCACCCGCTTGATTGCACTGGAGAGGATGCGATCGGCACCGGGGGCGTCGCCATTCGAGAAGGTGGTCACAAACTCATCCTGATCCACGCCGATCACAAAGGCGCCCTGCTCGGCAGCGGCCTTGATCGCCCCCGAACCAGTGGGGCCACCCGCGCCAAAGATCACGTCGGCATCGGCACCAATCTGCAACTCGGCGGTCGAAGCGCCCAGCGCCGGATCGATGAAGGTCGGCAGGTAGACGCCCAGCAGGTTGATGTCGGGCCGCACATAGCGCGCCCCGTTATCGAAGCCATGCTTGAACTTCTTGACCGGCGGAATCTCTACGCCCGCCACAATCCCAATCGTGCCGGTCTCGCTCATCATAGCGGCCAGCGCACCCGCCAAGAAGCCCGCCTGATCCTCACGGAACTGCAGGCCCAACAGGTTATCGGTGACGGTGCCCGGCTCATAGAACTGATCAACACCGATGAAGTAGATCTCGGGGTTGTCCGCCGCCGCCGCAACGGTCGCATCCTGAATTAGGAAGCCTACGGTCACAATGATGTTGAAGCCTTCATCAATGAAGGTCTGCAGATTGGCCACATAGTCGGCCTCAGAGACCGTTTCGATGAATTTGTACTCAAAGTCATACGTGGCCTGGGCCTGCAACACACCATTGTGGGCGAACTCGTTGAAGGTGCCATCATTCACGCGGCCCAAGTCGGTTACAAGGGCAACACGGAATGCGGAGGGATCTGTACTTGCGGGCTCTTCAGCGGGTTCTTCAGTGGGCTCTTCGGCGGGCTCTTCGGTAGCATCTGCCGTCGGTTCTTCAGCGGGCTCTTCGGTAGCATCTGCCGTCGGCTCTTCAGCGGGCTCAGGCGCGGTCGTGGCCTCCTCAGCGGGCACGGCGGTCGGCTGGGCCGCCGGTTGGCTGCCACAGGCAGCGAGCATGGGGATGATCAGCATGATCATCGCCACAAGCGTCAAGATAGATTTACGCATACGAGCAAAAACTCCTTACAGTTACAAACGAATACGATGATCCAACACGCGGTGAAAGGGTATGTCACCTCCTTTCTGGTGTTAGGGATGGTTTCAGAAAAGCCGAAGGAGGATGCGTGAGGCAAAGAGGCGCGGGCTTCGCGTCCTCGCGTCCTCGCGTCCTCGCAAATGGTAACGTGCCCTGAAACCTGCCCTTCCCACAACAAGCTATTGCTTGCGCTTCGATTATAGCATTGTTGCGGCCTGTGCCCGAAGCTGAGTCGAAGATATATCGGCGCGAAAGAGGCTTTCGGGGATTGCTTGGAAGAGGGAGGCAAACTCAGGGGGCACCCGCAGATCGGCAAGGGTCTGAAAATGCCCGGCGTGGAGCCGCCCGGCAACAAGGATGCGGCAGTCAAGATCGCGTAGGCTGCTGAGGGCTTGGGTCAGGCCGTTGGCCGCTGGGTAGTAGCGTGGATCGAGTAGGCGTGCAGCCGTATCATAGCCCAATACAAAGGTACGCCCTGGGTAGAGCGTAGCTTTTGCTGTAAAGAGAGGAGTACACGAGAGTACAAGGGTATGTTGACCAGCAAATTGAGTGGCTCGCCGTACCACCTCAGCGGGTGCAAGGGAACCCTTGTCGGCATTGATCACCGCCAACTCAAAGGCTACGGGCAAACCACTCAGAGCTTGGGCCGCCCGCGCCATGCCCAAGTGGCCCGCGTGCAGCGGGTTGAAGGAACCGCAGAGCAACGCTCCTACGGGAGCATCATTGCTGCGGGTTGTCCCATCTGGCATAAGCGTTAACGTGGCGATCTCACCAGTAAGCAGGTGGTCTAATGCAGGAATATTCATAGCGGTATTGTAGCAGAGGAGTTGCGGAGAGTGATGTTGTTGCTGTATTGGTGGAGTCCCTTGCCATTGACAAAGGGAATCGCGTCGGTTACGATAGCGCGTAGCTGTATCTTCTTGCAGACAAAGGTATAATTAAGGAGTATCGCGTGAGGATCGCCGGAAATTATACCTTCGACGCCACACGCGAGGAGGTCTGGGCTGCGCTGAATGATCCAGAGATTATGGCGCATGCCATTCTTGGTTGCCAACGTATGGAACTTGTCGGTGACCAAGAGTATGAGAGTACGCTCACGGTAGATTTAGATGCAGTTCATGGGGTGTATCATGGGCGCGTGCGAGTGTACAATATTGTAAGCCTTGAGTCCTACGATATTGCCGTGGATGGCCAAGGCAACAATGGCTTGTTCAAGGGTTCGGGTTCGATCAAGTTACGTAGTGATGGGGCACAAACCATCCTAGATTATGGCGGTGAGGCGCAACTTGGTGGAACCCTTGCTACGGTTGGTCAGCGTCTGCTTGATGCTGCGGCGCGTACCCTCATCCATCAGAGCCTCAAGCAGTTGGCGCAATTGATCAGCGAACGACGTCTGCATCATGATTTGTACGGTACTGAGCATGCTGTGGATGTACCCTATGCTTCGATGCTCTACTCAGTTGACATAAACACACGAACTGATCAGCGTTACCGCTCTCTGGAACCTCCCCACCACCAGTGTATCAGCGAAATCACGCTCGTGCGTGGCGCATTTGTGGATCTGTTTCAGCAGAAACGTTGGTTGCTTTGGCTCGTAGGGGCTTTTTGGTTGGGCTATCTGCTTGGACAGCGGCGTAAGCTCCCCTTTATGGGGCGAAGCCGCCCCTATAGTCCTTCAGATAAAGAATCGTAAAAGGGAGGGGTTCGGGGAGGGCGAAGCCCTCCCCGAAAACCCTTCCCACGATCCTAGAGGTTCCAGAAACATTATCTGAAAGACTATAGCATAGAGGCAAATCTATGAGTATCACAACGGATACTGAAGCAACATTCGCTGCCTTTGTGGATGCTTTGCTCGCTATGGATCGGCTGGCGGTGCGCCAGTTACTGACCCCCTTCCAAGGGGTTGAGCGGCGCATGGAGGCGATTGAGCGGCTTGTGGTGCCTGCCCTGGAGCAGATTGGGTGGCGTTGGGAAGAGGGCGAGCTTTCGTTGGCCCAGGTCTATATGAGTGGGCGCATCTGCGAGGAGTTGGTCGAAGAACTGTTGCCTGCTGCGCCAACTGAGCGGCCCGACCAGCCTACGTTGGGTTTGGCCATCCTTGAGGATCACCATATGCTGGGGAAGCGCATGGTCGCTGCGGTGCTGCGGGCGGGCGGTTACCGCTTCCATGATTATGGTCAGGTTGATGTGGAGCGCTTGGTGGCTCTTGTGCTGCAAGATCGGATCGATGTGCTGCTCGTTTCGGTCTTGATGCTGCCTTCGGCCCTGCGCGTGGCAGAATTGATGCACCAACTGGCCCAACTCAACCAACGGCCACGGGTTGTGGTCGGTGGTGCCCCCTTCCGCCTTGATGCCCAACTCTGGCAAGAGGTTGGCGCTGATGCGATGGGCCGCTCTGCGGCTGATGTGTTGCACCTGCTCCATGGAGCTGCAAGGAGGTCAGCATGAGCCGGACATCTATGACTTCGCTGCAACGCATTCAGACGACGCTGGGCCATCAGGAGCCCGACCGCGTGCCGCTGTTGTTGCTCTTTACGATCTATGGGGCGCGTGAGTTGCAGGTGCCGATCCAGGAGTATTGTTCGCGCGCTGACTACATTGTTGAAGGGCAGTATCGTCTGGTCGAGAAGTTTCGCAGCGATTGCCTCTTTAACTTCTGCTATGCGGCAACGGAAATTGAGGCGTGGGGCGGTTCGACCATCTTTCGTGAGGATGGCCCGCCCAATGCTGGCCCGCCGATTATTACCGATGTGGCGCAGATCCGTAGCCTCCAGCCCCCGCGCATTGCTGAAGCGACTGGGCTGCAACGGGTGCTTGAGGTTACCCGTGGGCTGGCTGAACGCAATCGGGGTGAACGGTTGCTGATTGGTGTGGTGATTGCCCCTTTCTCGCTGCCGGTGCTGCAACTTGGTTTTGAACGCTACCTCAATCTGATGTTTGAACAGCCGGAACTGCTTGAGCAGTTACTGCGTGTCAATGAACATTTCTGTATCGAGTGGGCGAATGCCCAGATTGAGGCGGGGGCTGGCGCGATCTGCTTCTTTAATCCGCTCGCCTCGACCACCATGGTTGCGCCTGACTACTATCAGCGCGTAGGCCATCCCAGTACGCTGCGCTGCCTCGCCCAGATCAAGGGTGCTACCGCGATCCACCTCGCGGCGGGGCGTTGTATGCCCATCATAGATCTGTTGGCTTCCACGAGTGCGTCGGTGTTGGGCGTCAGTGCTGAAGAGGACCTCGCGGTGTTGAAACGGCTTGCAGCAGGGCGCATTGCCCTCGTCGGTAACCTCAATGGCATCGAGATGCGCCGCTGGACGCCCGCTGAGGTTGAAGCGCAGGTCAAACGTGCCATTGCCGCCGCTGCCCCCGGTGGTGGCTTTGTGCTCTCGGATAATCACGGCGAAATCCCCTTCCAGGTGCCCGAAGAGGTGCTGCATAACCTCGCCGACGCGGTAGAGCGCTGGGGAACCTACCCGCTTGAATGGCTACGCGATGAGCCCTAAGCTACGTGTGTATGTCTGTCGCTACTACCATGCCGAGGTTTCTGCCGCCATTGCAGCCCTTAATGCGCCTGATGTGACGGTAGAGACCTATGGGTTGAGTTGTGATCGTCCGGTGCGCCAAAGTATTAAGCTGGGTGGTGCTGCATCAATCCCCGAAGCGACCGACCGGCTCTTTATTGGGGTGTGTGCCTTGGTGCCCGATCCCAACCGCCCGCCCCCGCCCCTGCCTGAGCGCATGATCCGGCTTGATCATTGCCTCACCATGTTGAGCGGGCCGGTGCTCTTTAAGCAGGCGATCCGTGATGGAGCCTACCTTGTAACCCCGGGCTGGTTGCGCCAATGGCCAGAGCATTTGCAGCGTTGGGGCTTCGATCAGACGCTGGCGCAGGAGTTCTTCCGCGATACGGTGACGGAACTGCTGCTGCTCGATACCGGCGTAGACCCCGAAGCCCCAGTTGAGTTGGAACGCTTTGCGACCTATGTGCAACGCCCCTACCAAGTGCGCTCGGTGGGGCTCGATTACCTACAACTCTTTCTTGAACGGGCCATCCTGGATTGGCGCTTGGGCCATACCAAGATTGAGGCGCAACGCACGGTGCAACAGGCCAATCGCAAGAGTGCCGACTATGCCATGGCCTTCGATCTGCTGGTCAATTTGGCTGAATTACGCACCGAAGAGGATACGATCAACGCGATTATGAACATGGCCGGCATGCTCTTTGGCAGTATGCGGTTAGCCTATGGTCAAGTGCGGGCCAACCGGATTGTGCATGTCTATGCGCTACCCGATACCGGCATGGAGCATGATCGGCTGAGTCAAGCATTGGAAGTGATCGGTAAGAGCTTCACGCTTGACGATGGACCCGATGGCTTCTTCTTACGTATTCAACACCGCCGCGAAACCTTTGGCCTCTTAGCGGTAGGGGGCATCAGTTTCCCTGAACATCGCCACCAGTATCTCAATCTGGGCCTTGCGATTGCCAACCTCTGTGGCTTGGCCTTGGCCAACGCGCGCATCTACTCAATGCTCCAGGCAACCGAACAATCCCTGCGGCGTGAGCGTGATCTGAGTGAACAGTTGCGCGAAGCGATGAGCAATCTTTCGGCAGCTATTGATCATGAGCACCTCCTTGATCAGGTTCTCGCCCTGCTCAAAGAGCTTATTCCGAACCATGTGGCCCTGCTGCTGCTCTGGGAAGAAGAGAACCTGCGGGTGATTGCTGAACACCACCAGCTTGAGGGTGAAACATTGGTAGAGGTGGAGCTTGCGTTTACCCAAGAACCTTTTGGGCTGGTGCTGCAACGCCAAGCGCCGGTGATCTTGGGGAGTATGGCCCTCGCCCAACTCCCGCCCCATCCCCTGATCAGCGGCTTGGGCCTACAGAGTTGGTTGGGTGTGCCCCTGCTGCACCACCATCAGGTGATTGGGCTCTTAACGGTTGGCAGTCATGCCCCCGATTACTACAACACCGAGCATGCCCGTGCTGCCCAGATGCTTGCCAACGAGATGGCCAATGCCCTTGAACAGGAACGGATTATCAGTGAGGCCAACACGCTGGCAGGCACCGACCCCCTAACCGGGCTCTACAACCGGCGTCGTTTTAACGAGATTGCTGAACAGTACTTTCGCCAAGCCAAACGCAATAACGGTTGGCTCTCGCTTATTTTCCTCGATCTTGACCACTTCAAACAGGTCAACGACGACTTTAGCCACCTTGTGGGCGATCAGGTGTTGGTTGCAGTGTCCAACATGCTCAAGCAGTTGCGCGATACCGAAATCGCAGCCCGCTACGGTGGCGAGGAGTTTGTGATCATCAGTTCAACCAGTGATATGCCCGCCATGCGCCAACTCGCCGAGCGCTTACGCCGCGAGATTGCCAATACGCCAATCATGACCATGGGCGGTTCGGTGCAACTCACTGCCAGCTTCGGTGTTGCCAGCATCACCCCCGAACTCCAGAGCCTTGGAGATCTGATCTGGTGCGCCGACCAAGCGTTGTATGCGGCCAAGAACACTGGGCGTAATCGGATCTGTGTCTGGGGTGAAATCCGAGGCGATAGCCAAGATAGCGTGCCAGTAGGCAGGTTGGGCGGAGATGCAGGGGGGGCAGGGGAAGCTGCCAACCCGAAGCCAAGTGATAGCCAAAGAGCAGAGGAGAAGTAGCTATGGCCATGACGGAAACGATTGATCGTGTAGTGGCGCGCATGCTCTGGGTGACGCCGGTGCCGCCGCCGAACGATGATGATCTGCCTGGCGATCAGCCAGCCCAGCGGGCTTTTGGTCTGTCATTGATCATTTCAGGGGTGCGTTGCACCATTCAGTATGTCTTTCTGCCGATCATTCTGCCGTTGATTGGCTTCACTGGCTGGTTTTCGTTACCCTTAGTGATCTTCTTGGATGTTTTGGCACTCTGGTTGCTGATCAGTAGCCTACGCTACTTCTGGCGCACGGCCCATCCCCGGCGCTTCGATATGCTGCCCCTAGCAACGGTAGTACTGCTGCTCATTTTTGGTTCGCTAGGCTTTGATCTGTGGCAACTCTTTGCAACATTGTAGGTAGCTTGGGGCGCAGCCCCATCTGTGGTATAATAGCTACGGCACTGAAGAACGGCAGATACGTGCTAAACCCCGCCAGGGCCGAAAGGCAGCAACGGTAGGTGCGTTCCTCTGGGTGTTCGGATGTGCCATATTTTTTTATTGATCGTTGAGTTGCGCCGGGCCAAAGCCGTAGGGCAGTAACTCATTAGGACTGGTGTAGCGGATCGCTCCCGTAAGGTTGAGCAGGATGATCCGTGCGTGTGGGGCCAACTCCAAGATCACCTGGCGACAAGCGCCACACGGGCTGGCCACATCGCTGGTGGGCGTCACCACTGCTAGAGCCTGGAGCTCACATTCCCCCGCGGCATAGGCGCTATAAATGGCGACGCGCTCGGCACACATCGCCAGGGGGTAGGACGCATTCTCGATATTGCCGCCGCTAAAGATGCGCCCGCTGCTACTCAGCACGGCTGCACCCACCTGGAAGCGTGAGTAGGGCGCGTAGGCGAGGTTGCGCGCTGCAATGGCCGCCCCGATTAGGGTGTTCACATCTAGTTGTGCCATAAGGATAAGGATACAGAAAATAGGAAATAGGAAATAGGAAATAGGGCTGAGGCTTTAGACTGCAATCTACTGAACATGCCGCAGCACCAAGCATGCGAAAGCCCATTGGAACGTCATGTTCGGCAATCTACAATCTACAATCTACAATCTACAATCTACAATCTACAATCGTATTACCGGCTATCCTCAGGCGCATCAGGATCAAGCCCTAGCTCACGCAGACGAGCTGCGAGGCGTTCGGCCCGTTGGTATTGCAGTTCCGCCCGTTGGCGCTCCTGCTCGGCCCGTTGCTGTTCTGCTTCCATCTTGCGCTGTAGTTCAACGAAGCTGAGGAAGGGACGCCCATCGGGGAGGTACATGCGGATGCGGTCGGGTTCGTGGGCAAAGCGGATGCCCAAGCGCAGACTCGTCCAGCCATCGAGGTCGGCAATAACCTTGAGCCGGTCGTCTATGCGCTGCCAGCCGCTTAGATCGTCGTTGTCTGGATCGTAGAGATAGTATTCCTCAACCCCATAGATGTCGTAAAATTCCAGCTTGGCAGCCATTTCGCTGAGGCTGTTGCCGGGCGATAGTACCTCGAAGACCACCTGCGGCGCGATGCCCGCCTCCACCCACTGCCGATAGGAGCCTCGATCACCTTTGGGACGCCCAAAGACCACCATGGCATCGGGGGGGCGGCGGATGTCGGGCCGCCCCTCGACCGGGTACCAGAGCAGATCCCCAGCGACAAAGACATCGCTGCGCTCACGGAAGAGCCCATCCAGATTGCCCTGAATTGTCATAATCTCGCGGAACTGTTTGGTATTGTCAGCCATGGGCATACCATCGCTATCTGGGTAGACAATGGTTGCTGATGTTGTTGTCGCGCTACACATCGTTCTTCCCCATGTTTGGGTTCGTGGTGGCGGCTGCGCCGCCACCACGAACCATATAAAATGTAGGTAGGGTGCGCGAGGGAACCTGGTTCCCTCGCATCCTCCCCCCGTCCAAACCATATCTGTTTACCCTGTGCGCTTAAGTGTAGCACAAATATGTTGCTTACGCAATCTCATTCATCAGTGATTTGAGTTCCCACACGCGCCCGGTGCCGATGCGTTCAAGGTTGCGGGTGCCGAGATCGCCGCTGGAGAGCAGGGTGGCAACTGCGTGGTGGGGCAGGGCGATCAGTTCGGTCGTTTTGAGGGTGACGACGCTGGCTACTGGTGGGGTGCCGCGCAGCAACTCGATCTCGCCGAAGAGTTCGGGGGGGCCGATGCGGGCGATCATGCGGGTTTGGGCTGGGCTGTTTGCGCTGGCTGGCTCTTTGCAGACCACGGCGGCTTCGCCACGAACGATAACATAGAGTTTGCCACTAGGCTGCCCTTGCTGTACCACGGGCGTACGTGCTTCAAGTTGGATCCGTTGGGCTTGTATGGCTAACGAGCGCAACCGGGCGCGGGGGAATTCGTGGAAGAAGGGGGCTCGTTCGAGGTCACGCACCAGTGCGGCCAGTTGCTGCTCGTCTCCCGCCGCTGCACTGGTGTTGGCCAAGAGCTGCGTTGCTTCGCTGGCATTGAGGTAGAGTAGTGTGCTGTTGATGCTCGTCTGGTAGACCAGAGTTGTCCCATTGTTCGCATAGGCCGCGCCGGCTTGGTCGAGACATGTACCGCGCTGTGCTTCGCCGAGAATCTGGTCGTCCTGCTTGATCAGCACTTCGCCCGCCTCTACCACCCAGAGGCCATGCTCCACCGGGATGCTTGTGCCCGCTTGGAGGCGCTGTACTTCAAACGCCGAAGCGAGCGCCGCAAGGGTATCATCGTCGCAGAGGGCAAAGCGGTCTATCGAGCGCAACAGGCGCAGACGGGCCGCACGGGCATCGCCAAAAGCCTGCGAGAGTTCGCGGGCCCAGGGGGTATGGGGAAAGCAGCGTCGGTCGGCGGCTTCCCGTTCGGGCCAGGGCAGGGCATCGTAGGCCGCTTGGATGGCCCGGTGGGCGAAGGTAGCCCCAGCGAGCCGTTCGATCTCGGCGACAGTGTAGCGCAACACTTCGGCAAAACGTAACCCCTGCACATCGAAGGGCCGTGCGGCCAACTCGGCCCCAATCCGCGCCCGATCACGGTCGAGTGTCAACTCCCAATTGGCCGTCGCGCCCAAGACATCCATGCGATCATCGAGTGCCTGGGCGCGACGAGCACCACTGTAACTCCGCAGCATACGATAGAGTCCTGCGTAGGTGTGTTGGAAGGCACGCTGCAAACGTTCGCCCTCACTAGCGGCATGCTGCACCGGCCAATGGAGACGCAGTGGCGTTGGTTGGCGTAGCGCAATCACATGCGAAACCCAGGCTGCGGCCCAGAGGCCCGAAGCCCAGACCACGGCAGCAAGGGTGGCAGGGGTGGAATCTGCACCGGCCCGAATCTCGAGTAGATAGGCACCAGCCTGCACAATCATGCCCATCCAGAGCAGCAGCCAACTCCAGCGTTGGCGCGAGTCGTGTAGGCTTACAACAAGGGGTAACAGGAGCGCTAGGGCGACCATACTGGCATAGACGGGCATGGCGAGCAGGACAATGCCGATAAAAGGCCATGTGGGATGGGCCTGTTGGATCACCCAAATGCCCCACCCGCCCGCGAGGAAGGCCAAGCCCAACAGCAGGGCACTGACCAACAATTCAGCCAAGGTAGCTTGGTGCAGATCATAGTCGAGCAGGGCGATAAAACCGGCTACAAGCAGCAGCGTAAAGCCAAAGCTCTGCACCGAAACCCAAAAGAGAAACTCACTTGGCATAATCAGGAAGCCCAACTGGGCCACCAGTTCAATCATGGTGACGATCAGGAAGGCATCAAGCGCACGAGCCACCGCTGCACCCCGATAGTCGGCATGCAGGGCCAATTGGGCGGCGAGGGCTACCATCCAGAGCAGCGGGCCGATCATTTTGGTTTCAGGTGTGACCCCAAAGCGAAGCGGGACGAGTGCAAGGGTAGCGGCCAGCAACACCATGGTACATGCCACAACCAAGGGGCTACGGCCATAGCCACGACGTTGCAGCCAGCCAGCGGCCACCACCAGCAAGCCCCAAGCGGCTACCAGCAGACCAATGAACATTGGCAGCACAGCGAGCAGCATGATCAACGCGGCCAAGATGCGGCCCCCTAGCCCGCCATTGAGCCAGAGATCGCTCAAGAGCCGCGCCAACTGCTCATTCCAAAAGATCAGTGCCAGCACAATTGCCAGCGTCGTATAAATCGCCGAAAGGCTCCCATAGAGGGTAAAGATCCGCTCTTCGCGTCCAAAGCGGGCGCGCGTCTGCAACTTTTGCCAGAGGGGCCCAGCAATAAAGCCCAAAGCGCGCGAGCGCAGATTGGGCAGCCGCAGCCAATCGCTCAACATATAGTAACCATCAAGTTCAAGCAGCGGATTGAGGTTACAGATGGCCGCGATGTAACAGGCGGCAGCAAGGCGATAGGCCGCTTCACCCAGCATGCTTTCGGGCAGCAAGGCCGCCGCAATGGCCGCCAACGAACCCACCAGCAGATCGCAGAGTGGCCCGGCCAGCGAAACAATGATGCGCGGCCTACGCCCCGCCCGCCAAATGTCACTCGTATCAACATAGGCCGCCGGCATCGCATAGTAGAGCATCACGCCACCACTGAGGACGCGACGACCAAAATGTTTCACCGCAACCGCATGGGCTAATTCATGGAGCAGAAAGGAGCAGAGCAGGGCCAACCAGAGGGCCAATAGGCTTGGCCCCAAGTTGCCCGTATCAATTAAGCTATAGGGGTGCAACTCGCCCCGTGCCAGCATGGTAAAAAAGCCCACCCCCATGCCCACGAGCAGCGCCAGCAGCCCCAGGAACGGAATGCTAAAGAGCGCCCAACCGCCCCAGCGATGCAAAGCCCCCGCCACCCGATCAACCCCCGTAAAGCTCAACTTACGGGTACGGATGGTCTGGAGGATGCGCCGACTCCAACCATGCAACCCTTGGTCGGCCTGGTGCGCTTCCAAAGCGCGATAGAGCCCAACTGGTTGCTCGCTCAAAAAGCCAGCTTGACGTAATCCTTCAACCAGATCGGCCACCAGCACCAACTGGCGAAAGCGGGTGAAGGCCAGCATCCCCAACTCGGCCACCGTGCGCGAACCATCCATTGCATGCCACAGCTCGGCCTCGACCGGCGAGAGACGCAGGTAGCGACCAGCCGCGCTACTGAGTACCAAGTATTCCTGACCATCTTCATAGACCGTCTCCGCATCAACCCCCTCGGCGCGACAGGGGCGATACTGGGTCAGATCGGTTCGTTGGCTCAAAGTGCGATAGAGGCCAAGCTCTGGATCGGTAGGCGCAGCTACGCGCTCGGCCAAGCCTGCATAGAGGCCCAATGGCTCTGCTGGTCTATTTGCAGCCTCCGTGAGGGTAGCCCATAGCCCCCCTGGTGCAGCAGGTTGTGATGTCTGGTTCGGCATGTGTGGATGAAATCCTTAGTAGGCAGTAGAGGCTGTTTGAAAAGTCTATGAACTGGCGTTGGAGTGCCGGCTTCAGCCGGCTAAAGCCGGCACTCCAGTGCGTACCCACTAGCTTTTCAGACAGCTTCTCAGTGTTATCTCATCATACTCTCATCAATATCGTAGAACAAGAACGTGGTCTAGTACGTCAAAACAAGCAGATAGTAGTGCTATTGGGGCCATGATACGGAGGTTCTGAAATGGAACACATGCAACCGATACGCAGCGACATTCGCGTTTGGCAAGAGGATCGCTTCGGCAAGCTCTGGCGCATCGCCTATCGTCATGGCGACGAGGTGATGCTCGTAAGCTTTCCCGACGAAGCCGCCCTCGACGACTTTATTGCCGAGCAGTTTGGTCTCGATCTGTTAGAAACTGAAGAATATCCCCGCCTTGCGGCGTAGCAGTGGTTTGACGCTCACTAGGGGGCATGCTACCATCAAACTATACAATCCTTGATAAGGGATGGTTTCAGAAACGCACGTTCAGCTTTACCGTCGTAGTGCCGACTTTAGTCGGCATCCAGGGGTTGTTGGCGACCTCAGCCGACTAAAGTCGGCACTACCTATGTTGTTGGCGACCTCAGCCGACTAAAGTCGGCACTACCTATGGCGCAAACGAAACGGTAAAGTGCTTTGAAACCTTCCCTAATGTTTGGATGCTTTCATGGTACTCTACAGTCTTTAGGCATCCAAGACATTCTGAAGCCTCAGCCCTATTTCCTACTTCCTATTTCCTGTTTTCTGTATCCTTCCCTAAGCACTATAATCATCATGCGAATTTCAAGCAAAGGCGACTATGGGTTGCGTGCGGTCTTTGATCTCGCGCAACACTACGGTCAAGGCCCGATCCAGAGCGAAGAGATTGCCCAGCGCCAGGGCATTCCAGCCAACTACCTCAACCAACTCCTGATCACCATGCGTCGGGCTGGGCTGATCGAGAGCCTGCGTGGCCCTCAAGGGGGGCATATGCTGGCGCGCAACCCGGCAGAGATTACGCTGCTTGAAGTTCTCAACGCGCTTGAGGGGCCACTTTTGCCTACCGCTGAACCTACCCGCGAAGGCATGACCCCAACCCTCCCCGGTGATCATGCGCTGATTAACGATCTTTGGGGCGAGTTACGTGGACGCATCGAGCAGATGTTGGCCAAGATTAGCCTTGAAGATCTCTGCCAGCGTAAACGAGAGCGGCCCGGCAGCCTTATGTACTATATTTAACCAAGCATGATCCCCAACGAAGTTCAAGTTGAACGCCCCTGGCTCTGGATGTTTGTGGGCGTCTTCGGCGTCTTACTGCTGGCGTTGCTCTTCTGGCCAGGGCAGCCGCTTGAGTGGAAGATGTATGCGGTGGTACACGGGGTGTGTGCCCAGCAGCATAATATCATCTTAGGCGGCCTGCAATTTCCCATCTGCGCCCGCAATGCTGGCATCTATAGCAGCTTTTTGTTGACCGTGATCTACCTCTATGCCATCGGGCGCGGACGGGCCGGAGGGTTGCCGCCACTCGGCGTGGGGCTGGCCTTGCTCGCCTTTGTCGCCATTATGGCCGTAGACGGCTTCAATTCCTTCTTTCTTGATCTCGGCCAAGCCAACCTGTATCAGCCCGATAATCGCTTACGTACCATTACCGGCATGGGTATGGGCATCTCGATTGCGGTGATGCTCCATTTGGTGTTTAATAAGACCCTACGCAAGAACGTGGACGATTTTCAGCCAGTACTCAAAGGTTGGGGCGAATTGGTGGGCATCATGCTGATCAACGGCCTCGTCTTGGTGGCGCTCTACGGCAATCTCGGTTTCATGTTCTGGCCCTTAGCCTTTATTGCCTTCTTTGGGCTCACCGGCGTCCTCTACACCATCTGCGTATTGCTGATCAGCCTGGTCTTGGGCTACGAAGGCCGGGTGACCGAATTGCGCCAGTTGGCCCGCCCGGCCACTCTTGCGCTCATCCCAACCCTTGGGATTTTAGGGCTCATGGCGGGCTTTCGCTTTTGGCTCGAAAGCTTGGGGTTAGTCATCTGAGGGGTTTGTGAGGGAGGATGGGAGGATGCGAAGACGCGAGGACGCGAAGATGCGAGGACGCGAAGATGCGAAGGCGTGAGGGCGTCGCGTCTTCGCCTCACGTATCATCAAAGCTCGCGCAGTTGCTCACGCAGTTGTTGTGCCGTAAGCACCCCAACATGGCGCGCATGAATGTTCCCATCGCTGTCAATGAAGTAGGTCGTTGGCAGACTCGTAACCGTATAGCGGTCGCCAATGGTGCCGGTTGGATCGGCAATCAATGGAAAGCTAACCGCAACACTCGGCGCAAAGCGGGCAATTGCAGCGGGCAACTCGTTGCGATTGATCGCCAAGATCGCAAACGCCCCCTCAGCCTCTTGGTAGACCTCCTCGAAAGCGGGTAACTCTTCAATACAGGGTAGGCACCATGTGGCCCAAAAATTGATAATTACCGGCTGACCACGTAGATCGCTCAGTTGGCGCGTTGTGCCATCACTGAAGTGAAAGCGAAAATCTGGGGCTACAGCGCCGATGGTAACTGCACCGCGCTGGGTATCGAGCAATTGGCTTGCGGGTGCAATCAGCCCCGCCTCAAGCTCAAGCTCTGGCGGGATGGGCGTTGTGGTTTGCCGCCCACAGGCGGTGAGGAGCATGAGTATCAGTAGGATGGTACACCAACGGAGGAGCATAGGTTACCTCAATGAGCAAATAGGAGTTGGGAGCTAGAAAATAGGTTTGTGCATTATACCATTTCAGATTGTAGATTTCAGATTGTAGATTTCAGATTGTAGATTTCAGATTGTAGATTTCAGATTGTAGATTTCAGATTGTAGATTTCAGATTATTGCATACAGGGTGGTTTTAGGGTACGTTACCGTTTGGAGGCATTCAGTCCATCCTGATGCCGCAAACCTATTTTCTATTTCCTCGTTTCTGTATCCTTTCCCTATGGAAATATAAGGAGTCCTACCCATGACCCTCATCGAGTCTTTTCGCATCGCCTGGGGGGCCATGCTTACCCATAAGTTGCGGGCCTTGCTGACAATGCTGGGCATCATTATTGGGGTTGGCGCGGTGGTGGGGATGCTGGCGATTGGCGAGGGCTATGCCCGTTGGATTGATGCTGAGTTTGAGAAGATGGGCGTTGGGACGCTCTATATTACGCCACGGGTGGATAGTCAGGATGAGCATGAGAACCTTGCGCCACGCTTGACGGCTTCCGATGCTGCGGTGCTGACTCAGCCGGGGCGTGCGCCTGCGGTGGAGTTTGTGGCGATTGAGTTGAGCCGTAATGGAACGGTGAGTGCCCGAGGTGAGCGTTTTATCTTTGGGTTGAAGGGGGTCAATCCCTACTACTTCTTGATTGGCGATCAGGAGTTGGGCGATGGGCGCTACTTTACGGCTGAGGAGGAGCGTAGCGGGGCGCGGGTGGCAGTAATTGGCCATACGGTTGCCGAGACGCTCTTTGGTGGGATTGAGGGTGCGGTGGGCCAGCGCATCAGCGTCAATGGCGTACCCTTTGAGGTGGTTGGGGTTTCGGTCACGCGCCGCAGCAACGTTGCGGGCGCGGTGGGGCGCTTTGGCGATCCGGGCGAACAGGTCTTTATGCCCTACCGCACTGCCCGTGAACGCCTCTTTCGCAACGCGGTCACGCCCCAGGTGGATGTTTCGACCCTCACCGTCAAGGTACGCGATCCGCAGCAGATGGACGAAGCGATCCGCCAAGTGACCCAAGTCCTCCGCGAAGAACACCGGCTCACCTACCAATCCAACGATTTCCGCATTACCAACCCGTCGCAGTTGGCCAGTCAATTTCGTGCAATTACGGTGGGCTTTAGTGCCTTTCTCGGCACAATTGGCGGTATCTCGCTACTCGTGGGCGGCATCGGGATTATGAACATCATGCTGGTGAGTGTGGCCCAACGCACTAAAGAGATTGGTCTGCGTAAAGCGGTTGGTGCGCGACGACGCGACATCATGCTCCAATTTCTGATCGAAGCACTCGTTCTCTGTCTGGTCGGAGGGCTGTTGGGCGTCGCCTTGGGCTATCTGCTCTCCTTCGTAGGCACAATTGTCCTCTACAATCTCTCACAAGACCCCACGCTCAAGGCGAGTGTTTCCCTCTTTTCGATCATCTTAGCTACCTCGATCTCGGCGGGAGTCGGGATCTTCTTCGGGCTCTTCCCGGCGATCCGCGCCTCGCGGCTCGATCCGATTCGTGCCTTGCGTAACGAGTGAGGCGAAGCGGCGAAGCGGCGAAGCGGCGAAGCGGCGAAGCGGCGAAGCGGCGAAGCGGTGTGGGCTTCGCGTCCTCGCGTCCTCGCGTCCTCGCGTCCTCGAAAGCTATAAAGTACCTACAAACTATACTCTTAGGATCGTTATGTTTCGTTTCGGCATCGAACATGAGGTAGCCTTCATCCGTGCGGATGGGCAGTTCGCCGATTTTGCGAATACGAGCTTTGCCGAGTTGGCGCAGTTGGTTGCTGCGCTACCGCTCTACCCCGAAGATTACCCGGCGCTCCATGTGGGTGATGCGGGTATTCGCAAGAAGCGCTGGTACGTTGAGGGGGTGGAACGCTTCGATGAGGCGGGACAACTCTGTGCTTTTGATGCCAAGGGGATCGAAATTCGTACCACCCCGCAGCCTACGATCCACGCGGCGCTGGCCGAATTACACCAGAGCTATGGACGTCTCAGCGAGGTTGCCCATGCCGCTGGTTTTCGGCCCATTGCCCTTGCGTTTCATCCTGTGCGCACCGAATATTGCTACCATCCGCCACTCAATAGCTATGAACGCCAGTTGCACCAGATCGAACCAGAGTACCAGACCGAGCATGTGCCCATGCTGACCTTTGGGCCGGATTTTAATCTGTCGTGGAGCGATCTCGGCCCACATGAGGTAATTGATCTAGGACGCAAACTCACCGCCTATAGTCCTGCGATTGTGCCCTTCAGCTTCAACGCGCCCTTCTATGCCGGCCAGCTTTGGGAGGGGCTATCGGTACGCACCGCAATCCGCACCGGCCTCCGCCCAGCCGTGCGGGTCTACCTTGAGGACGAAGCCGATCTGATTGCCAGTCGTCCATTGCTCACCAAGCTCGCCCGTCGGCCCCAAGAGGTGGGCCGGGTGGAGTTTAAGGCTTGTGATAGTTGTGGTGACTTTACGCTCTATGCTGGATTGTTGGCCTTGCTCAAAGGGCTCGCGCTGGATCGCAGCCTGCCGGAGCGTGCCACGACGCCTGATGCGCTGGCGCACCAGCAGGCAGCGCGGGCAGGCTTGGCCAATCCAAGCATTGCGAACCAAGCGGCCACCCTGCTCAAGGCCGCCACACAAGCCCTGCATGGTGATCCCGATGTTGCCTTGTTGCAGCCCCTCGCTGAGGCGCTGGCCCGCCGCACATGCCCGGCCCAGGTGCTACGCGACGCCACAATGGCCCGTGGGAGGATCGATCTTTTGGGGGGTGATTCATGATGATTGTACCGTTTACCGCACTAACGTAGCTTGCTCCACGCTGCGAGGAGGCGCTGATTCGCTGTTGGCTGACGGGGTGCGATGCGAACCCATGTGGGCAAGCCAAAGGAGCTACAATCGCGCACGAGCAGACCTTGGCGCAGCAGGGCGGCCCGCGTGGCTGCACCTGAGCCACTCTCTACCAGCATGAAGGGCAAGGCTGCCCGGCGCACATGCAATCCTAAAGCCCTGAAGCCAGCGAGCAGCGCATCACTTGCGGCCCAGAGGCGAGGCACACTGTCACTCAGGAAGGTTGCATCGCCCAAAGCAACCAAGCCTGCCGCTTGTGCCGCGCTGTTCACGCTCCAGGTAGGCTGGTAGGAGGCGATGCGCTCTAGCAACTCGCCTGCACCAAGCAGGTAGCCCAAACGCAACCCGGCCAGCGCATAGCTCTTGGTGAGCGAATAGAGTTGCAGGACGTTAGGGGGCAAGGGGGGAAGCGGATGCTCTTGCAAGCCTCCGCGCCGTAGGGCTGCATAGGAGCGATCAAGGAGCACATAGCCGCCATAGGCAGCACAGCGTTGCGCCAACGCCACGAGCAACGTAGCGTCCAGATCGTCGCCAGTTGGATTATTAGGTACGCAGAGCCATGTGAGTTGGGGGCGTAGCCGTTCTAAGGTAGCATCAAGCCCTTCAAGCTGGCGTTGCGCTGCGGCTGATGTGCGCCAAGGCACCACCGTTGCCCCAGCCAACTGGCTCGCAGCCCCATACTCACCATACGTTGGTTCAACCACCAGCGCAACGCTATGGCTTGCCAAGAGCGCCCGCGCCACCAAGTGGATCAACTCATTGGCCCCATTGCCGGGCAGCAGCGCCTCAATTCCACAGGCATGCTGCTTGGCTAACGCCAAACGCAACTGCAAACAACTGCGGTCAGGGTAGGGCGCAGGATCAAGTGCTGCCAAGGCGGCACGTACACCTGGCGGAGGACCAAAGGGATTCAGGTTACTACTGAAATCGAGCAGCTCCTCTGGATGGATACCAAGCTCAGATAACTCGACATAATCCAATGCGCCATGCGTCACCCGTGGGGTCATGGAAAGAACCTACTGTTCTTCGTTCGGCAATCTACAATCTACAATCTACAATCTACAATCGTAAATGGCATTACACCCCCTCAGGTGCAACCGTATCAATTGGCGCACAATCGCCCCAGATTACCGCTGCAATCTCGGGTGAAACGGTCATATCCCGGTTGCAACTACGCAGCGTAATGCCGTAGTCAGGTGACGCATCGGGAATGAAAAACTGATTGCCTGGCAGCAGCCGTTGAGCCTCAAGGTAGCGCAAGAACTCGGTGCGCTCTTCGGCCTCTTCCTCAATGCGCCGGATCGTAAAGAGCGTGCCTGCTTCAGCGCGATCAAGGCGCGTACCACCAGTATAGTGCGCCCCACTACCGGGGATGGGGTTCCCATGGGGGCATGTGGTTGCATCGCCTAAAAGCTGCGTAATCCGCTCTTCAAGCAGGGGCGAGAGGGCGTGTTCTAGCAGGACGGCCTCTTCGTGGAGGGCATACCAAGGGAGCCCAACAATATCGGCCAGAAAGCGCTCCAGCAGACGATGACGGCGAATAATGACCTCAGCCAACTCCAAGCCCTGGGCAGTGAGCGCAATCTCACCACGCTCATCGCGTTGAATATAGGCTTTCTTCTCCATCTCCTGCAGGGCATGGCTGACCGTCGGTGGTTGCAAACTCAACCAGCGCGCCACATGGGCCGCAATCACCGGCTCATCGCGCTGCACGAGATAGTAGATAATCTCTAAGTAATCACGCTCTTTATTGGTAGGCCCATCGCCACCCGCCCGTCGCCGTTGACGCGGGTGTGTCCCTTTGAGCACTTGTAGTTCGGCCATGCCTGGTTCCTTACCAGTAGTAGTGTTTCGTTCGCTAACTACCACTAGTATAGCATGTCCGGTAGGGTGCGACAAGCCGAGGGCTAGGTCAACGTTGGTGAGGCTTTGCCTCAAACCCGCTTTTGTGTTGCTGTTTGGCGCTGAATTCGCCAAGTAGCAGCAAGAAAAGAGCAAAGGTAACGCTACTCGCCTTGCCGTACCAAAGCAACCGCCTCACGCCGATTGGCGACCTGGAGCAGTTCGACGATTTGGCCCATGTGGTATTTTACCGTCGCTTCGCTCAGATTCAGATCAGACGCAATCTCGCGGTAGGTCTGGTTGTTGGCAACCCGCTCAAGGATCTCACGCTGACGCGCTGAGAGGTTGGTGAGGCGCGGATCATGGCAGATTAGGGGCGTGGCTTTAGCCTCGAAGGCGGCGAGGGTTTGCGCCGCTAGTTCTTGTGAAAGCACCACTTCACCCCGCGTGGCCTCCATGATTAGGCGGAAGAGATCATCGCTCTCAAGGCTCTTGAGCAGGTAGCCCGAAGCTCCAGCCTTAAGGGCCGCAAAGAGGCGCTCCTCAGTGGCGTCTACCGTCAGCATCAGGATCTTCACATGCGGCAATGCGGTTTTAATTGCGCTAGTTGCAGCGATGCCATCACAACGGGGCATGTGCATATCCATCAGGATGATGTCGGGCCGCAGTTGGCAAGCCATGGCCTGGGCCTCTATGCCATCGTTGGCCATGCCAACCACCTCAATGCCGCGCACCACCAGCATGTTGCGTAGGCCATCAACGAACAGGGCGTGGTCGTCTACCAACAGCACGCGCAATGATTGCGTATGCGCGAGGTTCTCTTGCGTACTCGGAGCTACAAGTCCATGCTCCAATGTAACGCTTTGCAGGGGTACGGTTAGCATCACATGGGTGCCTGTACCTGGTGCAGAATCGATCTGCAAACTGGCCCCAATCAGTGCAGCGCGTTCGCCCATGCTGCGTAGGCCCAAGCCACCCTTGCGCCCCTGATCGTCCGCCTCACGCTCAGGCGCACCCGGCGAAAAGCCCACCCCTTGGTCGGCAATCGTCACACGTACTTGGTTAAAACTCTGCTGCACCACCACTTGGGCGCTATTGACCCCCGCGTGTTTCCGTACATTATTGAGTGCCTCTTGGATGATCTGCAGCATCTCTTGGCCCAATTCGGGCGTCAGATCTTCATCGTTGAAACTTGGTGAGCAGTTCAGATGCAACTCAAGCCCATAGATCTGGCTCAGACTCTTCAATTGTTGCCGCAAGGCATCGAGCCATCGTGTATAGCTCACATCTACCGTAGGCAGCCGCAGGTCGAGAATGTAGCGCCGCACATCGTTATGGGCATGTTGGGCCACCTGCTTCATCTGGTTTAGCATCTGTTGCGCTTGGCTCATATTCCCTGTTTGCATCAGCGTCGTGGCCGTTTGGGTTTGCAAATTCATATAGCCCATCATCTGGCCCAGGCCATCGTGCAGATCCCGGCTAATCCGTTCGCGCTCACGCAAGACCGCCAACTCCTGCTGTTGGGCCAGCATCATGGCCTCCGCCGCTTTCACCTCGGTCACATCGCGGCAGATACCCTCAACGGCAACCAACTGATCGTTCACATAGATACCCGTATTGGACTGTTGGAGCCAGCGTTCGCGCCCTCTAGCATCAAAGACGCGATACTCATACTGAGCCGTCACCTTGCCTTGGGCCATCTGTTTGATCTGGTCCAACACCATGAGCCGATCAGCAGGATGCAGAAATGCGCCCAACAGCACTGGCCCGTGCAAAACCTCGGCTACTGGGTAGCCCAACATGCGCTCGACCGAAGGGCTCACATATTCCACCCAGGCTTCGGGCATAGCCAAGCGAAAGATAACCTCATCAATCTGCTCCACCAACTCGCGGTAGCGCGTCTCGCTGCGCTCCAGATCGGCAGTGCGCTCCTGCACGCGCTGTTCCAATCCGCTCACGGTTGTGTGAACCTGATCCACCATCCGATTAAACGCATGGGTCAACTCGCCCATCTCATTGGCAAAACTGACCGGCACATGCACATCCAGCCTTCCAGCCTGAACCTGACGCACCCCGCGCAGCATGGCATGCAGTGGGCCAAAGACACTACGCCAGAGCAGCATCGGCACAATGATGATCAGCAAGATCATGGCAACTACCGCTAACCCCATTAGCAGCAGCATGGCATAGTGCAACTCATCAATATCACTCAAGACAAAACGGAGCAGAATCGCAGTTGTATTGATTGTTGCAAAAACCATCACCAACGAAACAGCGAGCATGCGTACAATCAGAGTCACCGCTTCAGGAAAAAGATCGAGAAAGATTAAAACAATGAATGGTATATTAATCAAAAGCGAAAAATCACGAACCAACTCTAACGTGTTATGCTCAATCAGATTAAAATTGTAGAGCGGCATGGCAATCGTTGGTGGCGCGACCAACGCAAGCACCAGCATTGTTTCAAGAAAAAACCTCTTGATGTGTTGACCAGAGCGCCGTATCTGCATGATCGTAACGACAACCAGCCAAAGCAGGCTAAAGACCAGCAGCAGGTCGGCCAACAGCGACCGGCGGTCAATCACCAGCCCCTCGGTCGCAAAGGTCACGGTGCGGGTAATGCTCCAATAGAGTTCATAGAGCAGACGCAGGGTCATAAACGCAAAACCGATCTGAAATTCGCGTCGGTAGCGATCAGACCAGCCAGGCAGATGATAGATAAATACCAGTAACGGAAAACCAAGCATTGCCACTGATGACATGACAAAAAAAGTGGCATACGAACCATGTGGTTGATCGAGCGAAACCTCAGCCAGTGTCAAGCATAAAAAAAAGGCTGTACACAAGAATATAGCCGCTGCAGCACGTAGCGTATTGCGTTGCGGCGTTCCATGCCGGGCCCGCTGGAAGAGCAAGCCACTGGTGAGCATGGTGAGCAGGATGTGGGTGAAGTAGATGACTGAGTTGGAGGTGAAATGGAGCATCATAGGGTGAGCGAGGTGGGTGTGCCGCGACTCTCTACCTCCATTGTATCACTTGTATCAGTTTGCCTACGTTATGAACGAGTGCATGAGCATGCTTTTGGGGTATAGGTTGTGTAACTTTTTCTTAACTCTTATGCAATGGAAACCAAGCCAAGGCATGCCCCGGTGCTAAACGCACCTGCACCCGTGTTTCGGGCGCGTAGTCGTGGATGTGGTTGCTGATGCAGCGGAGGCGCTGGCGCGAGGCAAGTTCGACTTCATAGAGGTATTCGCCGCCCCGGAAGATGCGTTCGGCAATGCGTGCGTTGCCCTGTGGGCTGGCCACGAGCTCAAGGTCGTCAGGGCGCACCACCAGTTCAATGGTACTACCCGGCCCCAGTGCCAGGGTCTGCTCCAAACGGCCTAGTTCGGTCTCAAGGTATGCCGGGTGGACAGTGGCTGGCAGGAAGTTGGTGACCCCAATGAATTCGGCTACGAAGCGTGTTGCTGGGGCCAAAAAGAGCTCACGCGGATCGCACAATTGCTCCAGACGCCCGGCCCGCATCACCCCCACCCGGTCGCCCATGAAGAGCGCCTCCTCTTGGTCGTGGGTCACAAAGAGGGCGGTGGTGCCAAGCTGTTTGAGGATGTGGCGTACCTGCGCCCGCAGGCTCACCCGCAGGTCGGCATCGAGGTTACTGAAGGGTTCGTCGAGCAGCAGTACCGCCGGGTTGGGCGCGAGGGCGCGGGCGAGGGCGACGCGCTGCTGTTGGCCGCCCGAAAGCTGATGGGGCATGCGCCGTTCCATGCCGGCGAGCCCTGCCAGTTCGAGCAACTCCGCCACGCGTGCGCGACGTACAGCGGCACTGCTACGCAACCCAAAGGCTACATTTGCGCCAACATCGAGGTGGGGAAAGAGCGCATGCTGCTGAAAGACCATCCCAACCTTACGGCGTTCGGGGGGCAACCAGACCTCACGACTGGCCACAAGCTGCTCGCCGAGCCGGATTTCGCCCCTATCGAGCCGTTCAAAGCCCGCAATCAGACGCAAGATCGTTGTTTTGCCGCAGCCACTCGGCCCCAATAGGGCCAAGATTTCCCCTTGTTGGATCTGCATGTTCACCGTATCAACGGCAACGACTGGGCCAAATTGTTTGCACAACCCACTGCAATGCACGTCACTCATGGTTGTTCTCGCTGTTCGCGTGCCGCCAGCAGCGCCAGCGGCAACGACGAGCATAGGATGAGCAGGAGCGCCGGCGCGGCTGCACGCGCAAAATAGGCCTCTGAGACGGCTGTCCAGACCTCAGTGGCCAGCGTGCGAACCCCCAAGGGGGCCAGCAGCAGGGTTGCCGGTAGCTCTTTCATCGCGGTCAGGAAGACAAGGCTCGCTCCGGCCAGCATGCCGGGGCGTATCAGGGGCATGGTGATGGTGACAAAGACCGTCAGAGGCCGCCGCCCTAAGCTGCGCGCACTCTCCTCCAGGCTTGGATGCACCTGCAACAGGGCCGTGCGGAGCGCCCCAAAGGCTTGGGGCAGGAAGAGGATCATGTAGGCTAAAATCAGCATCGCGTAGGTCTGGTAGAGCGGGCGGGCGACGTTGATGCCGAAGAAGATCAAGGCCAGTGCCACGGCAATGCCGGGCAACGCAAAGGCGGCATAGGCCAAACGTTCCAGCCAGACGCTGCCACGGCTGGGATAGCGCACGGCCAGGATGGCCAGAGGCAATGCGGCAAGCACCGTCACCACGGCCCCGCCCGCCGAGGCGCTCAATGCGCCCCAGGTGGCCTGACCCAATACGCCAAGCGTTTCGCCCGCCTGCAAGCCCCGGATCAGCCAATAGAGCAGCACGCCGGTGGGTAGCAGCACGCCGAGGAAACTCATCAGCCCACAAAAGACAAAGGCGGGCCAACGCCACATGCCCAGGGGGATCACCTGGGGCGGACGCACCGCCCGTACCCCCGCCTGATCATAGCGCGCCCGGCCCCGCGTCTGGAGCTCAAACGCCACCAGCACGAGGGTCATGCCAATCAGCAGCAGGGCAAAAAAGGCCGCCTGGGAGCGATCAAAGGTACGGTACTGCTCATAGATCACACGGGTAAAGGTGTCGTAGCGCAAAATGGCCACCGCGCCAAAGTCGCGTAGCACATAGAGCGCCACCAACAGCCCCCCCGCCCCAAGGGCCGGACGCAACTGGGGCAGCACCACACGCAAAAAGGTCTGACGCCGCTGCATCCCCAGGCTCGCCGCCGCCTCTTCGAGGGTCGGATCCATCCGCCGCAGCGTCGCCTGCAACCCCAACAGCATATAGGGGTAGCTCAGAATGGTTAGGGTAAAGAGCGCCCCCCAAAAGCCGTAGAAGGAAGGCAGGCGCGTGATGCCAAAAGGGGCTTCGAGTAGTTGTTGCAGCATGCCGCGTGGCCCAAGGGCCGAGACATAGAGGTATGCCCCCACATAGCTCGGAATGACCAGCGGCAGCGGAACCAAAACGGCCCAGAGGCGGCGCAGCGGCACATCGCTCCGCACCGTCAGCCAGGCCAGCGGCACCGCCAGCAGCGCCGATGCTGCTGTAACACTAAGAGACAGTAGGGCCGTGCGCCCCACCACCATCCATGTACTCGCACGGTTCAGGGCTTGCCAAGCCGCATCGCTGGCCTCAAGCGCCCGGATAACCAGATAGACTGGTGGCAGCAGCAGGGCTGCCACCACCAGCAATGCACCAGCCCAGAGGGCTAGGTATGACCAAGGGATCTGTCGGTTTGGCATGGTGAGAGTGAGGAACAGAGGGGCAGAGGGGCAGAAGAACAAAGGAACAGAAGAACAGAGGAACAGAAGAACAGAGGAACAGCCATTAAACTATAGGGTTTTTTGTTCACCTGTTCTTCCGGCTCCTCTCCCACAAGTGGGTTTACGGGCGGACAGAAAACATGTACGTTGCCACGCAAAAACCTCATTGTAACGCCAAGAATCTCGCTGTCTTCGCCCCCTCTCCCACTTGTGGGAGAGGCTTGCCCTGAGCTTGCCGAAGGGGGAAGGGGGGTGAGGGCCAACCGGCACATCTCCATCAGGAATCCACATGCACCCGCACAGAAATTCTGTCCGCCCATGAACCCTCGTGGGGGCGGGGTTGGGGGCGGGGGGCAAGGAACCTGCGGGAGCAAAAACTGTATACCTGAAAGGGGGGGCGAGGATCGCGAAGACGGTAACACAGACTCAACTGTCGGGTAGCTAGTTCCCCTGTTCTCTGTTCCCCTGTTCTCTGTTCCCCTGTTCTCTGTTCCCCTGTTCTCTGTTCCCTGTTCCCCGGTTCCCTGTTCTCCTGTTCCCCTGTTCTCCTGTTCCCCGTTCCCCTGTTCTCCTGTTCTCCTGTTCTCCTGTTCTCCGCTCCCTCAGGGCAAGACTCCCGCTTGACGGATTAACTCAATCGTACCTTGGAGATCTTCCAATTCTGCCATGTCAATAGCTAGAGCCGCCGTCTCCAATTCCTCTAGGGGTGGTAAGCCAGCCGGGGTAACGATGTCTTCAACCAGCGGATACTCACTGGTGCGGCTGGCAAAGTATTGTTGTGCCGGATCGGAGAGCAGGAATTGCATAAAGCGTAGCGCATTCGCCTCATTTGGGCCACTTGCCAAGCGGCCAGCACCCGCGATCAAGATCAAGGAACCGGGCCCACCGCCACTCAGGAAGTGGTTACGCGCCTTAAAACCTTCACCCTGCTCGCGCAAGAAGCGGTAGAGATAGTAATGGTTGGTCAAGCCAATGTCAACTTCGCCCGCGCCAACCGCCTCTACAATCGGCACATTACGATCAAAGACGATAGGATCGTTGGCTTGGATGCCCTGGAGCCATTCGACCGTCTTGGCATCCCCCCAGACGACACGCATCGCCGAGACCATCGCTTGGAACGAGCCATTGGCCGGAGCCCAACCAATCCTTCCCGCCCACTGCGGATCGGTTAGATCGAAGATGTCGGCAGGCAGATCAGCGGGATCAACCGCGTCGGTATTATAGACCACAATGCGGGCGCGGCCCGAAACCCCGATCCAGAGGTCGCGGGGTGAGCGGAAGCGTTCAGGCGCTTGGCTCATCAAATCTGCGGGCAGCGGCGCAAAGAGCCCTGCATTGGCTATGGCCCCAAGCCCACCGGGGTCTTGGGCAAAGAAGATATCAGCGGGTGACGCGGCCCCCTCTTCCAGGATTGTCGCTGCAATCTCGGAAGTAGAGCCGTAGCGCACCTGGACATCAATGCCGGTCGCGTCGGCGAACTGCTTGATCAGTGGGCCTACGAGGGCCTCACTGCGCCCCGAATAGATCACTAAGCTACCAGGATCAGCCGTCACTTCAATGAACTCCTGAACCACCTCAGGCTCAGCGGTCACCGGCACCTCGACCGTCTCGCGGATTACCTCTGGGGACGGTGCTGGTGCTGCTGGTGCTGCGGCCTCGCCACATGCAGTCAGCAAGAACACCAACACGGCGAGCATGGCCGTCACAACTACCGAACGGGGGTAACGTAACATCGTAATCCTCCTAAAGACAAAGAAGTTGCATACCCTAACCTTGGGTATTAGTATATAAAAACTTTGAGAATTGTCAAATGCGTATGAAAGCCTTGGAGCTATACGCACTACGTTAAGCCTCCCTCAAAACCCATTGTTTGGGCGCAGCCCCAATCTTCATTGTTCCCATCTATGGGAATATCAGCTATAATGAGCGCCATGTACTCACCTCTGGTGGCGAAATGGCATGCAACCATCTGCTCTGTCGGCTTCGAGCCCTACGCTCAGCTTTAGTGGTCACGAGACCTTTGTCCTGCGCGGCAATTGGCTCAAGAAGGCGTATGATCTGCTGCTCACGACGCCCGATCTCTTCACGCGCAAGGATGCGTTTGTGCTACTTGGCGTGGGCAAAAATATGGCCAACTCCATCCGCTTCTGGGGGCGTGTCTGTGGCGTCTTTGCCCGTGAAGCGCAAAGCCACCACTATTGCCCAACCGAGCTTGGCCACGCCCTGCTCGCCGATGATGGCTGGGATCCCTTTTTGGTGACCCCCGCGGCCCGCTGGTTGCTCCATTGGCAGTTGTGTTCACGCCCCGAGACGGCCTTTAGTTGGTATTTCACCTTTAATCGCTTGCGGCGTGGTGAGTTTACGGCCCATCAGCTTACGACCCAGCTTATGGATCATGTGCAGTCCTTGGGCCTCCGGCCACCTTCGACGGCGACGCTCGGACGCGATGTTGATTGTCTGCTGCGCTGCTACCTGCGCCCTCAACTTGATCAGAAGAGTGCCTCGCTTGAAGATGTGCTCCAGTGCCCCCTGCACGAACTGGAACTGATCCAACGCATCCCGGGTCAGGCGAGCCTCCGCCTGACCACTGGCACCCGCCCCGATCTGCCCGATGCTCTGGTCGCTTTTGCTGCCCTGCACCAAGCGCGCCATGCGGGTCGTGCGGCCCTTGCCTTCAACGAGTTGGCCTATGGCGAACGCTCGCCAGGCCGCATCTTTCGCCTTGATGAAGAGGCACTCTTGCATATGCTGTTGCGCCTTGAGACGCTCTGCCCCGGACGAGTTGCCTACGCTGAACAGGGTGGCGTGCGCCAATTGCTCTGGCGCGACCATAATGATTCGTCGCTAGAGCAGCATCTGTTGCAGATGATGTTTGGCTGATATGACCATTCCTTCGATTGCTCCGCGCTTTATGCGCGCTATCCATATTCGCCGCGATTTCCGCGATCTGCGCTACCGCCTCGATGGCTACCAAGTGACCCCCTTGGTGCGCCAAGCGACCCTGCGCGTCCTGGCGGGCTTGCAGGCTGAGGCGAACGAACGGGCTTTTTCGGTGGTGGGGCCCTATGGTGCAGGCAAGTCGGCCTTTGCGCTCTTTTTGGCCCATTACCTCCAACGTAACCCCCAGAGCCGTCAGCAACTTTTGGCTTCCCTCGGCGCTTCTGAAGACGCCTTGCCCCTTGACGCACCCCAGTTGCTTGCCGTGCCTGTGGCGGGCAACCATAGCGCCCTGCGTGCCGCTGTCTTGCTGGCGCTACGTGAAGCTCTACAACGGCTCAAGCCGCAGTTGCGCGATCCCGAAGCCAAGACGCTGCTCGCAGCCTTGGCCCAAGATGCCGCCGATCCGCACCTTGATCCGCAGCGCGTCGCCGAGCGTCTGGCTGAGGTGGCAAACCTGGTGCAGCGCAACGGGCAGTATGGCGGTGTGCTGCTGATCATTGATGAGTTGGGCCAGTTTCTTGACTATGCGGCACGCCACGATGAGGAACGCGATCTCTTCCTGCTCCAAGCCCTCGCTGAGGTGGCGGCACGCAGTGGCACCGTACCATGCCTCGTGGTGACGATTCTGCATCAGGCGTTTGAACGCTATACCCTGGGGGCTGGCCCGACTCGCCGCATGGAGTGGGCGAAGGTTCAGGGGCGCTTTGCTGATCTGCCGTTCCAAGAGCCCGCCACCCAGATGATCCGGATGGTTGCCCATGCGCTGCGGCCCCATGTGAAGGATCATTGGCAGCAGGCGCGGGAAGCATGGGCTGCTCAGGTTGCTACAAGTAGTACGGCGCTGGGCCTGCGTCCACCTGAGATCAGTGCCGAGGAGTGGCCCACCCTGCTCGCCGCCTGCTACCCCCTCCACCCCACGGTGCTGGTGGCGCTGCCGCAACTCTTTCGCCAACTGGCGCAGAATGAACGCTCGCTCTTTGCCTTTCTGCACTCCGATGAGCCTTGGAGTCTGCGCGATCTGCTGACGAACACGAACGCGCAACCGTCTGGTTTGCCCATCTACCGCCTGCCCCACCTCTATGCCTATGTTGAGCATGTGTTAGGCCCAAGTCTCTTTGGGCGGGCGCGCGGCCAGCGTTGGGCCGAGTTGGCCGAGGCGCGGGCCATGCTGGCCAGCGATGATCCGATGCAGTTCCAGGTGCTCACCGTCGTCGGCACCATCGGGGCGCTCGAACGGGCCGCTGGGCTGCGTGCCGACCGTGCCCAAGTTGCGTTTGCCCTGGCCGATGCTACCGACGGCCCGGCGGCTGAGGCGGTCTATGCGGCCCTTGATGCCCTTGCGGCCCGCCGTATGCTCAGCTACCGCCACCATCGCAATAGCTACATTCTCTGGGAGGGCAGCGACCTCGATCTTGATGATCTGACGCTGACGCTGCAACGCGATCTGGCCGAGCGGGTGGCGCTGCCTGAACTGTTGGAACGCCATGCCGATTGTACGCCCCGCATTGCCCGGCGCTATAGCTACCGTAGCGGTGCGACCCGCACCTTTGCCCTGCGTTTTGTTGCTGCCAATCAGTTGCGTAGTGCCAATGCGGCTCTGGCAGATTTTGATGGCGAACTGCTGCATGTGGTCGCCAATGACGAAGAGGAACTCGCTCAAGCCTTGGATTGGGCCAGCGCCCCGGAGCGTCAAGCCGAGCCGCAGCGTATTGTGGTGCTGCCCCGCCGCCCCCACGCGATCCGCAGTAGTCTGCTGGAGGTGGCCGCGCTGCGTGGTCTGCTTGAAGAACATCCCGCCTTGGAACACGACCGCCCGGCCCGGCGCGAAGTGGCGGGGCGATTGCTCGAAGCGCAGCAGCAGTTGAGCGAACTGATCAGCGCCACCTACGGCGGGGAGCAAGGGCGCTGGTTCCATCGCCACCAAGCCTACCCGATCAATGGCCCCCGCGATCTCGACGAGTTGCTTTCTGCAGCATGTGATGCCACCTACCCCGCTGCCCCGCGCATCTGGAACGAACTGATCGTGCGCCGCCAACTCTCCTCAGCCGCAGCCAAAGCGCGGCGCAACCTGATCGAAGCGATGCTCGAACGCGCCGATCAAGCCGATCTCGGCTTCAGTGGTTTTCCGCCCGAACGCGCCATGTACGAGAGCATTTTGCGCCAAGGTGGGCTGCACCGCTACGATGAGGCTCTGGGACGCTGGCGCATTGGCCCCCCCTCTGCCGAAGATCCCTTGGGTTTGCAACCGGCATGGAGCGCGATGGAGCAACTCCTTGAAGGGCACAGCGAGCGCCCGTTGCCACTCACCGAGCTGCTTGGGATGCTTGAACGGCCCCCCTATGGCCTCAAAGCCGGCCTGAGTCCCTTGCTCTTCTTCAGCCTCTACGCCGCCCGATCAGGCGAAATCAGCCTCTACGAACGGGGCAACTACGTTACCACCCCCGACCTCGCCACCTACGAGCGGCTGCTCACCCGGCCCGATGGCTTCGGAGTACGCCTAAGCCGCGCCGACGGCGCACGAGCGCTGGTCTATCGCCACTTGGCCCAGGCGCTCGCGCCCCAGGCCCTCGCCCAACCCAACCAGCCTGCGCTGCTGACCGTCGCGCTGCCGCTACTCCGCAGCATCAAGAGCCTTCCTAGCTACAGCCTCCAGACAAAGCGCATAGGTGCGACGGCCCAAGCGGTGCGTCGGGCGCTGCGCGAGGCCCGTTCGCCCGACGAACTGCTCTTCACGGCCCTACCACGGGCCTGCGGGCTTGCGCCATTTCCTGCGGGAAACGTAGATGCGCATGCCCCCGCCCATGTGGAACGCTTTGCCGCATGCCTCAAAGCCAGCCTGCAAGAACTACAAAGCGCCTACCAGCAACTTCTCACCTGGATCGCCGACGCGATTCAAGCGAGCTTCAAGCTCACCAATGGACGCAGCGAGTTGCTGGCACGCTACCAAGCCATCGCCCCCACCAACAGCAACGCCCAGTTGCGCGCTCTAGGCATTCGTCTGGAAACCGCCGACCCCCAAGGTCTCGCTTGGGCCGAAAGCATCGCCGCGCTAATCGCCAAGCGCCCCCCAGAACTCTGGAGTGACAGCGACCTGCCTAGCTTTGAGGCCAAACTGAGCGAACTGGCCGCGCAATTGCGTGCCGCCGAAGAACTGGCCCTGATTGCGGGCAACACGCCCAGCCCAACCCCCCTGCTACGCATTGGCCTCACCGCGAGCGGTGGCAGCGAACAGATCCGCGTCATCAGCCGCTGCCACGACGACCCACAGGTAGCACAACTCCAACAAGAACTCCACAGCACCCTCACGCGCCACGCCAGCCTCAGCGCCGACCAACGCACCGCCGCGTTGGCCATGCTGCTGGAACAACTCTTGGGGGATTGAGAGCAAAAGGAACGATCTGCACCGCCATGCCCCTGGAGGCTCCGGCTACCACGGGTTTTTCGTCTGAAAAGTCCATGAACTGGCGTTGGAGTGCCGGCTTTAGCCGGCTAAAGCCGGCACTCCAACGCGTGCTCACTAGCTTTTCAGGCAGCCTCTAATGACATTCAAGCGCATTGAGACGCGCCATGTTCGGCAATCTACAATCTGAAATGGGTGTACTACACCAAACTGCGCGTCAACTCCGCAGCCGAGACCTCACGGCAGCCACTGGTATTCTGGCCAGCCCAGAGTGGCGAGAAGTCGCTGGAGCCACGCGCTTCTGCCTGTATACGCAGGGGAGCCATGGTCGCAGCAGCCATGGGGAAGGGCGGCAAATGCGGATGGATGGGGCCAAGTTCGCGCATAATCCGATTGACAATCCCACGGGCCGGGCGGCCAGTGAAGAGGTTGGTAATCGCCGTTGTCTGCGCCGCGCTACTGCTCAACGCCGCCCGGTGCAGCGGGCTGGTCTTCGCCTCAGTACAGAGCATATAGGCCGTCCCAACCTGCGCCGCCACCGCACCCAAAGCCAACACCGCCGCAACGCCACGGGCATCGGCAATGCCCCCTGTCGCAATCACGGGCAACTTGACCGCATCCACAACCTGCGGCACCAGCGCCAAGGTACTCAGTTGGCTATCGAGATCGTTGCTGAGGAAGGTACCACGATGACCACCAGCCTCAAGCCCTTGGGCAATAATCGCATCCACCCCTTGATCCTCAAGCCAACGCGCCTCTGCAACCGTTGTGGCCGACGAGAGAATCTTCGCCCCGGTAGCCCGCACCTGCGCCAAGAGGTCGGGGGCAGGCAGGCCAAAGTGGAAACTCACCACCGCCGGTGGAAAGGCCCGCAACAACTCTGCCGCCTCTGAGCTAAAAGGTGTACGCGCAGGCCCAGCCGGAAGCGCCTCCAACTCCAAGCCCAACTCAGCATAGTAGGGAGCCAATGCTTCACGCCAAGCCGTCTCACGCTCCGCGTCGGGCGTTGGCGGCGTATGGCTAAAGAAATTGATATTGAAAGGCCGTCCCTGGGCATGGAGAATGCTCAACTCACGCTGCAAATCCTCCATACTCAGCATTGCTGCGGGCAACGAACCCAACCCCCCAACCTCACTCACCGCAAGCGCCATCGGGCTACCCTGAATCCCGGCCAGCGGTGCTTGAATGATTGGCAAACTGATGCCAAAGATTTGTTGAAACATGAACATCTCCTTATTAGATGCAGTCTGAAAAGTCTATGGTTGGGCGTTGGAGTGCCGGCTTTAGCCGGCTAAAGCCGGCACTCCAACGTGTGCCCCCGGGCTTTTCAGACTACCCCTTACGGTCCCATCGGCACCGCCACCTCACCGCCCCCAATTGGCCAACCGGCACTGCCGGTCGCAGGCGTCGTCAGGCGTAGTGCAGCAGCATCAGGGGGAACATCGAAGAGCAGCGGGATACTGAGCATACCACTCTGGGCTGCAATCGTATCTTCGAGCGCCAGATCGCCCCGCTGGCCGCGCTCAAAGAGCGCGAGGTAGGCACTGGAAGCACCTGGCACAGGGCCATAGCTGCGACCAGCCCGATCAATCAGCGTAAAGAAATCGAGCGGCAACTGACGTGTGACCGTACTATTGTTGCTTACGGCCACCACTGCCAAGACAAAACGCCCTTCAGGTTGCAGATCGCCTAGCGCACCATCAAGCACCAACGCATACTCCGGTTGCAGCAGGGTTACACTCCAACCAGCGTAATCCACCACCACCCCCAGCGGCAACTCGGTGGTCAACGGAGTCGGCGAAGCTGCTGGGGTTGGCGTCGTCAGCGCGGGGGGGGCAGCAGGAAGCTCCGTCGCCACCATGCCAGGCGCAACCGTCGCATCTTGGGCAGGCGGCTGCTGCACCAAGCCTGGGTTGGCCACCCGCTGAAAGCTGAAGTTACCCAAAAAGCCCATTCCAACGCAACTGAGCAGCAGCACAATCAGTGCCAGCACAACCAGATTGAGTATAGAAAGCGGCGAACGCAGAGGGGGCGTTGCGACCTCGGCAACCGGCGGGGGGGGCGGCGGGGGCGGAGCAGGCGCAGCGGGGGCGGGCACAGGGGCAATAGGCGGTTGCAAGCGGGCCAACGCTTCACGGGCACGCTGGTGCTGCGGATCAAGCGCAATAATCTGCTCCAGAGCCATCCGCTGCTCATCAGGATGTGCAGCCGTCGCCGCAAGCCCCTGCCACACCCGCAGATCATGGGGATGCTCACGGCTCAGGGCCAAGAAGAGCGCCCGTGCCGCCACCCGTTTGCCGCTCCGTGCCGCCACCACCCCAGTCTGGAGCAACTGCTCAAGGTCGAGTTTGGTGACAGAATGTTGGTCACTCACCGATCTATGTCCTTCGAGGAGAGGTACCGAGGATTGCACCACAGAGGCACCGAGGGTACAGAGGGATTGGATTAGCGGTAATGCCTACAGGTACAGGTAGTGAATTTGCCACAAATTTCTCTGTGTTCTCTGTGTCTCTGTGGTGAAATTCTCTGCATCTCTGCAAAAACTCTATAACTGGAACCCCCATCTTACGCACAGTAGGGGCACGGCACCGCCGTACCCCTACAAGCTACGATGAATTCACCCACAAGGAAGGCTACAGGTTACGCAGCACCATCCAACCCTGTGCAGGGTTGCTGCGGGCGAAGAAGACGAGATCGGTGGCATCGGGGGCAACGTCGAAGATCAGAGCAACGCTACGCACAATCCCATCAGAGGGCATCGTCTGGGTGTGGGCTAAATCGGCATTAGCGCCCGGTATCACATAGGCAGCCGAGACCTCTGGGCGAGCTTCCCACACGCGCCCTTGGGCATCTTTGAGGACAAAGAATTCAGGCGGGATGGCCTGTTCGCTGCCGGTCTCATTGACCGCAAAGGCAAGCACCACCACAAAGCGGCCATTGTTCGGCGCGTACTGGCCCAAATTGCCAAT
The DNA here is from genome assembly GCF_002532535.1 of Candidatus Viridilinea mediisalina. GTDB lineage: Bacteria > Chloroflexota > Chloroflexia > Chloroflexales > Chloroflexaceae > Viridilinea > Viridilinea mediisalina. The sequence continues at coordinate 38,705 of NZ_NQWI01000020.1, forward strand.
AATCGGAGCAGCAAAGGTTGGAGTATTGAAGTCATAGAGCCAACCATTGCTCTGGAGAGGTGTATTGGCAGATAGGATCTCTGGATCAGCGCCAGCCAGATCACTTGGTGGTGCAGGTGGAGGCGCAGGCTGCTCGCCGGGCTGCTCGCCGGGCTGCTCGCCGGGCTGCTCGCCGGGTTGCTCACCGGGCTGCTCACCGGGTTGCTCACCGGGCTGTGCGGGATCAACCGGCTCAAGGGTCGGCAAGGCCGGCTCAAGGGTCGGCTCAACCACCACCGGAGGCATCGCGGCTGCTTCAGCGGTTTGGGCCACTGCCGTCTGGTTTGCAGGATCAACCGCAATCTGTTCACGCCCAAAGAAGACTGGCCAGAGCCATGCGATAATCAAGCCAAGCAAACCTAAGCCAACCAAGAAGATCAACAGGCCCAAGAGTGGACTAAAGCCGCGACGGGTAGCACCTTGATCCTTCTGTTTTGAACCAGCCGAGGCGCGGCGATTCTCGCGCATACGCTCCTCCGAGCGGCGGGCACTTGCCTCAGCGCGTGCAGCCGCACTCGCAGCACTCGAGGTGCTACTATCTTTGCTCTCCCCTTCCGGCTCACTACGGCGCACCGGCCCCGATGTATCAGCAGCCATCGTTTCGGAAAGCGAATCAAGTTCCGCAAACGGATCATCATCATCCATGAACGGATCCGGTTCAGGCTGGCGGGCAGGTGGCGCAGCAGCGGCTGGTTTCTCAGTAGGCGCTGCTGCTGGCGTGGAGTCTGAAGCTGTATGGGGCTTAATCGTACTCGGATCGACACCGAGCGCCTGCAGTCCCTTAATCGCCATCTCATTCGTGGGCTCAAGCGCCACAACACGCTCTAGCGCATGCTGGCGCTCTTCACGATTCTCAGCGACACCAGCCAACCACAACCAACCTTGGGGATTCGCAGGCTCCTGCTGGGTCAGCAGGCGAAAGAGTTGGCGTGCCTCGTCCTTTTTCCCCTCGCGTGCGGCTTCAATGCCAAGTTGCAGAATGCTATCCGGCTCCGCCATGAACTATACCTTCCTCCTACGCCCATCTGGGCAGGAACCATGGCACAAACATACAATGGGTGTAAATCCGAGGTTATTCTAGCACACGTCCCCACAAGGGTCAACAATCGGGGAAACGTTTGGTGGGGACGGCTTCGCAGCCCCCACCATTTGCGGTTCAAGGGCGAACAGAACATATGCTCATTGCCACAAAAGAACACAAAGGAACGCTAAAAAACCTTGCTGCAACCTGCAACCTGCAACCTGCAACCTGCAACCTGCAACCTGCAACCTGCAACCTGCAATCTACAATCTACAATCTACAATCTACAATCTACAATGGTATTATGCACGCCGCAGAAGCGCGAAGGTCATCATAGCCATGATGCCAAGGATGGGCAGCAGCAACAGCATGCTCTGCGCTGTAAGGAGTGTCGTTTGGCTACGAAGCAACCATTCAAGCGCGACGGCTACAATCAGGCCGTTGAGCCAAAGGACAAGCTTTTCTCGTGGGGTTGTACGCATAGTTGTGCCTCACCTGAATCAAGTTTTTGTTGCTTGCAACATGAGAAGATGCAGGTGCCAAATAGCTTATTTAGTCACAACTAAAGTGTATACCCTCACACAAGTGTATGTCAAGGGGCAATGAAGTGGTGTACCACCAAGAGCAGACCTTCAGCCACGCTAATCTGGGCTGGCGGTGCGCTGATCTGGTTGCTCACGCCCCGTGAACGTTCAAAGCGCAATTCGGCGTTGTGCAACGGGTAGCGTAACCCTCGGCTATTGATGCCACGCGCCGCCCCTCCCATCGGCAACAATGAGATAGTTGCCCCAAGCGCCCCAGCAATAGGCGTCTCGCCACGCACCAAGTAAGCCTCTTGCGTTTCAGACAGCAAACGCACCCGCCGCCCATTCAATTCAGGCAGGGCCAGTAGCGCAACATTGGCAAGCGTCTGATCCCAACGGCCCCCAAAAGCAGCCAGAATGTCAATTCGCTCGGCCCCACGCGCTACCGCCGCCAGCAACGCCAATTCCAGGTCAGTCTCGTCCTTCTCAACCGGAAAGGCCACAATCTCCGCCTCAGCCAACTCAAAGGCCGCCCGTGCCGCTGGATCGAGCGAATCGAGATCGCCAACTACAAGGTCGGGCGTCAACCCGGCAGCAAAGAGCGCATTGCCCCCACCATCTGCGGCAATCACCAGATCGGCTTCAGCCACATGGGATGCAAAGGGCGCAACACGAAAATCGGGGGCATTGGCGATGATAATGGTGTGCATACAATTGCCTTGATGAACAGAATTAGGAGAGCGAAACAAATGGTCCGATGCATCTAACTGTTCCAGGAAGGACGCTGGTACCCGATAGGACAACAATTCGCCAATTTCCACTCTCCATTAGCTTCGACAACTCGCTGTTGATAGTCTTTGGGTATGATTTGGTGGGAGCGTGTGAGGGAACCAGGTTCTCTCGCGCACCCTTGGCCAAAGTAGTGGAAGCATGCGAGGGAACCTGGTTCCTTCACATACCCTTGGCTGAAGCTTTGGTATAATCAGCCCTATGCTTGATCATATCATCAATGAGGCCATTGCGGCCCAGATCTTCCTTATGCCCATCGCCTGAACTGAAGCCGCAGATCGTGCCGACCGAATGGGACACGACCTGGCGTGAGATGTTGCTGCATGGCGTGGTACACGACGAGAGCGCCTACGCTAATCTACAATCTGCTATACGGGTCTGGTTGAGCATTTGCCAGAACCCCTAGTAGAAATGAGCGAACGATGAGTGTGGCACTTCTCGCTGCTGCAATAGCCATTCTTGCTGCCATCGTAGCTGCGCGTCGCCCCAGTCTCCCCGGGCGCGATATGTTTGTGTTGCTGATGCTTGCCATAGGCTGCTGGAGTGTCTTGGAAGCACTTCATCGCCTCACTCCCGATGTTGCATCAGACATCACCCTGACATGCTTCCGGTATATTGCTCTGTTTAGCGTCCCGTTGCTCACACTGCTCTTCACCCGGCAGGTGGTCGGTCTTGCTGCCCCACGCCCCAAAGTCGTCGTACTACTTGCAGCAATCCCCCTCCTGACGGTCGTACTCGCATGGACGAACTCCTGGCATGGTTGGATTTGGCTCCAGATCATGCAGCTTGGGCCTGATCTGATCTACAAGCCTGGCCCCTGGTTATGGGTCGCCACTAGCTACAACTACGCGCTGCTCAGCGTCACCATGTTCATGCTCATCGACGCCCTGCGCCGTGTTCCGCCCACCTTTCGTTTCCAGATCCTTGCTATGCTCATCGGCGGCGGACTATCCTGGTTAACTCATGTACTCTACCTTGCCGTTGCCATTCCCGCCATCGTCATCGATCCCACCCCCATCACCTCTGCCGTGAGCGGAGCGTTCATACTCTGGGGTATGACGCGTCACCACCTGTTCGATCTGATTCCAACTGCTCACGATACGTTGATTAACCAGATCGGCGATGGAGTAATCATCTTGGATCACCAGCAACGCACCGTAAGCCTCAACCCGGCGGCCATGCACCTTACTGGCCTTACCGATGAGGCCATTGGCAGGCCGTTTGCGGAGATGTTCCCTACCCTGGCACATGCCGTAGTCGCTACGGGAGGGGCTACATCCGTATGTACGAATCTCGGCCCCGCTGCGTCTATGATCGAACTCCGCGTGACCGCGTTCCCCTGCCACCGTAGGGGCGTGGGTGGGTGGCTAGTGACGCTCCATGACATCACCATCCAACATACGCTTGCCCGCGAGCTTGAGGCGGAGCGCGACTTTGCATTGCAGGTGATACAGACGATGGGTGAGGGGCTTACCGTGGTTGGTGCTGATGGGCGCTTTATTTTTGTGAATGACGCCTACGCCCGCATGCTTGGCCACGTACCAACAAGCCTGATTGGGCGCTCACCGCTTGATTTCACGGTGGCTGAGGATTGGACGACTCTTGAACGCGCCCGCGCGACCCGTATGAGTGGCCAGACCAACACCTACCTGTCGCGTCTTCGCCGTGCCGACGGACAGATCGTCCATGTACAGATCACTGGTACACCACATGTGGCAGATGGGCAATTCGCAGGCAGCGTTGCCGTCATTACCGACATGAGCGAGCGGCTGGCTACCGAGGCAGCCTTACGCGAGAGTGAGCAGCGCTGGCAGTTTGCTCTCAACGCAGCCAACGATGGACTCTGGGACTGGAACTACGCCACCGGCGAGGTCTTCTTTAGCGAACGCTGGTATACGATGCTCGGCTACGCCCCCGGCGAGTTGGTTGGCCATGTCTCATCATGGAAGCAGCTCGTCCATCCCAACGACATGCCATACGTTTTAGAGACGCTTCAGGCCCATCTCGACGGACAGATACCCTTCTACGAGTGTGAGCATCGCTGCTGCGCCAAGAATGGTGCATGGGTCTGGATTCTCGATCGTGGGCGTGTGATCAATCGTGACGAGTATGGGCAACCTCTGCGCGTGATCGGCACCCATACTGATGTCACTATGCGTCGCACGTTGGAGGCCGAACTGCGCGAAGCTGAACAACGCTTTCGGAGCATGTTTGAGCGTCACCAAGCAATTATGTTGCTCATCGATCCGTATAGTGGAGCGATTGTGGATGCAAATTTGGCGGCTTCTGCATTCTATGGCTACTCGCTTGAGGAACTGCGTCGGATGCAGATCCAGGCGATCAACCAACTCTCTCCAGAGCAAGTGGCTGCCGAGCGGAAGCGGGCGTTGACCGAGCAGCGCAACCATTTCGTTTTCCCGCATCGGCTGGCACAGGGCGAAATCCGCATGGTCGAGGTTCATTCGAGCCCGATCACCGTTGGTACCTATGTGCTTCTCTTCTCGATTATCCACGACATCAGCGCCCGTGTGCGTACGGAGGTCGCTGAACGTGAACAGCGTGCCCTGGCCGAGGCGCTGCGCGACACCGCCCTCGCATTGAGCAGCACCCTCAGTGTGGATAGCGTGCTGGATTGCATTCTCGATCATGTTGGGCGCTTTGTGGCCCATGACGCTGCTACCATTCTGCTGGTGGATGGCGCCAGCGATAGCATCTTGGTTACTCGTCGGCGGGGCAACCCTCCGCACGATCCAGTCGATGCTGTGGGCATACCGTTTTCGTCGGCGCTGCTGCCAAGCTTGAGCCAGATGGCACATACTGGCCAACCGGTATTGCTCCCCACCATCCAGATCAATTCCACCGAAGTTGATGTTGCAGCGTCCAGTTGGCTCATGGCATATGCGGGAGTACCCATTTGCATCCGTCAGGATATAGTGGGCTTTCTTACCGTCGAAAGCGCAACGCCGGGCTGCTTTACGCCCGCACACACTGAACGACTCCAGACGCTGGCCAGTCAGGCTGCCATTGCTATCGAACACGCGCAACTCTACGCTGAAGTCGAAGCGCTCGCTGTGACTGATCCGCTGACGGGGATCGTGAATCGGCGCGGCCTGTTCCAATTTGGTGGGCGCGAGGTGGAACGGGCGCTACGTGGCCACATGCCGCTGGCGCTGATCATGCTCGATATCGATCACTTCAAGCGAATCAACGACACCTATGGTCATCCTATGGGCGATCAGGTATTGAGCGCCGTTGCGGACTGTTGCAAGAGCCTCGTGCGGGCGATTGATGTGGTGGCACGCTATGGTGGCGAGGAGTTCGTTCTGCTGCTCCCAGACACCGACATAGACGATGCATCCGTGGTAGCTGAACGGCTGCGCCAGGCGATTGCACGGCTGGCCATCCCAAAAATAGGGGCGCAACGCGACATCTGCCCACCCATTTATGTGACGGTGAGTCTGGGGGTTGGTGCGCTGAGTCCCGACACGCGGACGTTTGAGACCCTGATCGAGCAGGCCGATCTTGCCCTCTACACGGCAAAGCAGGCCGGGCGCAACCAGGTACGCTGTGCGCCGCGCGCCATATGAGTAAGCCAAATCTTGTGTGGAGAGAGGGTGCGCCTTACTTGTCACTCGTCACTCATCACTCGTTACTGGTATAAACAAACGGGTTTGGGGCATAGCCCCCTAGACAAGTGCTGCCTGTTGGGGTACAATCATATCAATGAGAATTGATATGATTGTAATTGAAGGAATTGCACTATGGCAACGCGCATCGGCATCAACGGCTTCGGACGGATCGGGCGGCTGGCGTTACGGGCGGCTTGGGGCTGGCCTGAGTTGGAGTTTGCCCATATTAATGAGCTTGGCGGTGATGGATCGGTGGGGGCGCATCTGCTCAATTTCGATTCGGTGCATGGCCGTTGGCAGTATGAGGCTCATGGCGAAAAGGATCGCCTCATGGTTGGCGCTACAACCATTGGCTATAGTAGCCACAAAGACCCCGGTGCGGTGCCGTGGGCTGCGGCGGGGGTTGAGGTGGTGCTGGAGGCTACGGGTAAGTTTCGCACCCCCGAACAGCTTGCCGCCTACTTCCAGGCTGGCGTGAAGAAGGTGATTGTGGCTGCGCCAGTCAAGGGTGGTACGCTCAATATTGTGATGGGCGTCAATGATCATCTCTACAATCCCGCCGAACATCATATCGTTACCGCTGCCTCGTGTACCACCAACTGCCTTGCTCCGGTGGTCAAGGTGATCCACGAAAGGATTGGGATTACGCATGGTATGATTACCACGATCCATAGTTCAACCAATACGCAGAGTGTCCACGACCAGCCCCACAAGGATTTGCGCCGCGCCCGTGCTTCAGGGCTCTCATTGGTGCCCACTACCACCGGCTCGGCCACCGCCATCGGCCTAATCTTCCCGGAGTTGCAGGGCAAACTGGATGGCCAAGCGGTACGTGTGCCGCTGCTCAACGCCTCGCTCACCGACTGCGTCTTTGAGGTTGCACGGCCCACCAGTGTCGCTGAAGTCAACCAACTGCTCGAAGACGCAGCCAATGGCCCACTTCAAGGCATTATGGCCTACGAAACCCGCCCGCTTGTCTCAATCGATTTTGTCACCAATCCCCACTCCGCAATTGTAGACGCAGCCTGCACCATGGTCACCAATGGAACGCAGGTCAAAATCTATGCTTGGTACGATAATGAATGGGGCTACGCCAACCGCTATGTAGCATTGGCGCGCAAGGTGGCACTGAGTTTAGGGAAGGATGAAGGATGAAGGATGAAATAGGGAAACCTCCCTTTCTGAAAGCCTCCCTCATATATAAAATTCTCTGTGTCCTCTGTGCCTCTGTGGTGAAATTCTCTGTGTCCTCTGTGCCTCTGTGGTGAAATTCTCTGTGTCCTCTGTGGTGAAACCCTCTCTCTCCTCTAAGGTGTGGACTCATGCACCAAACTAACAACCTCCGCAACTACATCCTCGTCACCGGGGCCTATTGGGCGGATACGCTCACCGATGGGGCGATCCGCATGCTGGTGCTCTTCTACTTCTTCCAGTTGGGCTATAGCCCCTTTGAGGTGGCGATGCTCTTTCTCTTCTATGAGATCTTTGGCATCATCACCAACCTCTTTGGCGGCTATTTGGGGGCGCGCTTTGGCCTCAAGACGACCCTCTTTCTCGGTTTAGGCACCCAACTGATCGCCTTGGGCCTCCTTGCCTTTGCCCCACCAAGCCTCTTGGTGGTTCCCTACGTCATGCTCGCCCAAGCGCTCTCTGGGATTGCCAAAGACCTCACCAAGATGTCGTCGAAGAGCGCGGTGAAGCTGGTTGCGGGCGAAACGCAGGGCCAACTCTACAAGTGGGTGAGCATCCTCACCGGCTCGAAGAATGCGATCAAGGGGGTCGGCTTCTTCCTGGGGGCGCTGCTGCTCAACCTCGTAGGCTTCCAAGTGGCCCTGTTCATTCTAGCCGCCCTGGTGCTGCTGGCGCTCATTCTGGCCATGGTGCTAATCAAGGGCGACCTTGGCACAGCCAACAAGCAGGCCAAATTCAGCCAGATGTTCTCCCACAACCAAGCGGTTAACATGCTGGCCGCAGCGCGCATCTTCCTCTTTGGGGCGCGTGATGTCTGGTTTGTGGTGGGGCTACCTGTATTTTTTGTCAGCGTCTTAGGCTGGGACTTCTGGCAGGCGGGGGGCTTTATGGCCGCGTGGACGATTGGCTATGGTGTTGTGCAAGCAGCCACGCCGGGCCTGATCCGTCGTCGCGTCGAAGGGGCCAATGAACCGGATGGGCGCACTGCAAGCGGGTTAGCCTTTGCGCTCGCCGCCTTCCCCGCAAGCATCGCCCTCGCCCTCAGCGCCGGAATTGCCCCCGCGTTCGCCGTCGTGGCGGGCCTATTGGCCTTCGGTGCCATCTTCGCGCTCAACTCCGCTGTCCACAGCTACCTCATCCTTGCCTATACCGACAGCGACAAAGTAGCAATGAATGTCGGCTTCTACTACATGGCCAACGCCATGGGCCGTCTCGCAGGCACCGTACTGTCGGGCCTACTCTACCAACTGGGTCTCCAATACGGCAGTTACGGCGGCCTGATCGCCTGCCTCTGGGCCTCTGTCGCCTTTGTCATCGCCGCCGGCGGGCTCTCGTTGCTACTGCCCACCAACCGCGCACCACGCACCCGACCAATTGTGTTGAAGGATGTTGGTGAGTGATACCAATTATACCAACTTCCAGTTACACCCACATGCTACAATACCAACATGGCATATCATCAAGCACGTGAAAGCCCATTGCGACGCCATGTTCGGCAATCTACAATCTACAATCTACAATCTACAATCTACAATCTACAATCTACAATGGTATCATCCCATGCGAATATTTTACCTCATCCTCGTCGCTTTGCTCAGTCTCAGCCTTATGGGTTGTATGGATAGTGCGCCTTTGCTTGAGTCGCAGGCTGAACATCCCTGTGACGTAAGTGCCTATGTTGAACTCCGCAATGAACGTAAGTATACGCAGACTTTGGCTAATTGGACATACGCGCATAATAATGTAGAGCAAACGCTCCCCACCTTTACCCTCGCTCCAGGCGAGCATTTTCGCATTTGGCGTGGGGTTGGTCAAGATGATGAGTACAACTTTTATATTGGCGAAGCAACGGATACATGGAATTTTTCGGGCAACGATCACGTTGCGATTATCCGCCCTAATTCATGGTGGATGATTGAACACCATTGGTTTATATGTAGTACTCCATCGCTAGCGCGGTGAGGAACACGGCAAACCAACAGAGGTGGCGTTGCTGTAGCCCTAGCGGTTGACGCCCATAGATCACACTGCTATAATCGCCGCGATCCGCTCTGGATCAGCTTGTTGCTTGGAGGATCGCGTAGCTTATGGGGCTTATTACCTATCTCACAACCGCCGAAGCTCAGTTTGGGACACTCGCTTGGATCTTTTTTATTGCTCAAATTGTTGGGGTTGGTCTGGGTGCCTATCTTTACTTTCGCCATACCGAGCGTAATCCCGCTCGCTATACCTTCATGCGCCAGTTGGGCCTTGCCATTATGCTGCTGACTGGGGTTGGAGTGCTTTTTGGGACGCTGCGCCTACTCGATGTGCCTACGCTCAATATGCGGCTCTGGCTCTGGGGCCAAGCGTTGATTGAGGTCGTAGTCTTTGGCTATGTCGTCTACTACATGCAGAAGGTGCTGCCAAAGCTTGAGCGCGAAGCGCGTGCCAAGGGCATCAAGTTGCCGCAACCGCCTCCGCGTGCCTCCCGCACCGAGGCGGAACCTGTCAGTGAGCCGTCTCCTCCGTCTACCACTGGGCGACGCGATTCCCGCCGCGATCGCAAACGTAAGAAATAAGGGAAGCAGAAATTGTTACGTATCCTAGCAGCCTGTCATGCTGAATAGTCCATGATTCGCGGGCATCGTAGTGCCGACTTTAGTCGGCTGAGGTCTTTGCCAGCAATGGGAAGCCGACTAAAGTCGGCACTACCTATGGCGCAAATAGGAACGTTCCTATTCCCTAAGCCGATAGCTGTTAGTCGGACATGGCGTTCCAACAGAATTGGTATAAACTCAAGGATGCTCCACCATGATCAAAGGCCCAAGTGCGAACTGGATCGAGGTCTTCCCCGGGGTGCGCCGCCGTCGCTTGGTCGCTACGCCTGCGATCTATCAGATGATTGTCCATCTCGCGGCTGGTAGCGAGATCCCAAGCCACCAGCATCCCCAAGAACAGATTAGCTATGTGGTGAGTGGGCGCTTGCGCATGCAGCTTGATGCGACTGTGTGTGAGGCTGGCCCCGGTGATGCGGTCGCTATCCCTGCCAATAGTCCCCACGCTGTCTGGACACTCGAAGATGCGGTGGTTCTCGATACTTTTACCCCGCCTCGCGCTGACTATTTGGCCGCCGATGGCGATTAAGTAGTCTGGGAGAACCAGGTTCTCCCAGACCCAGCTCAGCTAGAGGGTAGCCGCAGCATTCTTACAGCTCCGCTAGGAACCAATATGCTCCAGACCCTGATTGGCTTTGCGCGCCCCCATACGGTCATTGCTACCAGTGTGCAGGTGTTGACCATTCTGGTGATTGTGGCCGGTACGCAGGCGCTGCAACTGACATCACTTGCTGTTGCCGCTGTAACGTTGTTGATCTGCCTGGCCCTCAATCTCTATGTGGTTGGGGTGAATCAGTTGACCGACGTGGAGATTGATCGCGTTAATAAGCCTTGGTTGCCGATTGCGGCTGGTACTCTGAGCCTCCAAAATGGGCAGCGCTTAGTCATTGCTGCGGCCCTGCTGGCCCTTGTTGGCGCGGCCCTCGCTGGCCCCTTTCTGCTGGCGATGGTGGCGCTGATTATGCTGATTGGTTCGCTCTATTCGCTGCCGCCGCTGCGCCTTAAACGCTGGCCTATCCCCGCTGCGTTGAGTATCGCCATTGCTCGTGGCGTTATCTCGAACTTGGGGGTGGCGCTGCACTACCGCTATACCCTTGGCGTTGAACTACCGCTTGGCACCATGACGATGCTGGCGGTCTTCTTTTTTGGCTTTGCTTTGGTGATTGCGATCTATAAAGACCTGCCTGATGATGCGGGGGATCGCCAGTTTCAGATTGAGACCTTTACCACGAGGATGGGGCCGCAACAGGTACTCAATCTAGGGCGAGTGGTGATGAGTGTGTGCTATGCTTTGCCCATTGTCATTGCTCTGTTGAGTCTGCCCGGCTTTGCGCCCCTCTTTCTGCTTGTCAGCCACCTGATCGTTATCGCTATCTTTTGGTGGGCCACGCTGCGTGTGGATTTGAGCCAGCAGCAGTCTATCACCAATTTCTACATGCTGCTCTGGGGCCTCTTCTATGCTGAGTTTGCCCTGTTGAGCCTCTATGAGTTGGCGCGGGTGACGACATGAAACCCACTGGGCTGCTGGCACGCCTAGTGGCTCTAATCCTCCTTGGTCGGCCCCTGCACCTTGCGGGCGGTGCGCTCTTCTATGCCCTTGGTGTAGCCGCTGCGGGTTATGCCGGTGCGCCCCTCGCCCTTGATGCTGCGCTGTTGGGCCTGCTGACGGTCATGACGGCCCAACTCATGAACCACTACAGCAACGACTACTTTGATCTTGATGCTGACCAGGCTAACCCAACCCCAACGCGCTGGTCGGGTGGTAGCCGTGTTTTGCCAAGTGGTCAGTTGCCCCCCCAAGCGGCCCTCTGGGCCGCGCTGTGCTGTGGCGGCCTAGCCCTCGTGCTGGCCGGCTTCGCCGCCAGTGCTTCGCCTAGCCCTCTCGCCAGCGGCGCACTGCTCTTGGTTGCCATCGTGCTGGCCTGGGTCTACAGCGGCCCACCGCTCTACCTGCACCGCCGGGGCTTCGGTGAGCCGGTGGGCGCGTTTGTGGTGACCGGCACGACGGCTTTGAGTGGCTATATCTTGCAGACTGGCCAACTCACGCTGCTTAGTCTGCTGATCATTCTGCCCCTCTGCTTGATGCAATTCACCATGCTGGTGGCGGTTAGTCTACCCGATCAGCAGGGCGACCGCGCCGTCGGCAAACTGACCCTGGCGGTGCTGTTGGGGCCAGAGCGGGCTGCGTGGTGCATGGCTGGTACCACAGTGGTAGCCTACCTCATGCTACCGCTGCTCTGGTACGCCGGGCTACCCACCCTCGTTGCTCTTGCGCCCCTGGGTGCCGCCCCGATTGGCCTTTGGATCAGCTTCCAAACTTTCAGGGGCATCTGGGCCAAACCCCACCTCTGGGACGCCCTCGGCTTCTGGAGCATCGGCCAGGTTGTGGCTAGTGCTGGCTTGATGCTCCTTGCCTTCCTGTTACGATTGTAGATTGCAGATTGCAGATTGCCGAACATGGCGTCCCAATGGGCTTTAGCGTCCTTGATTATGGTGATTGATATAACGTTCGCGTTATTTCCTATTTCCTGCTTTCTATTTCCTGCTCCCTGCTCCCTGCTTCCATAATCGTAAAGCCCAGCAAGCCAGCAAGCAGCAGCATGCCATAGAGTTTGTATGAGACTCCAAGCACGCTGATGAAACCGCTTACACTGCGATCATAGAATGACCACTGGTTGCCAAAGGCGATCAGGGCGAAACTGATGCCTAACAGCAAGGCGAAACCTAGGGGTACCTGCCGTTCGCGGAAGTGTAGCAGCAGCGTCGCAAAGGGTACGAGCAGCAATGTCTGGTAGTGCATCCAAGCCGCTGGAACGGTTAGTACCATAAGGAGCAGGAAGAGGCCGTATTGCAGCGCAAAGCGCGTACGTTGGCTACTGGCGGGGCGTAGGGTTAATGCAAGAGCGGCTAGAACAAAGAGGCCCGAGATGACCGTGCCCACCATTTGGAGCAGCGGGTCACGGAAGATCGAAGCGGCAGTGGGTGGGGCCGCGAGGCGGGCCATAAAGCCCGAAATGGTCTGGTTTTCAACCCACGAGGTGGTTCCGCCAATCTTGGGTACCACCTCAAAGAGGTAGATGCGGTGCTCTTCCCAGCCCACGAGGGTTACCGCAATCCCATTGAAGATGAGCATACCCAAGCCAAAACCGATCAGTGCCCGCCAGCGCTGTTTGAGTACAAAGAAGGCGAGCAGGATGACCGGGTAGATTTTGAAGAGCGTGCCCAAGGCTACGAGTACCCCCGCCAATCCATCGCGTTCTTCCCGCAGGGCCCAGAGGGCGAGGGTGAGCAGGAAGAGCAGCACAATGTCAATCTGTCCAAAGGCGATGGTATCAAAGAGGGGCCGGAAATCGAGGATGAGCAGTAGCCCCATGGCGGTAAACGAGAAGAGCGGGATGCGCCACATGCGTAGCCACGCCAGCGCGGTAGCCGCAATCAGCAGCGTGTTCATAATGCGGTGCAACAGCAGCGAACGCTCCTCATCAACGCCATACACAAGGGGTACAAAGAACATACCATAGAAGGGCGGCACTTTGAAGACATGACCAAAATGGTTGGTCACAACCGCTTCAAGGTCGTAAAATGAGCCGCCCGCAACCCAATCACGCGCACCACGATAGAGAATGAGGAAGTCGGGGGCTTGGCGCGAAAAGGCGAACTCAAGGCTCATGGCGATCTGCAGCGCCGCAGCGACCGCCAGCATGATCAGGAGCGGACGGGCCCGTTGCTCGCGCTGTTCAACGAGGCTTAGGTTGCGATCCTGCCATGTGCGCCAGCCCCACAGCCCAAGACCGCCAACCGCCAGACTCAGTCCGGTCGCACGCATCCATGTTGGTGAGCCAATGCCGCTCGCGCCATCCCAGATCATGATGTACTGGAAGAGCAATGCGAACCAAGCGCATGTGGCAAGCACAATTGGGAGGTAGCGTCCCGGCAGCAGCACGGTTGTCTGCTGCTGATTGGGGGCGGGCAACAGCAAGAAGCGGATAATCCCGCCACCAAAGCAGAAGACCAGCGCAAGCAGGGTAAAGCGATGGATGTAGGGCAGGGTGTCGAGGGGCTTGAAGCCCACCAAGAGCGCAAGCAAGAGCGTAAAGCCACCGGTAATCAGCAAGGCCACGGCTTGCTTGGCACCTGCGAGCCGCCCGGCAGTATAGCTGAGCACGCCAAAGAGCATGGCATGCAGCATGAGCCACGGGCTAGGCAGCAGTGGCCCGTCACCACTAGGCATGATCGCAATGCGCTTGAGCGCGACGCCCAATTCGCGTCCATCTTCATGTTCTAGGGTTACATCGCTGATCAGCCGGACTTTGATACTCTGGAAGAGCTTGGTATCGACTGGTACGAGTAGTTCATAGTCACGCAGTTGCCCATGATCGATCCTGATCTGCGCCAAGACTGCACCATCGGTACGGATGATCACATCGCGTGGTGCAGTAGGCGTTGCGCGTGGATCGATCACCCGCACCGTGAGCAGCACCGAGCGCCGCAGGGTGGGACGGGGCAAAAAGATCTGTGAGTCCCCATCGGTCCAGCGGAAAGAGCCAATCGCCCCTTGCTCTGGATCATGAAAGCCCGCAACCAACCAGTGATCGTTTTCTCCAACATCTACGATCAGCGGCCACGCCTGAGCATAAGCCAAACTAACGAGCAGCAGCGTAACCAACGCTGCTACCGCGCCTGCCAAGAGGTCGCTAGAGCCTTTCCCTCGCATAAACACAACTCTATTTCTTACGCCCAAACCATCCCCGCCGCTTTGGAGTTTCTTCCACCGTTTGACGCAATGAGTCGAGATCGCTCTCAAGCCCGGGTTGGGCTGGCGGGGAGGCTGGCACCTGCTCTTGCGTTTTGAGATCATCCAGTGAGATGCGTTTGCCTTTGGGCTGTTCGCTGACGACCTCACTGGCACCGACCGCCTCAACTACGGGAGCGGGGGGCGCAGGGGGCGCGGGGGGCGGGGGGGGCGCTGCGGCGGGCGGTGTTGCTGGCGCGGGCGGATCTGCTGCGGCGGGAGACGCTGTGGTAGGTGGCGCTACTGGCGTAGGTGCGGCTACGGCGGGTACTGGTTGCGGTGCGGGTTCGGCCACCACATAGGGATTTTCGCCCTGCTCGACGCCCAGTGCGACCAACCAGCGCCACAAGAGGGCACAACGCTCGGCTGGCGCTTCGGGCAGGCGCAGCGGGCGGCCACGTGCATCAATCACGAGCCCCAACTCGCTGCCTGCGAGATCCGCGCCGGGTGAAGCCAAGACTTCGCCGGGAGCGGCGGTGCCCACTCGTACCCCTGCGGCTGGAGTGATGCGGAGTTGCCCATAATAGCCTTGGGGCAGAGGAATCCGCACAAGCTCGCCATGCGCTACTGCGACCTGCTGAACACGCCCCTTTACCGCACTCAGTTCGACCTGCGCCGCTAATTCACCAGGTTTGCCTTCGCCAAGTAGGGTTACGACGCTGGCTAAAGCTGTACTCTGCAGTAGGTCACGGTCAAGCATACTGATTGCAGCTTCCTCATCAAGCCCGGCCAAGGCGCCACCCGCAACCAGCAGCCCCAAGGTATCGAGGAAGACATCCACCACCGGATTATCACTCTCGCCCGTTGGGTTCAGGGCATTCAGCAGTGTGAGTAAGGCCAGCCCTGGGGCCGGGCTATGGGCCAAGACCCCTCCGGCTGCAATGAGCCAATCAAAATCGCCTACGGCGGTCTCATCGTTGAGCGCGGCATAGGTAACCCGCAACGCTTCACAGGCGAGCGCTTGGCTAAGATAGACCGCTTCTGTATCAGCGGGCAGCATCTGTGGTCGCAGCATACTGTTCAACAAACGCTCGGTAAGCTCGTTGTCCTCAAGGGTAAAGGGCAACCAACGTTTTATTGCTGCTAACCCCACATCGGCCAGCAGTGAACTGATGCCATACGCAGTCCCGATTGTTCCAAGAAGCGCCGGATGGTAGCGTCCGGGCGCGGCATAGAAGGCAGCACTCGCACTCGCGCCTGCATCAACGAGCAAAACCCGTCGCCCAGTGCGTTCGGCCAGAAAGCGCGTCATCATACCTTGCACTTGGCAGACAGTACGAAGTGGGGCGCGACTCAGGCTGCGTAGATTGCCAACCCCAGCGAGGCGCGGCAGGTTCAAACGCTCATACAGTTCAGCCAAGGCTTGGCGCGTTGGATCGAGATTGGCCTGGGTGAGTGTTGGGCGTACATTGTCAACCACCACAAGCTCGGCACGCTCTTGCAGTGCTGCGCTCACCTGCTCACGGGCGGCCTGATTGCCCGCATAGATCACCGGGCGTGTCTTCAACTCTTGCTGCTGCTCACCACTCGTGGTCACCCCTGTACTCACAGCGGTGAGGCCAACAATATGGGCTAGGCGCTTCACCGCCCCCACCGCCCCACCATCAAGCCCACCGGCAATCAGCACCAGATCGGGCTGGAGGCTCAACAAGCGTTCCACCTGACGCTCGATCCATGAGCGTTCGGCAGGGCCAACCAGTGGTTGCCCCACCGCATCATCCAAGGTCACCACTTGTAGCAGAGCGCTATAGATTGACCGGCTGGCGTGCAGGGCACTTCGCGCCGAGACATCGCTGGCAATGGCTGCAATCACGAGGCTCAAGGTTCCAGTTGCGCTAGTGGTCACCACAATTTGATTGACGCCATCCTGCTCATTGGTTTGGGGCATGAGCAACTGGCCCTCAGGCGTCAACAATTGGCGGCCTGTAAAATCGCTAATCTGGGCTGCGGCCTCAAGGATGCCCACGAGGGCATTGTTGAAGGGAAGTTCAACGGTGCTGGCTGTTTCGGCATGGCTAATCAGGCGGAAATCGCGTTCCACCTGATCAACGAGGGTCACCTTCGTGATCAGGCTTCCCACCTCAGCAACCAACACCGCACCCAATGGTTTTGTCATAGTATCGTTCGGGAAGGTTTCAGAAAAGTGGAAGGTCGCTTTACCATCTTGCGAGGATGCGTGAGGCGAAGCGGCGAGGGCTTCGCCTCACGCATCCTCGCATCCTCGCGTCCTCGCAAACGGTAACGAGGCTACCAACCACACCTTAGTTCTACAACTCTTTTAGCCAAATGGTGAACGCAACCAACCTACAATAAACTCAAGGCGCCCATTGAGTGCCGTTAGGTAGGTGAGCAATCCGCCTGCAAAGAAGAAGCCAAAGGCAACCATGAGCAGCCAACGTCCAATCTTTGCACTGAAGACCACCACCCGGCCCTGGGCGCTCTCACGGGGGATCGTGAAGTAGAAGTAGCTCAGCGTAAAGATGACACCGAGCAGCAGCAGCACTGAGCCGATCATCTGGACAGGATCAAAGCCCGCTGGCCGGATCGTATCGAGAATCTGGGGTAACAGGGTGCCAAGCAGCGCCCCACCAACCGCCAATGCGGCCCCAACCCCAAAGAGCAGAGCCAAAGGAATATTGGCCAACCATGAGATAGTCTGACGACCACTGAGCCTCGTCAGCAACAGCAGACTCAGCACCCACGGCACCAGATGGACAAGCAAGCGCAGCGGGTTTGCGCTATCAACAAGGATCGCCATAAACGACGGACGCAGCACATGGTGGTAGATGACCACAAAGGCATAGCCCAACGAAACACCGATGAAGAGGTATTGGGCCAGACGGTAGGCGGGATTATCACCAAGCAGACGACTAAAGACCAGCAGGGTCAATACCACTGCAATCAGGCCCATCGCAAGATTGGCGAGTGCATCAGGATCCACCGCGAACCTCCCGCGCAGTGCGTCTCCGCGCTAGTGTAGAGCCGATTGCGCCACCAAAGAGCAAGATCAGAAAGACCACTACTGCAAACGAGAGTTGGCCAGTCGAGCGCGCCAACGCGCTAGCATCGGCCTGAGGATCATCAGCGAGCAGCGCCAGTGCGCCGCGCTGCCCAGAGATCGCATAGACCCCCGGTTGGCGCAGGTAGGGCTGGGCCAAGGGTTGGGCCTCTTGCGGCAGGGCAAAGACAATCGGTACTTCATGTGCAGCACGGTGAATCTGCTCCATCCATGCTTGCACATCCTGAGGCGTATCGGCCAGCACAATGATCATACTCAGATCACGAATGCCGTTGAAACGCGGCGTGCCATCAGGGAAATTGGCCACTAACCCACGGGTTGCATCTTGGCCGTCAAAGTCGGAGCGTAGCTCGCCCCGCAGATCCTGCGCCAGACCACGTAGCGCCAACTCGCCGCCTGGACGATAGCCCAACAGCACGTAGTCGCGCCCACCCAACAGAATACCGGCCTCATTATTGTAGCCAGCAGCCTGCAACGGCCCAGTTAGATCAAACGAGAGCAGGGTACCCTGCATATTGGTACTCACCAAGATCAGTTTGGTACGCTCGGCCATCAGGCGACTAGTGATAGCCTGTTCCAGCGGGCGCAGTTCACTGCTGCGCTGGGCCGACCACTCGTAGGCCAGCAGCACCACATCATCGCCATCAAGTGTAGCGAGCAACTCACTCACCTCAGCGGCCCCCGGTGCTTGCGGGTTGGCCGTCTGGAAGGGCAGGGTCAAGCTAGGAATCAATAGTGCCAACATCAGAGCAAGCAACAAGACAGCATAGAGGACACGATCGAGCCCAATGCGCTGCCAGCGGCTCAGTGGAGCGGGGGTTGGTGGGGCAATCGGCTCAGGGAAGGGCGTCGCGGCTAATTGGCGCAATAGCCCTGCTGCTACCATCTGATCGGCACTGGGCTGAAAGCGGGGCCGTTCCGGCATCGTTAGCGGCACACTCACGCGCGGAACGGAATCTTCATCCTGCTGTTCGCTATCACCCAAACTACGGAGCCAATCGAGCCCACGTCCAGTTTGAGGTTCCTCTTTGGGCCGTTCTGGCTCGGCAGCACGCAACCAACTCGGCAACTCCGTACCACTAAGGAACGAGTGGCTATCACTTTCATCTTCAGCCGCTTTGGGGCGCCGGGCTGGTTCGGGAGCGCGGGCAGCAGGGGTAGGCGCAGCAGGTTCATCGGCCACGCCCTGCAACCAAGGTGGTAGTCCAGGCTCGCTGGTTGCTGCATCAGCGGGCGAACTCGGTTCATCCGTAGCGGCCAGCCACGCGGGGACATCATCGCCCGCAGCAGGCGCAGCAGCACCAGCCTGCTGGTCGCCTTGGAGCCAGGCGGGGACATCGTCGCCCGGTGCGGGCGGGGTAGGTTCAGCGGGTTCTTGGAGCCAGGCGGGGGCGGCGTCATCGGCCTGCTGGTCGCCTTGGAGCCAGGCGGGGACATCGTCGCCCGGTGCGGGCGGGGCAGGTTCAGCGGGTTCTTGGAG
>NZ_NQWI01000020.1:57833-62040 GCF_002532535.1 Candidatus Viridilinea mediisalina
GGGGACATCGTCGCCCGGTGCGGGCGGGGCAGGTTCAGCGGGTTCTTGGAGCCAAGCGGGGGCGGTGGCATCGGCCTGCTGGTCGCCTTGGAGCCAGGCGGGAGCAGTAGCATCGGCAGGTTGTTCGCCTTCCTGAAGCCACGCGGGGGCATCACCGCCATCAGGGGGGGACGGATCGGCACGGAGCCAATCAGGGACATCATCGGCGAGCGGTGGATCTGCGGGTGGGCTGGGCTCTTGGCCCCACGCAGGGGCGGTGGCCTCAGCCTGCTGGTCACCTTGGAGCCACGCGGGGGCATCACCGCCATCAGGGGGTGATGGATCGGCACGGAGCCAATCGGGGACATCATCGGCTAGAGGTGGAGCAGCAGGTGGGGTGGGTTCTTGGAGCCACGCGGGGGCTGCCTCAGCAGACGAGCCCGTTTCGGCATCATGCAGCCATGCTGGTTGATCGTCCACTTCGAGTGGTGGTGGAGGCGGCGCTTGTGCTTCATGCAACCAAGAGGGCACATCATCAGCGGGCGCGGCAGCCGACTGATCCGCCTGCATCCATTCCGGTGCCGGAGTAGCGGGCTCACCCGTTGCAGCCTCACGCAGCCATGAGGGCATATCATCGGCATCGGCGGGTGCTGGGGGCGCTGCTGGTTCGTCAGCTTGCAACCAAGCGGGGGGCGCATCGGCGGTAGGTGGCAGATCTGCATCGGCTGCTGGGGTTGCAGCCGAGCCAGCGGAACCACTCAGCCAATCAGGGACATCAACTTCAGAGGCGGGCAAGCCATCGGTGGGTGGTCGATTGGCCGCTTCACGCAGCCAGGTTGGTTCTTCGCTCGCGGTGGCATCATCGTGACCACCAGGGCTCTGATCCTCATCGGCAATATCACGCAGCCATGCGGGCACCTCAGCGCTGCCAGCGAGATCGGAGCTTACGGCCTCATCTGACGAACGGGGAGGGGCAGCGGAGGCAGCCTCATCACGCAACCAATCGGGCACCTCATCAGCGCCACCAGCCGACTCACGGGCTTTGCGGGCGGCCCAATTAGCCGAGACGGTACTGGCATCGTGAGGTGCGAGATCAGCACTATCCCAATCAATGGGTTCAGGTTCAGGTGGAGGCGGCGGCGTTTCAGCAGGCGGCGGTGTTTCAGCCTCAACGGCTCGAGCAACCTCATCGGCACTAAGTTCACGTAACCAATCGGGCACCCCGCTCTGCTCTTCTGGTGTTGACAGCGGTTCCGAAACTGGTTCGGAGAACCCCTCTGACTCTTGACCAATACTCCGCAGCCAATCGGTTGCACCGACAGGCATACGAATCCGCGACGAGGTAGTAGACTGGGAATCGGAGGTTTGGGAGGTTGAGGAACTGCTTTCAGGGGGAGCCTTCAACCAATCAAGCGACGCATCATCGTCCATTGTCGGATCGGTTGCGGGCAGATCGGCCAACCAATCGGGCGTATCGCTGGTAGCGGGGGGAGCGGCATCTGCCGCGACCTCACTCTGCAACTCACGCAACCACGAGGGATCCTCGGCACCAGCGGGGGGGAGGCCCGCTGGCGCTTCAGGATACCCAGGTGGGCGGGGAGGGAGGGGCAGGTTACGCAGCCAAGGTGGCAGATGTTCCATAGTTTAGGAAATAGGCAAGAGGAAATGTTTCAAGACACTTTACCGTTTGGTCTCCAACGGAGTGCCGACTTTAGTCGGCAGAGGTTGCAGGTAGTCATTGGATGCCGACTAAAGTCGGCACTCCAACAATAAAGCTGAACGGTCGTTTCTGAAACCATCCCTAAGAACCACATTCTAGCGATCAAGGTAGGGCGTATCGAAGCCAAAGAGTAGGCGTAAGCCAGCGACGAAGGCACCAATTGCGGCACCGATCAACAGCCCACGCGCACCAGCCAGTGCGACAAACTCATTGATCCATTGCACCGTCGGGCCAACGGCGGGCAGCGCAGCAACAGGCGGCAACTGGGTAATCAGCACCAGTGCGGCCACAACAACAATCACCAGCGCCTCGCGGCTACCCCGTTGCAGGGCACGCATAGCAGCACTGAGGCTAAAGAAGGCCAAGAGGGCCAGCAAACTAGCCGCCAGCGGCTCATACAAGGTACGAAAGACCACCCGGATCGGCTCTTCGGCCATGGTAGCGGGCAAAACGAGGCCAGCGGGCCCGGGCAAGGGAAAGAAAATACCAGCCACAATCACAATCAGCATCCCAAGCAGCAGCACAAGGCTATAGGGCCAATCAGCTTTACGCCGACCCACGCGGCTCAGATGTGAACCTGTGACACTAAAGACCCCAAGCAGTAGAGCGAGGGCGGTCATCACCGCTGCCCACTCAACCAGCACCACCGCAGCGGCATGAAAGACTGGCCCGCCACCGATGAAATCAATGAGCACAATCAGCCCAGAGACCCCGGCAACAAGTACTGCAACGAGTCGTTTGGGATCACGCAACAGCGACATGTGCGCCTCTTCTACAGGCCAAGCAAGGATGGCAAACCGAGAAACGGTTGAAGGAGACTATAGCCAAAACCCACAACAAGCAGCAAAATCACCGTTGTCCGCAGCAGGTCTTGGGTCAATAGGCGCGCCTGAGCCATCTGCGCTGGAGCGATATAGGCTTCGGCGGCATAGATCTCCTCACCAACCAGGGTTGACGGACTACTCAGCACCATGAGGGGCAACGCAAGCGAATTGGTTGTCCCAACTATATGCGGCAGATCGCGCTGGGCTGCTTCTTCGCCAAGCAAGAGAAACTCTTGGTTAAAGCCACCAAACATGGCACTGGCTTCAAGCTCTTCACGCGCATAGATCGTTGCTACGCCGGTTGCATAGGCTAACTCATCATTATGGGCGAGGAGTTGCACCCGGGTTGGATCATAATCTTGGGCCTGCCCAGCCATCTGGTAGGCTTGACGCACGCCACCACGCAGGGCGAGATGGGCAACCGCATCACCAGAACTGACCAGTATGGGGGAACCTTTGAGGGCAGCTTCACTGGCTACCCGTTCCGCCACCAAAAGCCCGGCCAACAGCTCCGCCGTTGTTGCACGGCTACCATCAGCAGCCCCAAGCACACTTGCTCCGGGTGACACATGGGTTGGTCGGCCAGTCTCAGCGCCGTGGCCAAGGGCGTGGCGCAACCTATCGAGGGCTGGCAAGGGACGGCGTTGCGGCAGCTTCCCGGCTTGAACCCGTGCATGGTGAATGAAGGTCATTGCGACCACGATAAACAGCACAATAATAGTAACTGAAGAGAACAACATGGGCGAATTCCAAGCGTTTGCGTGTGACAATTCTTTACAGCAACACTGCACTTCGTCGCCATGAGTGTAACCTATGCGATAGGGCTTTGTCAATCTTGGGCCGCCAAAAGACGCCGCAATTCGGCCCAGGCTGCCGCTTCACCAAGGCGTACTACGAATGGTTCGAGCGTAGTTCCTACGACAAATGGTCGTCCAAAACCAACGAGGTTGCTCGTAATCAGATCAACCGGACGTAACAGATCAAGGAAGAGCAGTGCTGGCCCACGTAAGCCAGCCTGTTCAACTGCGGCCACCAGCCGGACTAACGGTTCTTCACGTTCAGCCACGCGGGGGACCCTCCACCTCACGTTTCAAGGCATCCAAAAACTCACCAGCCAAGCGTTCAAAGCGCTGTCGTTGGGTCAGATCGATCAGTCCAGCCAACAGATCGGGCAGATTCAGTGAATCAACACGCTCGATGCGGTAGCGTCCATCATCGAGGGGCACCACAAGACAGCGATTGAAGCCGGTCAGAGGTGGAAAGCTAATCTGAAAACTCGTCTTGCGCGCCATTGCGGTATAGTCCAACACCTCCATATCGGCGTGAACGATCCGGCCTTGCAGACGAAAGCGGTAGCCTGGACCCGGCGACCCTGCGGGCAGCACCACGCTGACGCGATCAAGCGACGGCATCCAAGCGGGCCAATGGCGGAAGTCGTCCAACACCGCAAAGACCCGTTCAGGTGGCGCGGTTGTGATAATTGATGCACTGATTGTGTAGCTCACCATAGCACTGAGGAGTATACCGCAAGTTGCCTAGATCTACGTCAACGTCACAAAAAAGAGTTGTTAGCGCGAAGAAGCCCTGGGCTAACAGGTGGCGGCTCGTTGGCTTCGACAAGCTCAGCCACCGCGCCGCTTGGCTTCGACAAGCTCAGCCACCGCGCCGCTTGGCTTCGACAAGC
>NZ_NQWI01000315.1 GCF_002532535.1 Candidatus Viridilinea mediisalina
TCTCTTGTTTGTGGTGGATCAGCAAGCGTTTCGCCAGTGGGCGTAATACGCACCAACGACCATGTGGTCTCGTCCCAGGTAGATGCACCGACAAGGCGCGCAAAGCGCAGCGTGCCATCAGGAGCAAAGGTGGGCAGAAACTCATCGGCGGGATCATCGCTGATCGCCGTTGTTGCACCCGTCGCCAGATCGAGCAGGTAGATGTGGTAGCTACCTGTACGATTGGATGCATAGGCCAACTGGGTGCCATCGGGCGACCAAGCGACCTGGATGCCGCCATATGATCCAGGGCTGCCCACTGTGCCATCGTCAACCAGGGTGGTGGTCTGACCACTCGGCAGATCGAGCAGGTAGATGTTGCCATCATCAATGAAAGCGATTTCGCCAATCGTGGGTAAGGGTGGCGTTGCGGCAGCCCGCAGCCAGGTTGCAGGAATCGGCACATCCCAACGCAGATCGGTCGTGTCGGCGGGTACCTCCATAATGCGTTGGAGGCCACTGCCATCAAGGTTGACCAGCCAGAGCGCATCGTGATCGCGGCCTAAGTCGCCCGGATCGCTCGTAATGAAGGCGAGTTGCTGCTGATCGGGGCTGAGCGCCATTTCACGTGCCAGCATCCCGCTGATCAGCACACGCTCGTTTTGGCCATTGGCATCAACCAGCACCAGATCGTAGCGCGGTTCGAC
>NZ_NQWI01000316.1 GCF_002532535.1 Candidatus Viridilinea mediisalina
TGGGGCATGGGCGTAGCCTTTCAGCTTTGAGGCTCTATTGCCACAAAAAAACGCAAAAGAACGCCAGGAATCGTGCAACACTGTTCCATACATACTACCATTTCAGAGCAGGATCAGAAAGTGCTCGCCGAGTAAGGGAAGCAGAAATTGTTACGTATCCCAGCAGCTTGTCATGCTGAATAGAACATGGGGCGCAGGCATCGTAGTGCCGACTTTAGTCGGCTGAGGTCTTTGGCAGCGATGGGAAGCCGACTAAAGTCGGCACTACCTATGGCACAAACAGGAATGTTCCTACGAACCTTGGCTCAGGGTGACCAAGCAACGGGGCAATCAACAACATCCGCTTCCCTAAAGTCGGCTGAGGTCTTTGGCAGCGATGGGAGCCGACTTTAGGGAAGCAGAAATTGTTACGTATCCCATCAGCTTGTCATGCTGAATAGAACATGGGGCGCAGGCATCGTAGTGCCGACTTTAGTCGGCTGAGGTCTTTGGCAGCGATGGGAGCCGACTAAAGTCGGCACTACCTATGGCACAAACAGGAATGTTCCTACGAACCTTGGCTCAGGGTGACCAAGCAACGGGGCAATCAACAACATCCGCTTCCCTAAAGTCGGCTGAGGTCTTTGGCAGCGATGGGAGCCGACTAAAGTCGGCACTACCTATGGCACAAACAGGAATGTTCCTA
>NZ_NQWI01000021.1 GCF_002532535.1 Candidatus Viridilinea mediisalina
ACAAGCTGGCTTCGACAAGCTGGCTTCGACAAGCTGGCTTCGACAAGCTGGCTTCGACAAGCTGGCTTCGACAAGCTCAGCCACCGCGCCACCGCGCCACCGCGCCGCTGGCTGAGCCTGTCGAAGCCAAGCGGCGCGGCCCAGGGCTTCTTCGCGCTAACAAACTTTTCAGACAGCCTCTAACGACTCTCCTCAACAAAACGGAAGATGTCGGTCTCGCTAATAATCCCAATCGGTTCGCCATCTTGGGCGACCACAACGCGGCGAATATTCTGCTCAAGCATGAGGTTGGCGCACTCTTTGAGCGTCAAATCGGGCGATACGGTGATAAGCGGGCGGGTAGCAATCGCTTCCACGGTAACACCTGCAAGATCGCGCTCTTCAAGCACAATCTTCTTCAGCACATCACGCATGGTCATGATGCCCCAGGTGCCGCTGCTGTCGGGTTCAACGACGACGCTAGTGATGCCACGCGAACGCATGAGGTGGGTGGTATCGCTGACAGGGGCACTACCGGAGACCGCAACAACGCCACGGGTCATGAGGGCACCTACGGAGAGACGCGGGTAGGGGGTAACCTCAACCGGGCGCACCAACTCAGGGCCAACGGCGTGATGGCTTTCGAGTTGCTCGCCAATGACGCGATCCATATTGGCGATCATCGCATCGGCAAACTCCGAAGTCTTCACCTTCTTGGCCCCCTGCATGAGGCGGGCAAAGTCGTAGGTGACCATCTTCTGGCCGATAGTACGCTCAAGGGCGGCAATAATCAGATCGGCGGCCTCAATCCAGCCCATGTAGCGCAGCATCATATCGCCCGAAAGGATCACCGAGCCGGGGTTAACCTGATCGAGATCGGCGTACTTGGGCGCAGTGCCGTGGGTAGCCTCGAAGATGGCGTGGCCAGTGACATAGTTGATGTTACCACCAGGCGCAATCCCGATACCGCCCACTTGAGCCGCCAGCGCATCGGAGAGGTAGTCGCCATTGAGGTTGAGGGTTGCAATCACATCAAACTCATCGGGGCGGGTGAGTACCTGTTGGAGCGCAATATCGGAGATCGCATCCTTGATCAGAATCTTACCCGCATCGAGGGCCGCCTGCTGCTCGGCGTTAGCCGCAGCTTCGCCCTCAGCCGCCTTGGTGCGCTCCCACTGAGCCCAGGTATAGACATAGTCACCAAAGGCGCGTTCGGCATACTCATAGCCCCAATCGCGGAAGGCACCCTCAGTAAACTTCTGGATATTGCCCTTATGCACAAGCGTGACACTCTTGCGCTTAAAGTTAATCGCATACTGAATAGCGGCTCCAACGAGGCGCTCGGTACCAACGCGGCTGACCGGCTTAATCCCAATCCCCAACTCCACCTTATGCTCAGGTGCAGCACCAATCATACTAAGGAACTCATCGGTTTTGGCGACCGTTCCAAAGCGGATCTTCTGAAAATCACTGGGATAGGTCTCGGCAAAGAACTGGAGGATGCGTTCCACTTCAGGCGTACCAGCGCGATACTCGATCCCGGTGTAGATATCCTCCGTATTCTCACGAAAGATCACCATATCCACCTTTTCGGGGTTACGCACCGGGGAGGGCACGCCAGTGAAGTGACGAACTGGGCGCAGACAGACATAGAGATCGAGGAGTTGGCGCAGGGCGACATTAAGCGAACGGATACCACCGCCAATAGGCGTAGTCAAGGGACCCTTGATCCCAACGAGGTAGCGCTTAAAATCCTCAACCGTCTCATCGGGCAGCCAATTATCGGTCTCACGAAACGCTTTCTCACCAGCGAGAACCTCATGCCAAACAATCTGACGTTTTCCGCCGTAAGCCTTAGCCACAGCAGCATCAAAGACCCGAACACTGGCACGCCAAATATCGCGGCCAGTCCCATCACCCTCGACAAAAGGAATAATTGGTCGATCAGGGACAATCAGCGAACCGTCTTTGATCGTAATGATCTCTCCGGCAGGGGGAGTTCGCAGGGGCATACTCTTCCTTCCTCAGTACTTCCGATAGACAGGGGCATTATAGCGTAGTTTCTGAGGGGTGCGGGGCGGCGGAGGAGTGCGCCGCTTGGCTTCGACAGGCTCAGCCAGCGGCGCGGTGGGGCGGAGCCCCAATGACCCTTACAGATCTACTGGCACGCAAGCCATTCCGCTTCATAGCTCAGGAACTGATCAAACGAAGCGGCGAACTTATGGCTCCCATCGCGTTCGCAACTAGCCACGAAGAAGAGGTAGCCAGCGGCGTCATCGGGTTGAGCGGCGGCGGTGAGGGCAGCGAGGCCGGGGGCGGCGATGGGACCGGGGGGCAATCCAGCGCGGTTGCGCGTATTGTACGGGCTATCAATTTGCAGATCGTCGAAGGTAAGCTCCTTGCGCCACCAGGTCGCTTCGTCTTCACTGAAGCCCAAGGCATACTGCACGGTCGCATCAGCGCCCAATTGGCCCCCGCCGACAATGGGGGCATATTCTGGCTTCAAGCGATTCCAGAAGACCCCCGCAATCAACGGCATCTCGGACTCAAGTGCGGCCTCACGCTGCACAATCGAAGCCATCGTGACCAACTGATGGACACTGACATCAGGCACTTGGACATTGCGTTCAATCGTTGCATACTGCTCTACAAAGCGGTCGAGCATGGTACGAATGATCACATCAGGCTCCGCATCGCGGTAGAAGCGGTAGGTATCGGGAAAGAGATAGCCCTCAAGGGTGGCATCGGGGGGCAACTGGTTCAGGAGAAAATATTGGGCACGGAAGCGTTCAGCATCGCGGGCCGCAGCCAGAAAGAGTTCCGCCTCAACAATCTCGGCCTGCGCCAAGATGTCCGCAACCTCTTCAAGGCGCAAGCCCTCACGCAGGGTCACGGCTATATCATCAATGCGATTGCTTTGGAGGGCAATCAGAATCTGGCTCATATTCATAGTTGGGCTGAGCACAAAGCGACCAGAGTGGAGTTGCGCATCGAGCCCTTGCATACGGCTCAACATAGTAAAGAGTACCGGCTGCCGGATGAGCCCTTCAGAGCGCAGCCGGGTAGCAATCTCAGACGTACTCGCTCCGTGAGCGACGACAAACTCCACTGGTTGACCGCTCGTTGCTGCGGGGGCGCGAATTTCACCCAAGGCGAGGTAGCCGAGCCCAGCCACCACCAACGCAAGCAACGCAACACCCAACATCAGGGCGCGCACATGGCGCATAACCATACCTCCACACTACTCTGGGAAGGGGCGCATCTCTGCAACAATCACGCCCCAAACATCGGCATAGGTCGAACCAATAATCGGCGGAGCAACAGCAATGAGTACCAAGCAGATGCCACCAAAGCCAAGGATTGCATAATCAGCGCGGCTATAGGCACCACGCCAAGAGGTGTGGGTTGGTGGCTCGTCGGCTTCTGCGGCAGGATCGGTGGTCGGCTGAGGGGCTGCTTGGACTTCCTCTTGCTGCGCTACAACCCCAGACTCTGCGGCTTGGGCGGGGGCTTGCTTCTTGCCGCGCATACGCGACCCAAAGGCGCGCAGGGCAAGGCCAATATCATCGAGTGACAGAAAGAAGCCGCGGATGAGCCGCTGCCACAGAATGATGCGATTACTCGCTTGGGTCATGCGGCCCGCCGACTGGGCCGCCACACGGCTACCCGCCGCAAGACCGGCCACACCAAAGATATACTCCAAGTAGATGGCCAAGGCGAAGGCGAAGATGATCAGACCAAAGTCGAGTTTCAACTCCCAGATCATCTCAGCCAGCGCAAACCCCCAATCGCCACTGCGCTGATGCTGGCGATAGATTTCAAAGAGGGCGTGTACCCCCACCACCGCCACCAACCAGAAGAGGCCCAGGGTAATACTCAGCACCAAGGCGAAGCCAATGTAGAGGATATTGAAGAGGGTGCTGTCGTCGTGATTGATAATCCATTGCCGAATGCGTGGCCAAGACACGTCGAGGGTTCCTCCTTGGGTTATCTTGGGGTCAGTTACCATATGGTATCACATGATCCCGATGACTTCTGTGGGGCTGCGCCCCAAGCCCTACGGCTCGGCCAAAAAATTCTGGTACAATCGCGTGGAGGATCGGGTAGCGGCAAGGAGAGTTGTTGTGGAAACACCCTCGCGGGATGAACTGAAGCGTCAGGCGGCGAATGCAGCGGTGGCGCTGATTGAACCGGGCATGGTGGTGGGGTTGGGTTTTGGCAGTACGGCGGCTTTTGCGTTGCAACGTATTGCGGCGCTACTGCAAGCAGGTGCGTTGCGTGAGATTGTGGGCGTGCCCTGTGCTGCGTGGACCGAGGCGGAAGCCCAGCGTTTGGGGATTCCCCTTGCTACCTTGGATAGCTGTGCGACAATTGATCTAACGATTGACGGAGCCGATGAGGTTGATCCGCAACTCAATCTGATCAAAGGCGGCGGCGGGGCGCTCCTGCGCGAAAAGATGGTGGCCCAAGCGACTAAGCGCCAGGTGATCATTGTAGACGAAGCCAAGCTCTCGCCCGCACTGGGTACCAACTTTGCCCTGCCGGTGGAAGTGGTCACCTTTGGGGTTGAGGCGAGCGCACGTTTCCTGCGCGAGCTAGGGGCTGAGGTGAAGCTACGACGCACTGCGGCAGGTGAAGCCTTTGTGACTGATCAGGGCAACTACATTCTTGATTGTGCCTTTGGGCCCCTCAGTGACCCGGCGCAGCTTGCAACAACCCTCAAGTGCCGCGCTGGGATTGTGGAACATGGCCTGTTCATTGAGATGACCAAGGATCTTTTTGTGGCTGGCGCGGAGGGTGTGCGGCATGTTAGGAGGTAGGAGGTAGGAGGTAGGAGGTAGGAGGTAGGAGGTAGGAAAGAGGAGGTAGGAGGTAGGAGGTAGGAGGTAGGAGGTAGGAGGTAGGAGGTAGGAGGTAGGAAAGAGGAGGTAGGAAAGAGGAGGTAGGAGGTAGGAGGTAGGAGGTAGGAGGTAGGAGGTAGGAGGTAGGAAAGAGGAGGTAGGAGGTAGGAGGTAGGAAAGAGGACGCGCAGCCCTCGCCGCTTCGCCTCACGCATCCTCGCAACGAGGACGCGAGGACGCGAGGACGCGAGGACGCGAGGACGCGAGGACGCGAGGACGCGCAGCCCTCGCCACTTCGCCTCACGCATCCTCGCTACATTGTAAAGCAACCTTCCGCTTTCAGAAACCATCCCTAACAAAAGACTCTTTTTGTTCCGTTTTGGTGGCGCAGCCGCCAACGTAGAAAGAAGAAACCCTATGCATTTAGCTCCTTCAATTCTTACTGCCGATTTCGCCCGCTTGGAGGCCGAGCTTGAGGCTGCCTTTGAAGCGGGGATTCGTTGGTTACACCTTGATATTATGGATGGACGCTTTGTGCCCAATCTCAGCTTTGGGCCGATGGTGGTGAAGTCAATCAGTCCGTTGGCCAAACGCCATGGTGCGGTGGTGGATGCCCACTTGATGATTGAAGAACCGGAGCGCTACATTGAGGCTTTTGCCGCAGCGGGGTGTGACTACATCAGTTTCCATATTGAGGCAACGCACCATGCTCATCGTGCGGTTCAGATGATCCATGGATTGGGCTGCAAGGCGGGGGTGGCGTTCAATCCAGCAACACCGCTGAGCAGCATTGAGGAGTTGCTACCCGATCTCGACCTAGTGGTGCTGATGAGTGTCAACCCGGGCTATGGCGGGCAGCGCTTCATCCCTTCAAGCGTTGACAAGATCGCCCGCCTACGCCAACTCTGCGTAGCACGCGGTTGCCCTGATCGGCTCATCCAGGTGGATGGCGGCGTCAACACCAGCAACCTGCCCGCCGTGCGCGACGCCGGGGCCAATGTGGTTGTGGTTGGCTCGGCGGTCTATAATCCGAACCAGTCGGTGGCGGATGCGGTGGCGGGGTTACAGGCGGCCCTTGGGTGAGTGAGAAGAGATACCAGAGGGTTGAACCACAGAGGCGAGGAGAGATACCAGAGGGTTGAACCACAGAGGCACCGAGGACACAGAGAGTTTTGAGGGATGGTTCAGCCGTGGGAGGACGCGAGGACGCGAGGACGCGTGAGGCGAAGCGGCGAGGGCTTCGCCTCACGCGTCCTCGTAAGTTGGAGTGCCGGCTTTAGCCGGCTAAAGCCGGCACTCCAGCGTGTGCTCCCCGGCTTTTCAAACAGCTTCTGAAACCTTCCTCTGTGTTCTCTGTGCCTCTATGGTTCAATCCCCAACGCCACGCTCGCGCAGTGCCGCTTGGCTCGCCTCAAGGCAGGGCCGGAGTTGACCCACAAGGGGAGCTAGGTCTAGATCTGGGGCAGCATGCTCGATCTGGGCGCAAAGGACAGCGAGGGCTTGGGCGCCTAGTTGCAACGCGGCACCATGGAGGCGGTGGGCTTCGCGTTGGAGTTGGGCACGGTCATTGGTTGCCAGCAGCGTTTCGATCAGCGTAATGCGTTCGGGTAGCTCATGCTCGAAGATCTGGAGCATGGTTGCGATTAGCTTGGAACCCTGTTGGCTCATCGTCGTGATCGTAGCCTCAAACATAGCCCAGTTGATCACGTCTGGGGTTGGGTTAGACGCAGGTTCAGTGGGCTTGAAGTTCTGCCGCTGGAGCGCCTGCCAGAGCGTTTGAGGTTGCAACGGCTTACTCAAGAAGTCGTCCATACCGGCGGCAAGAGCCTGCTGGCGATCATGCGCAAAAGCATTGGCGGTGAGGGCGATGATGCGCGGCTGCTGAATCTGATTCCCAAGGGCACGAATCTGGCGCGTGGCAGTAAGGCCGTCCATCTCGGGCATCTGAATATCCATGAGGACAAGGTCGTAGGGCTGGGCTTGCACCGCTTTAAGCGCCGCAGAGCCATTCTCAACTATAGTCACTTGGTGATCCAAGTGCTCTAGGATGCGCAGGATCAGGATTTGGTTGACCGGATTATCTTCTGCGACCAGAATTCTGAGCGGCGCTTGAGGCAGCAGTTCTGCAGGCTGAGGAGCTTCTAGCTCGTGTGCGATGGTGTGGGGCAAAGGCAGGGTGAGCGTAAAGCTACTGCCCAGATTGACCTCACTCTGAAGGGTAAGCTGCCCACCCATGAGGGTGGCGAGTTTATGACTAATCGCCAAGCCCAGTCCACTGCCGCCATAGCGCCGAGCCGTGCTGCTATCGGCCTGCTCAAAGGGCGCAAAGATGCGTTGTTGTTGCTCTGGGCTGATGCCGATGCCAGTATCACGCACATGGAATTGGATCGTTCCAGCCTCTACTCCGGCACTGGCATGGAGGAGGACTTCGCCCTGGTTGGTAAACTTAAGCGCATTGGTAAGCAGATTGAGCAAAATCTGGCGGAGGCGATGCTCATCGCCAGTGACCCATTGGGGCAGGTCGGGATCATAGCTCCAGTGTAGGGCCAAATGTTTTTGATGGGCTTGATGGGCCACCAAATGGATGAGTGAAGCGAGAAAGCTGGGCAACTCAAAGTGAACTTCCTCCAACTCCAGACGGCCCGCATCGATACGCGAGAGATCGAGAATATCGTTGATCAGGGCAAGCAAGGCTTTACCACCGCTGCTAATCGTATTGGCGTAGAGTTGTTGTTCTTCATCAAGTTGGGTATCTTGGAGCAACTCGGTCATGCCAATAATCGCATTGAGCGGTGTACGTAGCTCGTGGCTCATCGTGGCCAGAAACTCGGCCTTAGCGCGTGCCCCAGCTTCAGCCGCATCGCGGGCATGGGCCAACTCCTCAGCCGCATGCTTATGGGGCGTAATATCTTGGACGGTGCCGATACAGCGCACATGTTCGCCAATCTTCAGTGCTGCGCCACTCATGCGTACCCAGATGGAGCGCCCCGTCAGGGTACGTGCAGGCAATTCAAGTTCAAAGGCGGTTCCCTGCGTTTCCAACGCTTCAAAGGAGACACGCAGATCCGTCCATGCCTGGCCCGGATAGAGCTGTTCAATCAAAGCAACATCAACCACCGTTCCAATGGGAACTTCATGGATGCGGTAGAGTTCTTCGGTACAGACAATCTGCTGCTGGCTAGACACATAGGTAAAACCACCAACCTGAGCAACACACTGCGTAGCCTTGAGCAGAGCGACGGCCTCACGCAACTCAGCGGTACGCTGATCAACGGTGGCATCAAGGTTCGCATTGACCTGCTGCAACTCCAAGTAAGCCTTGCGATTCGCGGCGAGACTGGCTTGGAAGGATTTGACCATTGAGGCGACCAGCAGGGCGAGCGTGGCCGAGATGGAGATATGGATAAACCAGTTGTTGAGCAGACGCATGCCCTCAGTGGCACGCAGGATCGAGCCATAGGGGTAGGCCATCAGACCTAGAGCAAAGGAGGCAAAAATGATCGCTTGGCTCAGCGCAAAGAGTAGACCCACCAACAGGGCGGCACGGGCCCCAAGCAAGAGCAGCGCCAAGATCATACTTACCACGGTGATCAGCGTGGTAGCCCCAAAGAGGCCAAAGTTGATCACACCCACAATGCCACTGGTTAACATGAGCAGCACGATAACCCAGCTCTGAAAACGATAGTCGAGCTTTGGAGTAAAGGCTAAGCCAAGGATGATTGCGATCGACACCACCCGATTGATCACAATCACCCAACGCTCAAGCGCCAGATTGTGTAGCAGATCCAAACCAAAGAACGGAAGCAGCAGCAGCATGAAGCGCACTAGCCACTGGGTCGTGCGTTGACGCCACGCAACAAGGGGATCATCAGCCTCAGCGGGCACAAAAGCTTGGGGGAATAGGCGTTGCATAGGGGGCAGTTAGGAAAGCGAGCGGCAAGACGCGAGATGCAGGGCACATCCATAACTCACATCTACTGCTCCATGATACGGGTGTGACCAAAATGTGTAGGTTAGGGTGCGCGAGGGAACCTGGTTCCCTCGCATCCTCCCCCCGTCCAAGGGGGTGTAGGGCACCGCTCTACAGATTCCAGTCATACCCCTATGATACCATCAGGTTTGACATACTCCTACCCGATTGACACATGAAAGAAGCATGGTGATAATCTTGAAGCGACGGATCAGCAGAATGTTAAGGAACAACGTACCATGACAAGCTACGAAGCGGCGCTCCAAGCGAAGCTTGAGGCGTGTGACGCGGTGGTGGGGGTGATCGGGATGGGTTATGTGGGCTTACCCCTTGCGGTACGCGCAGCGGCCCAAGGTTTTCGTGTCCTCGGTTTTGATGTAAGCCCTGAACGGGTTGCCCAGTTGAATGCGGGCGAAAGCTACATTGGTGATGTCACCTCGGAAGCGTTGGGGCAGCTACGGGCCAATGGGAACCTAGAGGCCAGCAACGCTATTGAGCGGATGGCTGAGTGCGACCTGTTGGTGATCTGTGTGCCAACGCCGCTGAACCAGACACGCGACCCCGATCTTAGCTATATTGAAGCGGCTACGCGGGATATTGCCCAGAGTTTGCGTCCTAGTCATTTGGTGATCCTTGAGAGTACGACCTATCCAGGGACAACCTGCGAAGTTGTGCAGCCAATCTTGGATGAGCGCGGACTGGTGGTGGGGCACGACTACTTTTTGGCCTTTTCGCCAGAACGGATCGACCCGGGCCAAACGAGCAGTCAGGGCTTCGGGGTTGATAATACGCCCAAGGTGGTTGGCGGGGTTACCGCAGCCTGTACGAAGCTGACGAGTGCATTCTATCGCCAGATAACCAGCCAGGTCGTGGAGGTCTCTTCACCCGCTGCTGCGGAACTAACCAAACTCTTCGAGAACATCTTCCGTGCCGTGAACATCGCCTTGGTCAATGAACTGGCACTGCTCTGTGATCGCATGAACCTCAATGTCTGGGAGGTGATTGATGCAGCGGCAACGAAACCCTATGGTTTCATGAAGTTCACGCCGGGGCCGGGCTTGGGGGGCCACTGCATCCCGATTGATCCCTTCTACCTCACATGGAAGGCGCGAGCCTATGATCTGGTGACACGCTTTATTGAGTTAGCGGGCGAGATCAACACCCAGATGCCGCGCCACGTTCACGATCTGGTGGTACGGGTGCTCAACCGGCAGCGCAAAGCGCTCAATGGTTCTACCGTGTTGTTATTGGGGGTAGCCTACAAGCCCGATGTGGACGACTACCGCGAATCGCCCGCCTTCAAGGTGATGGATCTGTTGGTGGCTGATGGGGCCACGGTGATTACATGTGATCCTCACATTGATTCTTTTGTAAGCCATGCTGGTGAGGTCTATCAGACCACACCACTCACCGATGAACTCTTAGGCAGTTGTGATTGTGCTGTTATCATTACAAACCACAGCGCCTTCCCCTATCAGCGTATTGTTGAACTGGCCCCTGGTGTGGTAGATACCCGTAATGCAACCCGCATGTTGAGTGCGGAATTACGGGAGCGGGTGGTGTTGATCTAAGGGATGGTTTCAGAAACAGCCTTTCAGCTTTACCGTCGTAGTGCCGACTTTAGTCGGCATCCGGGGGGGTGTTGG
The DNA here is from genome assembly GCF_002532535.1 of Candidatus Viridilinea mediisalina. Taxonomy (GTDB): domain Bacteria; phylum Chloroflexota; class Chloroflexia; order Chloroflexales; family Chloroflexaceae; genus Viridilinea; species Viridilinea mediisalina. The sequence continues at coordinate 10,437 of NZ_NQWI01000021.1, forward strand.
TAACCTCAGCTTTACCGTCGTAGCGCAGACTTTAGTCGGCATCCGGGGGGTGTCGGCGACCTCAGCGTTACCGTCGTAGTGCCGACTAATGGTCTTCCAGTAAATAATCCGCTAACCAGACCTCGCAGATCTGGCATATCTATCAGGTCTAGTCCGTGCCGCGACACCGGATTAATTTCTGGAAGACCATAAGTCGGCACTACCTAATAGCGGAAACTGTAAAGTGTCCTGAACCCATCCCTTGCGGCCCACAAGCGTAAGCCATTGATGGCACGCATCTTGCCGATACCCGAACAAAGCCGCAATCTTGAGCTTCGGTAGCACTTGGAGCATGTTGCTGTATGTGCCATGTTCCTATGCCGTTCAACACGGGCACATACATATCTAAATCACACTCTGATCATTCCAAACAGATATGATTAATTGTGTGGTGAGATGATGATTTGCATTCACAACAAGCAAGATCTGTAGTAGAATGTATCTGTATCCTTGTGGCGTAGGCATGATTAAAAAGAATGTCGCCTTTCGCAAGTGAACTCTGGCACTTCCACTGGTATGCGCTAGGTTACAGAGAATAGCAGTGGATATTGCCTAGAGGAGCTTAACTCACACTCTTAGACGACTTTCAGGCTAACTCTTGCACGTCACGTATTTGTTTATGCGGAGGCTCGACAATGGTAGATATCAAGAAGTACACGTTGGATGTTGATTTGAAGCAGGGTGTTGTACCCATTTCAAAAGCTGCCTCATCACTGGCTGCGTTGATCAAACGCTCACGCGCCAACCATCAGCCGATCATCGTCACCCAGAAGGGCTACCCCACAGGCGTTATCCTTGATGTTGAACTCTTCACCGCATTGCGCCAAATTGCGGAAGATCAGTTGGGCGAGGGAGGGTTGCTTGAACTGGGGGATGAGGGCGAGGTTGAAGCTGAAGAGGTTGAAACGGCTGAAGCCTAGCGCCTGCATTGTTGCAACCTAGATTAACGTTACCATGTGGCGGGAGGTGCGAAGGAGTTGCTCCTTTGCGCTTCCCGCTAATGGTATTTCAGATTGTAGATTGTAGATTGTAGATTGCCGAACATGACTGCTTTCACGCTGTTGCTGATGCAGCATGTTCAACGGTCATTGGTATCTCGTGGCATGGAGCATATGTATGAATGTACCTGTCTATCGTAATGAACCATTTGGTGATTTTTCCTCTTCTGAGCGCCGCGCTGGGATGCAGCGTGCGCTGCGGAGTGTCAATGGACAACTGGGGGTGCGCTATCCGCTGGTTATTGATGGCGAGCGGATTAGTACTGAGGAGACCATTGCTTCGCTCTGTCCGGCGGAACCAACCAAGGTGGTAGGCTATGTGAGTAAGGCTACGCCCGAACTGGCGGCCCGGGCAGTTGAGGTGGCCCATGCCCGTTTTGCCCAGTGGCGGCGGGTGCCGGTTGAAGACCGCGTGCGGATTGTGCTGCGTGCCGCTGCGCTCATGCGCCGCCGCAAGGAGGAATTGGCGGCGTGGCTGGTCTATGAGGTGAGTAAGAGTTGGGTTGAGGCTGATGCCGATGTGGCGGAGGCGATTGATTTTGCCGAGTACTATGCGCGCCAAGCCTTGCACCATCAAGCGACGAGCCAGCCGCTGCTCCCATGGCCCGGTGAGAGCAATTCGCTCAACTATATCCCGCTGGGGGCCGGGTTGGCTATTCCGCCCTGGAATTTCCCCTTGGCAATTACCACCGGCCTTGTGATTGCACCATTAGTGGTTGGGAATACGCTTGTCCTCAAGCCCTCCAGTGTCGCTCCGGTGATTGCCGCCAAGCTCGTGGAGTTGCTTGAAGAAGCAGGCTTGCCCTCCGGGGTTGTGAACTACCTGCCAGGCTCAGGGGCTGCTGTGGGTGATCTGTTGGTAGACCATCCGCTGACGCGCTTTGTGAGCTTTACTGGCTCCAAAGAGGTGGGACTGCGAATCAATGAGCGTGCCAGCATCCGCCAGCCTGGTCAGCTCTGGATCAAACGTACCATCCTCGAAATGGGCGGCAAGGACGGGATTATTGTTGATGAGAGCGCCGACCTCGAAGCCGCTGCTGCTGGAATTGTCGCTTCCGCCTTTGGGTTCCAAGGCCAAAAGTGTAGCGCATGCTCGCGGGCGATCATTGTGGCGAGTGTCTACGATACCATGGTCGAACGCATCGCTGAACGTACCCGTGCGCTCAAGTTGGGCAACCCGACCGCCCCTGAAACCTTTATGGGCGCGGTGGTGGATAAGGCTGCTTTCAATAAGATTAGTGGCTATATCGCCCTGGGCCAAGAAGAGGGTCGCCTCATCTGTGGTGGCGAAGTGGTTGACCACGAACTGCTCAAGGATGGAGGCTACTTCATCAATCCTACGGTCTTTGCCGATATTGCCCCTGATGCCCGTTTGGCCCAAGAGGAGATCTTTGGCCCGGTGCTGGCGATCATCAAAGCCGACGACTTTGAACATGCGTTGAGCATTGCCAACAATACCGAGTATGGGCTGACCGGCGGGCTCTATTCACAAGATTTTGCCCACATTGCCCGCGCCTATGATGAGTTCCACGTAGGCAATCTCTACATTAACCGTAAGTGTACAGGGGCGTTGGTTGGCGTACAGCCCTTCGGTGGCTTCAACATGTCGGGTACCGATAGTAAGGCCGGTGGGCCGGACTATGTGGGGCTCTTTACCCAGGCAAAAGTGGTGACTGAGAAGTTGTAGCGGGAGCGCGGGAACCGCGTTCCCGCACGCCCCCTCACCATGCATATGACGCTAAAGACGACTCCTACGCCATCCCAGGTCTGGCTGATGGCGGTGCGGGTGCCAACCTTGCCCGCTGCGGTGGTGCCGGTGTTGGTGGGTACGGCGACAGCCCTAGCGGATGGCATGCTGCGCCCATTGGCTTTTTTGGCGGCCCTCGTGGCTGCGCTGCTGATCCAGATTGGCACCAATCTCGCCAACGACTACTTCGATTACCAAAAGGGGGCCGATACGAGTGAACGGCTGGGGCCCACACGGGTAACCCAGAGTGGCCTGTTGGCCCCAGCAGTCGTGCGTCGGGCGATGCTGGGCTGCTTCGCCCTTGCGGCGCTCTGTGGCCTCTACCTGATCTACGTGGGTGGCTGGCCCATTCTGCTGGTTGGCATTTTTGCCATTGCCTCTGGGATTCTCTATACCGGCGGCCCCTTTCCGCTGGGCTACAATGGCCTGGGCGACATCTTCACCTTCATCTTCTTCGGCGTTGTCGCAGTGGTCTTTACCGACTACCTGCACAGCGATGCGTTGCGCCCAGTGGCTTTGTTGGCCAGCCTGCCGGTGGCCCTGCTGGTCACAGCGATCATTGTGGTCAACAATCTGCGCGATGCGCCGACCGACCGCAAGGCGGGCAAGCGCACGCTGGCAGTAATCTTTGGAGAGCGCTTCGCCCGCATGGAGTATGCGCTGCTCGTCTTGGGTGCCTACATCATCCTGCCGGTGGTCTGGTTCTGGGGCGGGGGTTCACCCTTCTCACTGCTGCCCTGGCTCACCATGCCCTTAGCCCTAAAACTGCTCGATCTCGTAGGTAGACAGCGCGGTCGTGCGCTCAATGCGGGGCTGCGGGGCACTGCCAAGCTGCATATGATCTTTGGGGCGCTGCTGGCATTGGGGTTGCTGCTGTAAAATCGAAAACCTGAACCATGACCAACACCCAGCTTCCCGATTGGCTCGCCCGCCGGGCGGCGCTGCACCCCGCACGTCCGGCGATCATCAGCAGCAGTGCGATGTGGTCGTTTAGCGAGCTTGATGCGCGCGCTCATGCTGTGGCAGCAGGCTTGCAGGGCTTGGGGGTTGCTCCAGGCATGCGGGTCGCCATCTTGGCTCACAATAGTGCGCCGTATGCTGCCGTGCTGCATGCGGCACCACGCGCCCAGATGGTGCTTGTGCCGCTCAATACGCGCCTGAGCGCCGCCGAGCTTGCGTGGCAGCTTGGCGATTGCGGGGCGCACCTGCTGCTCTACGATGAAGCCCATGCCCACCTAGCCAAGACCCTCAGCGTGCCGCAGAGTGTGGCGCTGGAGGAGCTTGGCCCACAAACAGTACAGAGGAGCGCAATAAGCTACGATGCCTTGCCCCCCGCTCCCACGTTGTGGGAGCGGGGGAAAGGGGGTGAGGGCCATCCAGAGCCTCCCAATAACCCACCCTCATCCCCACAAGCAGATGCGCCCCTGATCAAGCTTGATGCGCTGCACACGATCATCTATACCTCCGGCACTACGGGGCGACCCAAGGGGGCTATGTTGAGCGCGGGCAACCACTGGTGGAGCGCGATGGCCTCTATGCTCAATTTGGGGCTGCACGAGGATGATCGCTGGTTGGCACTGCTTCCGCTCTTTCACGTAGGGGGGCTCTCCATCCTGCTGCGCGGCGCGATCTACGGGATGCCGGTGGTGCTGCACGAACGTTTCGAGCCCCATGCAGCCCTGGCGGCCCTTGAGCATGAACGGGTGACCCTGGCTTCCTTTGTGGCGGTGATGCTGGCCCGTATGCTTGACGCGGCGGGAACACGCCCCTTGCCGCCCCACTTCCGCTGTGCGCTGCTTGGTGGCGGCCCGGCCCCCCGGCCCCTGCTTGAAGCCTGTGCCGCCCGTGGGTTGCCGGTGGTACAGACCTACGGCATGACCGAAACTGCTTCGCAAGCGGTGACGCTCAACCCCCACGAGGCGCTCCGCAAACTCGGATCGGCGGGACAACCCCTGTTGCCGCTTGAGCTACGGATCATGCAGGGGGACAGGGAAGCGCCGCCCAACCAGGTGGGCGAAATCTGTCTGCGGGGCCCAATGGTTACGTGTGGCTACTACCAGAACCCAGCAGCGACCGCCGCTGCTCTCAGGGAGGGCTGGCTGCACACTGGCGACCTGGGCTACCGCGATGATGAGGGCTTTCTCTATGTCATTGATCGGCGTGACGACCTGATCATTTCTGGGGGCGAGAATGTCTACCCTGCCGAAGTGGAAGCGGCCTTACTGAGCCACCCTGAACTGGCTGAGGCAGGCGTGATTGGCGCACCCGATGCCCAATGGGGGGCGGTGCCCATTGCCTTCGTCGTGGCCAAAGCGGACTGCAAACCCCAGGCTGAAGCGCTGATCGCCCACTGCCGCACGCAACTTGCGGCCTACAAAGTTCCCCGGCGCATCAACTTCGTGGCCGCATTGCCGCGCACGGCTGCGGGCAAATTACGGCGCGGGGTGTTGCGTGAGCTGGAGGATTGAGCATAATACCATGTACGATTGTAGATTGCCGAACATGGCGTCCCAATGGGCTTGAGCGTTCTTGATAATGCGGCATGTTCAAGGGTAATTGGTATAATCCTCGCTTGAGCATCGTTGTCGCATCGCAACCTAAACTAACCAACATTGGGCTAGTCAAGTGGCCTTGCTTCGATTAAAATGAACACTGTTCAGTATATAAACATCGTTCAAGTCGGAGTGAGCCATGTTCGGCAATCTACAATCTGAAATGGTATGAAATCGCATCCTCCCGAAAATGAAACTGACCCACCGATCAGCGCGAGTGCAGCACGACGCACTCAGGCTCGTATTGAGCTACGGGCTAAGATTTTGGCTGCGGCAGCCGAATTGTTCATTGCTAGAGGCTATGAAGGTCTCTCTATGCGGCAATTGGGTGAACGGATCGGTTATAGTCCAGCGACCATTTACCTGCATTTTGCCAACAAGGATGCTCTACTGTTGGCCTTATTGTCAGACGGCTACAACGAGTTGGGACGGCGGCTTGCAGCAGTAGCCGCCGCAACCCACGATCCACTAGAGCGCATTGCGGCAGTAGGGCGAGCCTATGTCGCTTTCGGACGCGAGCAGCCGATGCACTACCAGTTGATGTTTATGCGTCGCGCCGACGTTTTACGCGAACGCTTGGCAGAACGTAGTGAACGTGTGGATGCCTTCCAGGTTTTGCAATTAACCGTGACACAAGCGCAAGCAGCGGGAGTATTGCAGCCCGGTGACACATTAGCAATCAGTCTTACACTCTGGGCCACAGTGCATGGCATGGTAGGGCTCTTTCTTGTGGGGCCACCGCTACCTGAAGCGCAAATTCAGGTAACTATCGAAACAACGATTGCTGGCATACTCTACGGGCTTGCAAAGGAAGGATTACGATGAAAGCACGACAACGTCCGCTTCGTCAGCGTGTTCGTATGACTATCTTGCTCATAGCATGGCTCCTCTTTCCTGTGACCATCTTCTATTTTTCGCCCTACCTGATTGTGCAGGCAACGGCTGAGGGAGTGGTGAGTGGCAGCCTTATCGTCTTTACGTTGATGCTATTGAGTGCGCTATTGCTAGGGCGGGCCTATTGCGGTTGGGCTTGCCCCGCAGCGGGCCTGCAAGAGGCGGCATTACCGATCAATCCGGCAGCGGTTGCATCTTGGTTGGGGCGCATCAAGTGGGTAATCTGGAGCCTGTGGATGGCCTTGCTGATCGTACTCATGCTACGTGCGGGAGGTTATACGCGGATTGATCCATTCTATAACTTGGCAGGTGGGTTGTCGATCAATGAGATCGCATGGTATCCGATCTTCCTGCTGGTCAACGGTCTCGCACTGGGCTTAGCGGTCTTCGCTGGGCGACGAGGATTCTGTCATGCGATCTGCTGGATGGCTCCCTTTATGGTGGTGGGCCAGCGCTTGGGTGCAGCATTACGGTTGCCAAGGCTACGATTGTATACGACGCCGAGCGCTTGTACAGGCTGCCAAGTGTGTACCCGTAGCTGTCCGATGAGTTTGCCCGTGCATAGTATCGTGCAGAGTGAACGGCAGATCAGTGATGACTGTATTCTCTGCGGCAACTGTGTAGATAACTGTAAGCATCAGGCGATTCGCTTCGGGTTTGGTAACCCTGCACGGAGTAAGGTCTGTGACCTTTCAGTCGAAGTAACGAAGTGAACCCTAACCTCATGAAGATCATGTTCGCGCCCTGCTCTACACAAGATTGCGAGATCTCACCTCAAGTGAACAAAATTGTACCGCAGGTAGCGAATACTTCTTAGTTCGATCTATGGACATATAGGCAATTGAATTGTATAATCTGTACGCAGTACTTCGATTTGAGAAAGGTTTGGGTGCTACCCATACCCGTGCAGGAGTCGCCCGAAGAACCGGGTTCTTCGGATTAGGTCTAGAAAGGGCACCTTGATGCCCTATACTATTACCCGTCACAATGAAGACCTGATCTGGGTCGAGATGGAGGGCTATTTAGCCCTACACCAAGCCGAGAGTTACTTCGTTGAGTTGTGGTCAATCCTTGATGCGAGTACGCAACCGCTTGATCTGTTGGTAGACGGGCGGCGGATTGCGGGAGGGGCACCGGGCGCACGTCGCCGCACCGAGCAGGTTGTACATCACCCCAATTTAGGCCATATGGCCTTTGTTGTCGGTGAGTACCATCTGCTCGTTTTTGCACCGTTTGTCAAACTGGTCAGTGGCATTGGCTTGTTTGGCAATGAGCAAGAGGCGCTCAGCTATCTCTATGCTGCACGGGGTCGCCCCATGCACGACCGGGCGCTCTACAATTTGCCGCCCCCTCCGAATACGCGTGAGTTGCCGCCTCTACCAAGTGCCCGCGATCTGCATGCAACCCATACGCTTGCTCGTCCGGCCCCTCAAGCGCCGCAGCCCCCATCTGAGGTGTCTCCTCCATCCCACCAGGTCGAGACGCCGCCTACGCTGCCTGAAGCTGAAACTTCTCTGTTAGCGCGTGAAGTCGCCGCACCTGCCCCCTTCTGCGAAATCCCTACGCCAACCTCAGGGTTTGAAGCAGCGATCCCACCAAGCCCTGCGCCAGCCACCGAACCCGAGGCTACTACCCTCGCCCATCTGCTCAGTGAGCCCCCCACGCCAGCCGTTGAACCAGAGGCCGCCACCCTCGCCCATCTGCTCAGTGAGCCCCCCACGCCAGAGCCGACAGCCAGCGATCCGCTGCCTAACGCAACGACCGCATTAGTTGCTCTGCCCAGCGAACCGCCCGCAGTAGCCAAGGTCGAACCGCCGCCACCGCCGTCACCAGCCCATGTGTTTGAGCGACCACGACCAATTATCCAGCCCCATCCCGATCCCATCCAAGCAATACGGGCGCTCGAACCCAATCGCTACCACTCACCCCTTGGCGCCCCCCACATCATTCGACGGCCCTTACCCCCCCGCCCCGCTTCACGCAAAAAGCAGACACCTATCTATGGCACGTTTGATAGCCAGGGATCGGGCGATGGAGGAAGTTCGCAGTAGGGCTGATTGATCTTCACCACTACTGAAATCGTCCTTTAGAATGAGCCATGAACCGTGTGTTTTGGCGTATCATGCATAGGTGCTATCTGGGCACCTTGTCCCTGCGTAGCACCCATAGCTATGTTAGGAGGCACCTATGCTACGCCAATCTCTCACGCGCTTAACCAACCTGCTGCTTGTCCTTATGCTCCTGCTGACTGGTGGCGTTGGGCTGGTCACCGCCGCTGGGCCGCAGGTCTACCCCGGTGAGCGCGTACACTTTACGTCAACCGGCTTTAGCCCCAATGAGCAAGTAGACTTCTGGATTACCGATCCCCAAGGGCTCAGTCGCCCCCGTTCGCCCGCTGTGCGTGCCAATGCCGATGGCGCGGTCGAATGGTCGTGGGATGTACCCCTTGATGCGCCCGGCGGCCAGTGGATGGCGGTTGCCCGTGGTAGCCGCTCCAACCTGCAAGTGCCCTCACCCTTCACGGTGATTGCCCCTCCAGCGGCCCCCCGTGAAAGCCGCGCCGAGCCTGCAATTGGTGCCGTTGGTACCACTTTCCACTTCACGGTTGGCGGCCTCCCCCCCGGCGAGCGCTTTGGCCCTTGGTTGCGTGGCCCCGATGGGCGCGATTACGACATCGATCCCGAAGGTGAAGATATTCCTACGCTGACGGTGGCTGATGACGGCTACCTGCGTTGGAGTTGGACCGCCCCTGCCGATAGTCTGCCTGGGGCTTGGCGTGCCCTGGCGCGCAGCCGCACGGGGGCAGCCCTCGTTGAGATCACCTTCACCATCACCGGCAGCGCCCCACCCGCCGCCGAGCGCCGTGTTGAGCCTGCGGTTGGCGCTCCTGGTACCACCTTCCACTTCACGGTTGGCGGCCTCACCCCTGGTGAAGTTGCAGGCGCTTGGCTCAGTAATCCACGCGGCATTGCGGTCGAAGGCACGCCCTACCTCACCGTGGATCGCGCTGGCATCGCCCGCTGGACATGGACAGCCCCAAGTGATGCGTTAGCCGGGCGCTGGCAGGCGGTTACCCGTGGCACCGAGAGTAGAACCGAAGTAATCCTCGATCTGACCATCGTCGCCAGCGAGACAGCCCCCGCACCCGCCCCAAGCCCTGATGCAAGCCTCAGCGCCAATGTCACCCCCAACGTTGGGCACGCGGGCAGCACGCTCCACTTCAGCGTCAACGGCATGGCCAGCAACGACCGCGAGTTGTCCTACTGGTTCATTGACGCCAGCGGCGCACCCGTGGCAGTACACGAAAGAATCCCCGTGGATCGCCACGGCCATGCCACATGGACATGGGAAGTTCCCCGGATCGCCGAGCCGGGCATCTGGACCATGACCGCCCGTGGGCGCAATAGTTACCGCGATGTGAGCGTCAGCTTCGTGATCGAAGCTGTGCCGCCCCCCAGCTTCAGCGTCGAACCCGCCGCTGCCCCGGCGGGCACCCGTTTCAGCTTCTTCGTTAGCGACTTCAACCCCTACGAGCGCGTCGATTCATGGGCCGAAGGCCCCGACGGGCGCAACATCCACGGCCAACTCGCCGAAGTCCGGGCCAACCGCCAAGGCGAAGCCCGCTGGACGTGGCAAGCCCCCGACGACATGATCCCCGGCAACTGGATCATGCACGTTCAAGGCCGCGACCGCCAATTGCAACTGACCATTCCCTTCACCATTACGCCGTAGGCTCGCTGATTTCAGATTGTAGATTTCAGATTGCAGATTGCAGATTGCCGAACATGGCGTCTCAATGGGCGTTCGCGTTCTTGATTAGGTCAAGCAGTTCGGGTTACAAAAGACAACATAAGGTAAAACATCGCAACAACTCCCTTCTATGGGACACGAAAGGGCAGGTATATGAGAAGGTAGCGCTTGGATACAGACCAAACGAAGTTATGCCCAAGCGCATCCAAGATCTTCCAGAGGAATATCTGGTCAATCAGCGTGCCGTTGCCCGCGATATTGGTGTGCGTGTGCGCACACGCCGCACCGCACTTGATCTGACCCAAGAGCATCTACGTGCGCGCATGGAACTTGAACGGGTTGTCGTTAGCCGCACGCAGTTTAGCCGCATCGAAAATGGTGAGGCGCTCCCCAATGCATCAGAGATCATTGCCCTCCATAAGATTCTCGGCGTGAGCTATACTTGGCTCTTGGAAGGCTCCGAAGAAGGGGAGACAGAGGTATCGTGATAACTACAGACGATTAACTCCTCTACCACACCCCGTTTTTTGCCATCGCAATTGATTTTACGGCTCGCCATAATCGCTTCATGCACCGGCTGGCCAATATAGAGTTCACGGGCAAGGGTCGTATAAGAATTACTGAGCATCACATAGCAACCCCGTTCAAGCAGTTGCAAAAAAACCTGCGCCAAGCGCACCTGATCGGCCTCAGCAAAGCCTTGGTGGGTATAGGCCGTAAATGATGCTGTTGCACTCACCGGAACATAGGGCGGATCAAAGTAGACAAAATCATCCTCCTGGGCATGCTCTAGCACCAGCGCAAAGTCGCCGACATGCAACTCTGCCGCTTGCAGCACCCGGCTCGCCTCGCGCAAATTATCGGGGTCAACAATCAGCGGCTTCTTATAGTTGCCAAAAGGCACATTAAACTGGCGCTTATTATTGAGCCGATAGAGGCCGTTGTAGCATGTCCGATTGAGGAAGATCGTGCGGGCTGCCCGTTCGACTAGCGGGCGTTGGGCAAACCCAGGCTGGCGATCCCAAGCGCGAACCGCATAGAAATACTCTTTGTCACTCACATGGGGTTTATGCGCTTGCAGTGCAGCAATTAATTCCTCAACATGGTGTTGCACCGCTCGATAGCAATCAATTAACTCCGCATTATAATCACTCAAGAGCGCCCCCGATGCCAAGCGCCCAGCCGCCGACAAGCTAAAGAAGAGCGCCCCACCACCCAGAAAGGGCTCGTGATAGCGCCGAAACTGCATTGGTAACCGGCTCGTCAGTTCAGGCAACAACTGGCCCTTACCGCCAGCCCACTTGATAAAGGGACGAATTGGCACAATCGCTCCACACGCTTTACCATGTCTGTCTGAGGGTGGATTATAGCACATCCGTTAGGCTGGGGGGCGAGCACGCCCCTCGGCGGGGGGATGTGGTCGAACCCTAACCCAAGACTGTACACAATGTCCCTAGAGATCGTATACTACATACAAGCCGCACATCTGAACGCGGCCCGATAAGGGGTATGTACCATGAACCCGACGCGGCCCGGCGATCAGTTTGATGCCGAGCACCTGCGCCAATTGATCGAGCATGCAGCCGATCTGGTCTACTGCTATCGGCTTGAACCTGACCCCGTCTTTGTTTATGTAAGCCCGGCAGTGACCGCAATGACCGGCTATAGCCCAGAGGAGTTTTACGCCGATCCAGAGTTGATCATGCGTATGACCCACCCCAGTGATCGCGGGCTGTTTCAGACGATGCTTGATACCAACGATAGTAGCCACACAACGATGCTACGTTGGGAACGTAAGGATAGCGTCTTCATCTGGACTGAGCATCGCAACCGCGTCGTGCGTGATGCCGCAGGGCAACCGCTGCTCGTTGAGGGGCTTGCGCGCGACATCAGTGATCGCCGCCGTACCGAAGAGGCCTTGAGCCAAGCTCTCAATGCTGAACGCCACGCCCGCTATGTCGCGGAAGTCCTCCATTCCGCCAATATGGGCCTCACCCGCAGCCTCGATGCCGAACATGTGATAGACGCCCTACTGGAACATCTGTCACGCTTGATCCCCTTCGATAGCACCAATGTGATGCTGCTTGATTCCAGTGGTGACCTCGTGGTGCAAGCCTCACGCGGCTACCAACGCTTTGGCTACCCCAATGGCCCACCGCTAGAACCAATTGCGCTGAATGAAGACCCCCTGTTTGAACCAATCCTCAGACGACGCCGTAGCTTCTTGATTATGGATACAGCCCTCACCAACCGCTGGCGTAGTCGCCCCGGTTTTCATCATATCCGCAATTGGTTTGGCGTGCCTCTGATTGCAGGCGAACAAATCATCGGGATATTTTGTCTCGATAAAGCTGAAGCAGCCTTTTTTACCCCTGAACATGTAGATCTGGCCGAACTACTCTCTACCCCAGCCGCCATTGCGATCCAGAATGCGCGCCTCTTCAACGAGGTTCGCAGTGGCCGCGAACGTATGCGTGCGCTCTCAGAACGCCTCGTAGCAGTCCAAGAGACCGAACGTGCCCATTTAGCCCGTGAACTGCACGATGAGATTGGACAAATGCTCACAAGCCTCAGCCTCGCCCTCACCGTTAATGAGCGCATGCCCGCCGATGTGCTACGTGAACGCATTGCCCAAGTCCAACGTCAAGTCAACCAACTGACCTCGCAGGTGCGTACCCTCTCGCTCAACCTGCGCCCGGCGATGCTCGACGACTTGGGCCTGCTGCCCGCCCTCGTCTGGTTTACCCGCCGTTATGCCGACCAGACCGGCATCCATGTGCATTTTCAGCATGCCGGCCTTGATGGCGTCGTTACCCCCGCCATTGGCGCAACCGCCTACCGCGTTGTCCAAGAAGGTCTGACCAATATCGCTCGCCATGCCCATGTCAACCAAGCTCGCGTTCAAGTCTGGACGACTGATCGCATCTTGGCCGTGCAGGTTGTAGATGAAGGCGTGGGGTTTGACGTTGGTCAAGCCCTCACTTCCTATACTTCGAGTGGACTTGCTGGGATGCAAGAGCGCGTCCGTTTGGCCGGTGGGCACCTAAACGTCGAGTCGAGTCATGGAGAGGGTACTCGCATCCTGGCTGAGTTGCCGTTGGGCGGTGCAGAGGAGCAGCTATGAGCCCTTTAACCATTGTACTTGCCGACGATCACGCCGTTGTGCGTTCTGGCTTGCGCGCCCTCCTAGAGAGCGAATTGGAATGTACCATTGTTGGTGAGGCCGGCAATGGCCCCGAAGCGCTCTCCTTGGTTGAACGCCTACAACCAATGCTGCTTGTTGTAGACCTCATGATGCCCGGATTGAGTGGCCTTGAAGTCGCACGCCAAGCCCGTCAGAACGCTCCCCAAACCAAAATCGTCATCCTCTCCATGCACGCCGATGAATCCTACGTGCGTGAAGCTCTGCGCATCGGGGTCACCGCCTATGTCCTGAAAGAGGCTATGTCTAACGATTTTGTCTATGCCCTCCAACAGGCCGCCTCCGGACGACGCTACCTCAGCCCGCCCCTCTCCGAAAAGGCTCTTGATGCCTATGTGAGCCAAACTGCCGAAACAACCCTTGATCTCTACGAGACCCTCACTGCACGCGAGCGTGAGATTCTCTACCTCGCTGCCCAAGGCATGACCAGCGCCGAAATTGCTGAACGCCTCATGATCGGTGTCCGCACCGTAGATACCCATCGTGCCAGTATGATGCGTAAGCTCGGCTTACATACGCCCCTCGACCTGATCCGCTACGCCGTGCGCCGGGGCATTGTAAGCCTTGACAGCTAAGGGATAGTTCGTAGGCACGTTGCCGTTTGCGAGGACACGAAGACGCGAAGACGCGAGGACGGAAAGCCCGCGCCGCTTCGCCTCATGCATCCTCGCAGGATTGTCAAGCAATTATCCGCATGTCTACAGAGGATCATTCCGTATTACTACGGAGTGTATCCGCCCGCCTTTCCTGCTATGCTAAGACCTGAGCGGTGGGATAGTAGCAATGGCGCTGCTATTCCACCCGCCAAAACGTTACGTAGCTCTTGGCGGAGTGGCCGCCTCGTTAGCATACAGGAGGTCGGCCATGTCTGTGATGCAGCGTTCGTATCAGAATCCACCAAACTACTACAGCACCCCCAACCGACTCGATGAAGTCTATAAAGTTACTGAAGCCTTCCGCTCTATTGCTATGGCTTGGGAATCGATTGCCGTCGGTTCGTGGAGCCCGGCGACCATCCAGAGCTTTGCGGCTTTGGCCCGCCGTGTGGCCCTCGATCTCTCAACCTTGGGTTGTGGGGCGCTCGACAAAGCAGTGGTTGATCTCGTGCTGGCCCTCGATACCATCACGGTCACTGGTAACGTTGGTGATGCTCAACTCCGGCGCGTTGATCAAGCCTTAGCCGGGTTACGGGCCATCACCATGCAACGCCTCTTGGCCCTCGATCTCGATCGATCGGAGTCGTAGGTGGCGAAGCACCGATGGTTATGCGCGAGAGCTGCCCACGCTGCTCGGCCAGTGGCGTCTGCGCCATCAGCCGTGGCAAGTGCCGCGAACGCGAAGCGGGCTTCTGATCGCCACGAGCGCGATCTTGGTATACGGGGGGCCATCTGGCCCCCCGCTTTGATTCTAGCCACAACTCTAGACAGCCCCCCACCTCTCGTGTACACTATGCAGCATGCAACACGAAACCACCGATTCAATGACAATCCTGGTGATTGCCGCCCACCCCGATGATATTGAGTTTGGTGTGGCCGGTTCAGTGGCCCGTTGGATGCGCGAGGGGCACCACGTTGTCTACTGTGTGATCACCGATGGCGCCGCCGGTACGAATGCGCCAGACGCCGACCTTGAGGCGCTCGCCACAACCCGCCGCGCTGAACAGAGTGCTGCCGCCGCCACTCTGGGGGTCAGCGATGTGCGCTTCCTCGGCTATCGCGATGGTGTGCTTCAGCCCGCCCTTGAGTTGCGCCGTGAATTGACGCGCTTGATCCGCAGTGTGCGCCCCCAACGGGTGGTGTGTCAAGACCCGACCACCGTCTTTGTGGGTGGGAGCTATATCAACCACCCCGACCACCGCGCCGCTGGTGAGGCCGCTATTTATGCCGTCTTCCCCAGCGCCGAGACGCGCCCCATCTTTCCAGAACTCCTCGATGAGGGGCTAGAACCACACCATGTCCAAGAACTCTATATGACCTTGACGCTCCACCCCGACACCTATGTTGATATTACCGCCTTTATGGAGCGTAAAGTCAAAGCCCTGCTCTGCCACCAATCACAAGTTACGGAAAAGGATGCGGAATGGATCCGCCAATGGGACGCTGAGTATGGCATCAAGGCCGGTACGCCCTTCGCAGAAGCGTTTCGCGTGCTTCGCTTTTAAAGTCTGTCTGAAAAGAGTGTCAGTGCCATACCATGCTCCGTGGCACACGCTGGAGTGCCGGCTTTAGCCGGCTGAAGCCGGCACTCCAGCGCCAAACCATAGACTTTTCAGACAGACTCTTAGGCGTGGGTACAAGTAAAAACATGACAGTGCAACACCTGCTGATTATTGAAGACGAACCTGAGATTGCCAATTATCTGCGGCGTGGGCTGGTACTCGAAGGCTTTCAGGTAACGGTGGCCAACGATGGTCACGCAGGTCTCGCCGCTGCCCGCGAGCAAGCCTTCGATCTGGTGATCCTCGACCTCATGCTGCCCGGACTTGATGGCTTTGAGGTGGCCGGACGGCTCCGTGCTGCTTCAGAAGTGCCTATTATTATGCTTACCGCCCGCGATGCCGTTGCCGACCGCGTGCGTGGCCTTGAACATGGGGCCGATGATTACCTCGTCAAGCCCTTTGCCTTCGAGGAACTGTTGGCCCGTATCCGGGTGCAGTTGCGCCGCCGCCAAGCCAGCCAAGC
Source organism: Candidatus Viridilinea mediisalina (assembly GCF_002532535.1). Taxonomy (GTDB): domain Bacteria; phylum Chloroflexota; class Chloroflexia; order Chloroflexales; family Chloroflexaceae; genus Viridilinea; species Viridilinea mediisalina. The sequence continues at coordinate 26,300 of NZ_NQWI01000021.1, forward strand.
CCACGATGTCCTCCACTTTAGCAAGCTGCACCTCGACACCGCCGCCCGCGAGTTGCGCGTTGGTGAGCGCCGCGTTGAACTCACCACCAAAGAATATGACCTGCTTGAACTCTTTATGCGCCACCCCAACCAAGTGCTCACCCGCGAGGTGATCTACGACCGCGTCTGGGGCTATGACTTTGGCGGCGAGAGTAATATTATTGAGGTCTATGTGCGCTACCTGCGCCAAAAATTGGAAGCCAATGGCGAACCACGCCTCATCCAGACGGTACGCGGCGCAGGCTATATCCTGCGTGAAGAATAATGCCTACCCTTGCGCTTTGTTCTAGCGCGGCGTATAATGCAAAAGAGTGTAGTATCACTAGTCCTGTTTGTCCCCTGAGATCCGTCGCTCTGTGCAAGGCCGACGCATGGAAGAACTGATGAGGACCGCTGACGATCCGAACGCGACCACTCCGCCGCCTGACCACGATGAGTATGGCGCTTCCTTTGAGGAGGAGGAGCGCGCACTGATGGAGCAATTCCTCAGCGACCCCGCACACGACTATCGCAACCTTAAGTATGGCGATACAGCCGATGGCAAGATTATGCGCGTTGATCGCGATGAGCTATTGGTTGATGTTGGTGCAAAGGCTGAAGGGGTCGTGCCTGCACGTGAGATGCAGTCCCTCGCGCCAGAAGATCGCGCCGCATTGCAAGTCGGCGACACGATCTTGGTCTTTGTTGTCCAGTCTGAGGACAAAGAGGGCCGTGCGATCCTCTCGGTGGACAAAGCGCGCCAAGAGCGTAGTTGGCGCCTGCTTCAGGCTGCCCACGAATCGGGTGATGTGATTAGCGCCCGCGTGGTGAATTACAACAAGGGTGGCCTGCTTGTGAATCTTGATGGCGTCCGTGGCTTTGTCCCTGCCTCCCAGGTGACCGGCATTAGCCGCGGCCCCGATACGCAGAAGCAGTCCGATATGGCCCGTATGGTCAATACCGATCTGCAACTCAAGGTCATCGAGATTAACCGCAATCGTAACCGGCTCATCCTCTCTGAACGGCAAGCCGTTCAAGAGTCGCGCGAGAGCAAAAAGGATGAGTTGCTGATTAACCTCAGTGAGGGCGATGTCCGCACCGGGGTCATTAGCTCAGTCTGTGATTTCGGCGCCTTTGTAGATATTGGCGGTGCTGATGGACTGGTTCATCTCTCAGAAATCTCTTGGAGCCGTGTGAAGCATCCCGCTGAGGTACTCAAGGTCGGCGATAAGGTTGAGGTGGCGATCCTCAGCATTGACCAAGATCGTAAGCGGATTGCGCTTTCGATTAAACGTACCCAGCGTGAACCATGGACGCGTGCGGGTGAACGATACCAGCTTGGGCAGATTGTCGAAGGGACGATTACCCAGTTGGCATCCTTTGGTGCCTTCGCACGGATTGAAGATGGGATCGAGGGACTCATCCATATTTCTGAGATGGGTGATGAACGCATCCAGCATCCCAAAGAGGTTGTGAGTGAGGGGATGCCCATCCAAGCACGCATTATTCGCATTGATCCGGCACGTAAGCGCATGGGCCTCAGTCTGCGTCTTAATCGCGATGACGCCGAAGGTGAAGATGAAGGTGATGTGCCCGCCGATCCGAATGGAGAAGCTTAAATGTCTGACCTCTATAGTAAATTTACACGGCGAGCCAAGCAGGTGCTTCAACTTGCCCATGAAGAGGCGCGCTCGTTTAATCATCCCTATATTGGCACCGAACATATTCTGTTGGGGCTGATCCGTGAGAGTGAGGGCATTGCTGCTCGCGTCCTCGATGATCTCGGTGTCAAACTGGCCCAGGCCCGCAGCGCGGTTGAGTTTATTGTTGGTAAGGGTGAAGGTTCACCCATGACTGACCAAGAGTTGACGGCGCGTGCCCAGAAGGTGATTAAGTATGCGATTGAGGAGGCGAGCCGCCTCAATCATCACTATATCGGTACCGAGCATCTGTTGCTTGGCTTGGTGCGTAATGGCGAAGGCGTCGCTACGGGCGTCCTCGATATTATGAATGTTTCGCTCGAACAGGTGCGGAACCAGGTGATGCGTGTGCTGCGCCACGGTACCGCCGGTAGCGTCGAGCAACGTTCCGGTACGACCGGCCAATCCGCAGCCCAGCGCCAGTCCAAGACGCCCTACCTGGACGCCCTTGGTACTGATCTCACTGAGATGGCTGAAGGCGGTCGGCTCGATCCGATCATTGGCCGGCAGCACGAGATCGAGCGCGTCATCCAGATTCTTTCGCGCCGCACCAAGAATAATCCGGCCCTTATTGGTGAGCCGGGGGTTGGCAAGACCGCTATTGTCGAAGGTTTGGCCCAACGCATTATTCAGGGCGATGTGCCCGATAGCATCAAGGGTAAACGGGTCGTTACCCTCGATATGGGTGCGCTCGTCGCCGGTACCAAGTATCGCGGCCAGTTTGAGGAACGCCTCAAGCGGGTGATTGATGAGATTAAAGAGACGCGCTGCATCCTCTTCATTGATGAGTTCCATACCATTATTGGGGCCGGTGGGGCCGAAGGTACCCTTGATGCGGCCAATATCCTCAAGCCGGCCCTTTCGCGTGGTGAACTCCAGACAATTGGAGCTACTACGCTCGATGAGTACCGCAAGTACATCGAGCGCGATGCGGCCCTTGAGCGGCGCTTCCAACCTGTGATGGTGGACGAGCCAAACCTTGATGATACCGTCCTCATTCTGCGCGGGATCAAGTCGCGCTATGAGGACTTCCACCAACTGCAGATCTCCGATGAGGCGATTAAAGCCGCTGCCGCCCTCTCGGCGCGCTATGTGCCCGACCGCCAACTGCCCGATAAGGCCATCGATCTGATTGATGAGGCCGCCAGCCGGGTACGCATGTACCGCAGTGCCACGCCGCCTCAACTGCGCGATGCCCTGCGTGGCCTTGAGGCGCTGCGCAAAGAGCGTGAGGCCGCTATTGAGGATAAGCAGTTCGATCTGGCGAACGATCTGCGTGAACGCGAAGAGCGCATGCAGAATCGCATCACCTCGATTGAAGCCGAGATTGCTGAAGCCGGTGGGGTTGAACGGGTCGCTGAACGCCCCTATGTCACCGATGAGGACATCGCTGAAGTGGTCGGCATGTGGACTGGTATTCCAGTCACGCGGCTCAAGGGCGATGAGACGATGCGCCTCATGCAGATGGAGAATTTCCTGCATAACCGCGTGGTCGGTCAGCAAGAGGCGATTGTGACGATCTCGAAGGCGGTACGTCGCGCCCGCGCCGGTCTGAAAGACCCCAAACGCCCGATTGGGAGCTTCATCTTCCTGGGGCCAACCGGCGTCGGTAAGACTGAGTTGGCCAAGACTTTGGCCGAGTTCATGTTTGGCTCGGAAGAGAGCCTGATCAAGATTGATATGTCGGAGTTCCAAGAGCGCCACACCACCTCGCGCTTGGTCGGCTCGCCGCCAGGCTATGTCGGCTACGGCGAGGGCGGGCAGCTTACCGATGCGGTGCGCCGTAAACCCTACAGTGTCGTCCTCTTCGACGAGATTGAAAAGGCTCACCCCGATGCTTTCAATCTGCTGCTCCAGGTGCTGGAGGACGGGAACCTCACCGATGGCAAGGGGCGTAAGGTTGATTTCCGCAACACGATCATCATTATGACCTCCAATGTGGGCACCGAGCATATTCGACGCGCTAGTCGCATTGGCTTTGGCAGCAACGCCGATGAGATTGACCAAGGCGATATGCGGCGCAAGGTGGATGACGCCCTCAAGGCGCTCTTCCGCCCCGAATTCCTCAACCGCATTGATGCCAACATTATCTTCCACCCACTCACCACCGAAGAGATCCAGCGCATCACGAGCTTTATGCTGCGACGTGTCCAGGTGCAACTGGACGAGCATCAGATGAGCTTGGAGGTTGAGCAGGATGCCCTCGATATTCTGGCACGGCGCGGCTACGACCCGGCCTTTGGTGCGCGTCCGCTGCGGCGCATTATCACCAATCTGATCGAAGACCCCCTGGCCGAAGGTTTGCTTGAGGGCAAATTCCGATCGGGAGATGTCATCATCGTAGACACCGAAAATGAGGAGTTGCGCATGCGCTCGCGCCACCAGATCAATGGCGCTGGTGATGCGGCTCAGGACGAGACTGAAGCAAATGCCGCGTTGGTAGAATAATACCAATTACCATTGAGCATGCCGCATGCCCAATGACAATCTAGCGTATTGAGATACCATGCTCGGCTTTCAGCTATCGGATTTGGCAAACCTCTCACCATGCGCTCATTCACAACACAGTGCCCAAGTGCTATACTGAAGCTGTGAGGGATGCCACACGATCCCTCCCTGGGGAGTAGCCAACCGCATCTGCGGAGCTGAACGTCGTCAGCACGGCCTTATGGCCCGGCGTTCAGATCGTGGTCACACGATAGGCGAGACCATCGCGTCGTATGTTACGTCGTGATGGTCTCGTTTTGTGTGGCCGAGGCCATCTCTGGGGAGGTTTGATCATGCAACCGATAGTTGACGGCGGGCCGACTGCGCCCCGCCCGCTTCCTGCTGCGCCGCTAACGGCTTGGCATCATGAGGATGTGCCCACAACCCTTGCGGCCTTGACGACAACCAGTGACGGCTTGAGTGACACAGTAGCGGCAGAGCGACGGGCCCAATGTGGCTTGAATGAACTGCATGAGCAGCAGACGCGCCGCCCCCTGCTCATGTTGCTTGAGCAGTTTACCAATGTCATGGTGCTGATTCTGCTGGCAGCAGCCCTGCTTTCGCTTTTTCTCGATAAACAGCTCGAGGCGGGGGCGATCTTTGCGATTGTGGGCCTCTTTGCGCTGCTAGGCTTCTTTCAGGAGTATCGGGCTGAACGGGCGATTGCCGCCCTGAAGCGCTTGAGCGTGCCCCATGTGCGGGCCTATCGCAATGGGCAGTTGGGCGAGCTTTCGGCCCGCGACTTGGTGCCCGGTGATGTCATCCTGCTCGAGGCGGGTAATCTTGTGCCTGCGGATCTCCGTATCATCGAGAGTGTCAATCTACGCATCCAAGAGGCTGCACTAACTGGTGAGTCGCTGCCGATCAGTAAGCAGAGCGAAGCCCTAGCCCAGCAAGCTGTCCCCTTGGCCGAACGGCGCAATATGGGCTACCTGGGCACCACCGTGAGCTATGGCCGTGGTCGGGCTGTGGTGGTCGCCACAGGCATGCAGACCGAATTGGGCAAGATTGCGACCATGTTGCAGCAGGTCAGCCATGCCCCTACGCCACTCCAACAGCGCCTTGATCGTGTCGGTAAGCAGCTTGCCGTTGCCGGTATTGTGGTTGCCCTGCTGATCTTGGGGCTGGGCTTAGTCATGGGCGAAAGCCTGGGCGCCATGCTCCTCACCGCCATCTCGGTGGCCGTAGCCGTGATTCCTGAAGGACTGCCTGCCGTCGTCACCTTTACACTGGCGCTGGGCGGCCAGCGGATGCTACGCCGTCAAGCGCTGATCCGCAAGCTACCCGCCGTTGAGACCCTCGGCTCTGTGACGATCATCTGCTCCGATAAGACCGGCACGCTCACCGAGAATCGCATGACGGTGACGCGCTTGGTTACGACAGGCACCATGGTGGCGCAGCCTAACGGCCTGGCTGATCACGAGCAGGGGCTGCTTTTAGCGGCTGGAGTACTCTGCAACGATGCCGAATTGCAGCCCACGTCCGATTCGGGCGCTTATCGCATCCTCGGCGATCCGACGGAGGGGGCCTTGCTGGTAGCAGCAGCCAATGCTGGGCTGCTGAAAGCTGAGTTGCAGCAAGCCTTGCCCCGCGTTAGCGAGTTGCCATTTGATAGCGAACGCAAACGTATGACCACGCTGCATGCACGAGGGGGGGCGGCGCTTGATCAACGCTTGGCCCAAGTTTGGGGCCAGACTAGCTTTATGCCTGCTGCTGAGTTGCTTGCACTCACCAAAGGTGCGGTGGATGGGCTGCTCGAAGTGACCAGCCAAGTGTGGGTGCATGGCCAGGCTGAAGTCCTCGATGAGGCGTGGCGAGCAAAGATTCTGGCTGAAAATAGTGCCCTAGCGAGCAATGGCATGCGTGTACTCGGCATAGCTTTTCGGCCTCTACCCACCGAGACCGCTACAGAATTGGTTGAACGCGAGTTGATCTTTCTGGGCCTCGTGGCCATGATCGATCCACCACGCCCAGAGGTGGCCGCAGCGGTGGCGACATGCCGCACAGCGGGGATTCGTCCGCTCATGATCACCGGCGACCATCCGCTTACCGCAAGCTATATCGCCCGCGAACTGGGGATTACCCAAGATAGCATGGTGGTGACGGGAGCAGAGTTGGATCAGGCGGGCAATGCGGCCCTGCCGGAACTGGTGGCCCACAGCAACGTGTTTGCGCGCGTGAGTCCCGAACACAAGCTCAAGATTGTCGCGGCCCTGCGTAGCCAAGGTCATGTGGTGGCCATGACGGGCGACGGGGTCAATGATGCGCCCGCACTGAAACAGGCAGATATTGGCGTTGCCATGGGCATTACGGGTACCGATGTGGCCCGCGAAGCATCGGACATGGTGTTGCGTGATGACAACTTTACCACGATTGTCGCTGCCGTAGAAGAGGGGCGCGTGATTTATGACAATCTGCGCCGTTTCGTCAAGTTTGCCGTGGCGGGCAACATCGGCAAAGTGGCGGTCATGCTCCTCTGGCCGCTCCTCATCAGTCTGAGTGGACTACCCAGCACAACGATGGTCGCGCTCTTGCCCTTGCAGTTACTCTGGCTCAACCTGATGACCGACGGGCTGTTGGGCTTGAGCATGGGCTTCGAGCCAGCCGAGCGCAGCGTGATGCAACGCCCCCCGCACCGGCCCAGCGACGGCATCTTCGCCGGGGGCATGGCTTGGCAGACGATCTGGGTGGGCATGGTGATTGGCCTCTTGAGTCTTGGAGCGGGTGGCTGGTACTATTGGCAAGGCTTGAGCCAATGGCAGACGGTCATGGTAACGAGTTTAGCCTTTTTGCAGGTCTTTCAAGCCTTAGGCACCCGCTCAACTAGTGCTTCACTCTGGAGCATCGGCATCTTCTCGAACCGGGTGATGTGGGGCATCATTGTACTCGTGGTAGGGCTACAGTTATTGGCCATCTACACGCCATTGAGCATCTTCCTGGGCATGCAGGCGCTCACCCTGTTTGATCTGCTGCTCTGCATCGGCCTGGGGGTGCTGCTCTTGGGGGCAATTGAGGGAGCGAAAGCTTTACGTTAGGGCCAACCTGCGGTATCCTATCACCCAGATGACATTACAGCATTAAAGAGCAAAACAATGCCAGCACCATCATCACGCGGCCAGCGCCGCAAACCAATCCGCAGCTTGGGTAGCGGGACAGCAGCCAAACCAACTCCGGCCCTGGCCTACACCCAGCCCGCTCGCCCAGTTGAACCGCGCGACTACTCCCGCGACTACGCCGACGTGCGACGCGACCTACGCATGATTGCGCTTGTCAGCAGTCTGCTGCTTGTCGGCATGGTTGTGATCTCGTTTGTGTTGTGAGGATGGGGGAGGCGAGGAGGCGAGAGGCGATGGCACTCTCGCCTCTCGCCTCTCGCCTCTCGCCTCCCTCACCGAAAAGCAAACGGGGCGGGGTGCAATGCTTGCACCCCGCCCCGTTTGCTTGTTCGCGTTTCCTACGCATCCTCGCCGTAGAGTTCCTTCAAGAGGCTCTTCTTCGGCTCAGGCTGGCTCTTGGCCGTGCGCTGCTTCTCAAGCGCCGCTTGGCGATCCTGAGAAGCACTGAGGCGCTTCATAAAGCGATCAACCTGACCAGCGGTATCAACAATACGCTGCTCACCCGTGTAGAAGGGATGGCAATTGGAGCAGATCTCAACACGTAGATTGGTACGGGTCGTACCAATCTGCCAACGGGTGCCACATGTCGTGCAGACAATCCCGTCCATATTATACTGGGGGTGGATGCCCTGCTTCACCGTAAACTCCTCTTATTCCGCTGAAGCGATGGGCTGCTCGAGCGGAACCACACTGACCATCTTCTGGCTACGCGAATAGGGCTGGAACTTCACCACGCCCTCGATCATCGCATAGATCGTATAATCGCGGCCCAAGCCGACATTCTTGCCCGGCTTGATCTTCGTGCCGGTCTGACGAACAATAATATTGCCGGGGACAACACGCTCGCCACCGTAGGCCTTCACCCCGCGCATCTTTGGCTTGCTATCGCGTCCATTGCGCGAGCTACCAACACCCTTTTTATGTGCCATGATCTTTCCTCTAACCCTAGTCTATGAACAGACTGGTTGACTTGTTCAGCCGTTCACCTGTTCATTTGTTCTCACAATTCACACTACAATCTCATGAATTTTAATCTGCGTATAGCGCTGGCGGTGACCCGTGCGGCGGCGGTAGCGCTTCTTATTGCGGTAGCGGAAGACGATAATTTTTTCGCCCTTCTGCTCGCCGAGCACCTCAGCCCGCACCTTCGCCCCGCTCACCAGCGGCGCACCAACCTTGACCGACTCCCCATCGCCTACGAGCAGCACTTCACCCAACTCAATCTCACTGCCAGCTTCAGCCTGCTCAATCAGATCAATCTTGAGGATTTGGCCCTGCTCAACGCGGTACTGCATGCCGCGATCACGAATAATAGCGTACACGTCGCTTCTCCTCGGAACATGAAAAGAGAGCGGGGTTACCGCCCTGCGCTCACGCGATTATAGCAGAATCGACACCTTGTGTCAATCCTTAGCGGACAAATGCTCCGCTCCGCGAGGTTGTTGTCCGCGGTAGCGACCGCTCGATGCCGATTCGTATGCTTGAGTACCGGACGCGGCTTGCCGCCATCTATCCAGACATGCCGGTCACGAGTGTGGTATGGTATGTAGGTGGGGTGGGGTGGGGTGGGCGACTCTGCGTTGCGCCAAGCCGCATTATACCATTTACGATTGTAGATTGCAGATTGCCGAATATGGCGTCCCAATGGGCTTTCGCATTCTTGATGATGCGGAATGTTCAAGGGTAATAGGTATTAGTCGGCTGAAACTGGTGTTCCAACGTCAGTTCATAGACTTTTCAGACAGCCCCTAAGGAAAAGCATGCGCGATCTATTTGCTGGACTAGGCTACCCGTGGCGGGCGTTGGGTCTGTTGCGGCGCACACCACGGCTCTGGAATTTTGTATTGATCCCGATTGGCCTCAATCTTGTGGTGGGCCTCGTGATCTATGTGGGGGTCTATTTCACGTTGTGGCGCATGTTGCAGGCGTGGCTTGCCGATAGTGCTGCATGGGCTGGGGTGGTGCTCTGGCTGCTCGGGGCGGTAACGGCAATCCTGCTGGCGGTTGCGGTCGCTTTTCTGATTGTGCGCTTTGGGGTGGTGCTTGGTTCGCCTTGGTATAGCCAACTCTCGGAGGAGTTGGAGGCGCTTATGATGGGCAAGGAGCCGGTGGATACGCCGTTTTCGTTGCGCCGGATTGCCTATGATCTCTGGCGGGCGTTGCTCTTTGAGTTCAAAAAGTTGGGCTTGGGTCTTACGCTCTGGATCATGTCGCTCTTGCTGCTGCTGCTGCCTTTGGGCGGGCCGTTTCTGCACGCTGCCGCAGGGATGCTGATTGGTGCTACGATCTCCTGCCTCGATTTTTTTGATGGCCCCCAAGAACGACGCTACTTCAGTTTTCGGCAGAAGTTGGCGACCATTCGCCAGACAATGCCAAGCAGTCTTAGCTTTGGGATCATCGCCTTTAGCTTGGTCTCGATCCCGCTCGTTAACCTCTTTGCGCTGCCACTCTGTGTGGCGGCGGGCAATATGCTGGTAATCGAGCGCACGTTGAATGATACCAATCACCCTTGAATATGGCGCATTATCAAGAACGCTAACGCCCATTGGGACGCCATGTTCGGTAATCTGCAATCTGCAATCTGCAATTCTACAATCGTAAATGGTATAAGAACGGGGTACAATGATGCTATGAAACTGAAACTCGTCCTTATTGTTGCACTATTGACCCTGTTGCTCAGTGCATGCACATCTTTCAGTAGCGCTGAACCACAAGCGACGCTTACGCCCACATTGGGTGACGCAACCGCCCTGCTTGAGCCTACGCCTACGCTGCCTTTGTTTGCGTTTGAGCCGCTACCGACAGCGCTGCCAGCCTCAACTCCAACCGCTACGCCGCCCGCTGCTAACCCCGCAGACCTGTTGGCCCGGCTTGATGCCCATGCCCGGCCTCTGCGCGACCAGGTGGAGCTTGCGCGGGCTCTTGGTAGTTGTCGCCCTGCGCCCGATGAGTGCCCCACGGTTGCGCGCGAGACGCCGCTGGATGTGGAGGTTGGCTATACGCGGCCCTTTTTTGTGACGAATTTTGACGATAATACCAATTTTGAGCTTAACGCCCAGTTGCACTACGCGGGGCCGGTGGTGCTGATGTATGTCGAAGAGGGCTTGAGTTTCAACCAAGCGGCCCTGGAGTGGGCGGCGCAGCACTTTGAGCAGGAGATCTATCCGCGCACGCGTGAGATCTTTGGCTCGGAGGCGCAACCGGGGGTTGATGGCGATCTGCGGATTACCATTTTGAACGCACGCGATCCAAGTGGGCGCGTCTTGGGCTACTATTCTTCTCAAGATTCGCTGCCGCGCCAAGTCAATCGCTATAGCAATGAGCGCGAGATGTTCTTTATGAATATTGCGCTTATGCCGTTTGAAGATCCCAAGTATTTGGATGTGTTGGCCCATGAATTCCAGCATATGATTCATCAGCACGAGCAGCCCGGTAGCGCGATCTGGTTCAATGAGGGCGCCTCGCAGCTCGCTTCGGACTTGAATGGCTATGTCCACCACAGCTTCCCGTTGCTCTACCTCGCCAACCCTGACGTACAACTCACCAGTTGGCGCAGTGGCCCTGGGCGTTCGGGGGGCCACTATGGGGCGGCGCACCTCTTTATGCGCTATATTTACGCTCAGTATGCGGGTGAAGCGCAAATTCGCCCGCTGATCCGTGCCAATGCTGGTAAAAACTTGGAGGCTTTCGTTACGTTGGCTGCCCAGACCCATCCCGATATTCAGTCGTTTGGTACGCTTGTGGCCAATTGGGCGGTGGCGAACCTGATTGATGACCCCGAGGTGGGCGATGGGCGCTATACCTATGCGACCGGCCATGAACTGCCCAACCTGCTGACGCAACGCATCCGCCCGGTGCCTGTTGCGCTCGGACGACATCCGGGTAGCCTAGCGCAATTTGGCGCTGCCTACATGGAGTTGCCCAACAACGCCAGCCATGTCAGCTTTGAGGGGGCCAGCCTCGTCCCACTGGTTGGGGCGCAACCCCTGGGGCAGTCTGCATGGTGGAGTTTCTATGGCGACGATAGTGTTGCAACGCTCACCGGGGCCTTTGACCTGCGCGAGCTTGAGCGTGCGACCTTGCAATTTGATGCATGGTATGAGATTGAGTTGGATTATGACTACGCCTTTGTGAGCGTCTCGACCGATGATGGTCTGACCTGGGAGACCCTGCCGGGCACCTTGACGACCGACTATGATCCGCAGGGGGTCAATTATGGCTTTGGGATTACGGGCATCAGCGGGCATCCAGGGGCCGACCTGGACGACCATGTGCGCGGCATTTGGGTGGAAGAGCGCATGGATTTGACGCCCTACGTAGGTCAAGAGATTCTGCTGCGCTTCTGGCAGATCAATGATCAGGCGCTTGAAGGTGCGGGTATTATGCTCGATAACATCGCTATCCCGGAGTTGGACTTTCTTGATGATGCGGAGAGCGACGCAGCGGGTTGGGCTGCCGATGGCTTCGTGCGGGTCAGTGGTGAACTGCCACAACAGTGGGAGGTGCGCCTTGTGCGTAGACCTGCCAATGGGCTGATGCAGGTTGAGAACTTGGAGGTTGCTGCCGATGGAAGCGCAGAGGCGCAGTTGCAACCCGATGAACGGGCCGTCTTGGTGCTTGTGCCAACAACCCCCCACACCCAAGAGCGCGCCAGTTACGTGGTACTCGTTGAATGATCTTATCCCAAGTTACCTTTGAACATGCCGCATCATCAAGCACGCGAAAGCCCATTGAGACGCCATGTTCGGCAATCTACAATCTACAATCTACAATCTACAATCTACAATCTGAAATGGTATTCTGGCCCAAAATCCCACGCGCCGCCTTGCGGCCCATCAGTGTTGTCGCACTGCTGATCATCGCCGTCTGGTTTTTAGGCCAAGAGCGCCAGACGACGATCCACTTCATGCCTGTAGAGAGCAATCAGTACGGCGAGGTTGCGCCAGCCGTGCTGCGGGCCGACTATGATGTACGTGGCGATGACCACTTGATCCTCAGCAGTAGCCAGGGGCTCTTTGAGCAGCAGGAACAAGCACGGCTCTATGCCGATCTGCAACGCGCCTTGGCCTATGTGAGCGAGCGCTTTGGCGGCAGTGCGCTCGGCACCATCAGCATCTACATCGGGCATGCGCCAAGCTGTGGACTACACGGCATCGCCTACACCGAGATGCGAACCGTTCAGGTCTTTACCTGTGCCAGCATCCCAATGGGGCGCGTCGTCAACATTGCAGCCCACGAGTTTGTGCATCAACTCTGCCATGATCACTACGGCCCGGCCCATCTTGAGGCCGATCTGATCCTGATGGAGGGCATCGCCACATGGGGGGCGGGCAGTTACTGGTTGGGCGACGCGGCAGATTTTCGCAGCTTCGTGCGCCCTTGGGTTGCTGAAGATCGAGCACTGCCGTTGGCGACAAGCTATGTTGGGCGTCCGATCAGCGACATGAACCAACTCTACTACCAATGGGCCAGCTTCGTAGAATTTCTGATCGAACATGAGGGGCGCGAACGCTTCGACATGCTCTACGTCAGCGGCGCGAACAGCCCCGCTTCCGCCGACTATCTGGGGGTTTATGGGCGCGACTTTGGGGCTTTGGAAGCTGAGTGGCTGGCGTGGGTGCTGGGAGAGCACACAGAGGATTGAACCACAGAGGCACAGAGGACACAGAGGAAGGTCGCTTTACCATCTTGCGAGAATGCGTGAGGCGAAGAAGCGAAGGCTTTGCGTCCTCGCGTCCTCGCGTCCTTGCAAACGGTAAAGTGCCTACGTCACACCAATTACCCTTGAACATGCCGCATTATCAAGAACGCTAAAGCCCATTGGAACACCATGTTCGGCAATCGGCAATCTGCAATCGGCAATCTACAATCGTAAATGGTATTACCTTGCAACGAAACGTTGACGTGGCACCCAAGTTGCAGTATCTTTGATCTACGCTAGTAACCAGATCCCTGTGCGCTTGTGGGGCCAATAGCTATGACGACCCTGGCTCCTCTTGAAGAGCTTGCGAGCTACGTCCCGGCCCTCATTCTCCGCCATATGGCCGCTGATGGCGGTGCTACCCTTGCGCCCACACGAGAGCGCTTTCCGGCTGCGTTGCTCTTCGCCGATCTTTCGGGCTTTACGGCGCTCACTGAGCATCTGACGCGCCAGAGCCTCGCGGGGGCCGAGGAGTTGACGCGCATCCTTGATCTCTATTTTGGCCATGTGGTGGCGGTGGTAACGAGCCACGGTGGCGATGTGGTCAAGTTTGCCGGTGATGGCGTGCTGGCGCTCTGGTATGGCGATGAGCCGTTGCCGATCCTGACGCAACGGGCGGTGCAGTGCGGCTTGGCCGTGCAGATGATGATGGCCCCCGACGTCTGGGCTTCGCTCGATGATGATCAGCTCATCCCACCACTCAAGGTACGCGTGGGCGTTGGGGCGGGTGAGGTGACGGCCATGCGCTTGGGGGGCGTCTTTGGCCGCTGGGAACTTCTGATTGCTGGGGAGGCGGTGAAGCAGGCGGGCCAGGCGGAAGCAGAGGCGCGTTCCGGCGAGGTGGTGCTGGCACCATTGGCCTGGCGCTTAGTTCAGGATGGCTGTGTTGGCGAAGTGTTACCCTCGGGTGCGCTGCGCCTTAATGGGTTGACCGACTACCTGCCGATGCGCGCCTTGGCCCTGCCGCCAATTGTGCCACCGATGGCTGATGCGCTGCGAGCCTTTGTGCCCAAGGCGATTCTGGCCCATACCGATGCGGGGCAGACTGATTGGTTGGCGGAACAGCGACGCATTACAGTACTCTTTGTGCGCCTGCTCGATCTGCATGCCGATACGCCGCTGGCTCAGGCCCAAGCACTGCTCTTCCGCTTGCAACAGATGCTCTACCGCTACGAGGGCAGCATCACCCGCTTGGGGGCCGATGCCAAGGGGCCAACCCTGGTAGCGGCCCTTGGGCTACCGCCGGTTTCCCATGAGGATGATGCGGAGCGTGGCGTGCGCGTGGCCCTCGCAATTCGGGCGGCGCTCAACGATTTAGGTTGTCGTGTTGCCATTGGCGTCACAACGGGCCGAGCGCTCTGTAGTGCCGTCGGAGGTGCGAAGCGCCGCGAGTATACCATGATGGGCTCGATGGTCAACCGTTCGGCGCGCTTGATGCAGGCGGCAGCAGAGCGGGGAGGGGCAATGGCGATCCTTTGTGATGAGCGCACCTTCCAAGCAACGCGCCATCAGCTCAATTTTACCCCCTTGCCCCCCCTCGCACTCAAGGGCTTTGCGACGCCCGTGCCAATCTTTAGCCCCTTGCCCGAAGCGGCCAAAGTGCCGCTGTTCGTTCCAGAACAGGCGTTGATTGGACGCACCCAAGAGTGCCAACTGCTTGCCACCCAGATTGCGCGTCTCCGCGAACAGGGCAGCGGCGGCCTCTTGATCCTTGAGGGTGAGGCGGGGATCGGCAAATCTACGCTGCTCAATGTCGCCCGCAGCTTGGCCCAACACGATGATCTGTTGGTACTGAGTAGCAGCGGCAGTCCGCTTGATCTGCCGCCCTACCACCCTTGGTGCGCGATCTATGCCGATCTGCTTGCGCTCCTGGCGGGGGAAGACGATCAATCAGTGAGCGGCAATGGCCGCACCGAGGGCGCGGCGGACAAGGCGGAGCAGATTGCCCGTGAGTTGGCGCGGCGGGCATTACTGCTGCTCGAAGACCTTGAGTTGGCTGAGTTTGCACCTTTGCTCGCAGCGGTTATGCCCATGAGCCTGCCAGAGACGCCGCGCACCGCAACGCTGGTTGGGCAAACGCGCGCCGAACAGACCCTCGATCTGTTGGTGCGCCTGTTGAGCTATGCGGCGGCCCGCGCTCCTCTGCTGCTGATCTTCGATGACGCCCAATGGTTCGATCCCGCTTCGTGGAGCTTATTGCAGGCAACCCTCAGCGGCATACCAAGGCTGCTTTGTCTCGTAGCAACACGCCCAATGACAAAACCTCCGCTTGTGTTCCAACAACTGGCCTACTGGGCCAACAGCAGACGCCTGCAACTGCGCGGCCTCACGCCCACAGAGATCAGCCAATTGCTCGCTCGCCGCTTGGGGGTGGCAGATCTGCCGGAAGCTTTGGCGGAACTGATTGTGCCCCGCGCCCAAGGCAACCCCTTTGTAGGCGAAGAACTGCTGAGCGCCCTGCAAGAGCAAGGGGTCATTGAGGTGCATAACGGAGTCTGCCAGTTCAACCCCAGCAACCTGGGCGAATTGCAGCAGCAACATCTGCCCGACACGGTTGAGGGGCTGATCATGAGCCGCATTGATCGTCTCACGGCGGCGCAACAATTGACCCTGAAGGTAGCGAGTGTGATCGGCACCAGCTTCACCCTGAATACGTTGGTAGCCATCCACCCGGTGGAAGAGGAACCAGAGCCACTGGTCGCCCAACTTTTTGCCATGCAACAATCCGGGCTGGTGGTGATTGAGGCATTTGAGCCAACCCTCATCTATGGCTTCAAACATGTGGTAGGTTGCGATGTGGCCTACAACCTCATGAGTTTTGGCCAACGGCGGCAACTGCACCAACAGCTTGCCGAGCGCTACGAGGCGGAGGAACATGCTGAGTCGGTGCTACCGATTCAGATAGCGCACCACTGGCGTCAGGCGGGGCAAGCATTGCGCGCCATTCCCCACTTGGTCGCAGCGGGCAGTGCCGCCCTGCATGCCGGTGCTGCCAGCGAAGCCAAGCGGCTCTTCGAGCAGGTATTAGCATTAGCGAGCCAAGCGCCCACTGCGTTCGCGCCAGCAACGTATGCGCACTGGGAGCGACAGTTGGCGTTGGCGTGCCATGATACAGGCCAAGCCAAAGCTTGTCGTACCCACCTCAGCAATGCGGTTGCGCGCGTAGGCTACCCACTCGAGGTGCAGCGTGGGCGCATACTCTGGGCACTAGGCCACGAGTTGATCACATGGCTCAAAGGCCACCTGCTGCGGCCACACAGCCATGAGCCACCCGATGCAGCCTTGCAGGCAGCCGCAGACTGCTACACCCTCTTGGCCCAACTGGCCTACCGTGATGGCCGAGTGCTCGCGGCGCTCTATGTGGGGTTGCGGCGGCGGAATCTTAGAAGCTATCTGAAAAGCAGGGGGCACACGCTGGAGTGCCGGCTTTAGCCGGCTAAAGCCGGCACTCCAGCGCGTGCCCATAGACGTTTCAGACAGCCTCTTAGTTCGATTTCAGACAAACGCCCCACGCACAGCCTCAGCCACGAGCTCAAGCTCCTCGCGGCTCAATTCGGGGTAGAGTGGCAATGAGAGAATTTGGCTGGCGAGGCGTTCGGTCACGGGCAGCGCGCCCGGCTGGTAGCCAAGCTGCTGGTAGGCGGGCTGCAGGTGGGTCGGCAGGGGATAGTGGATGTCGCACCCGATCCCGGCGGTGCGCAGGTGCTGGTGCAGGCTATCGCGCTGTTCACTACTGACCACAAAGAGGTGGTAGACATGCCCAGGTTCATCGGCAGGCAGAGTGAGGGGTAGTCCGGCGAGTAGCTCGTTGTACCAGCCAGCCCGTTCCACCCGCGCCTCATTCCAGGCATCAAGGTGGCGCAGTTTGAGGCGCAGCACAGCCGCTTGGATTTCGTCAAGGCGCGAATTGCGCCCTCCCGCCTGGCTGGTGATATACTTCTCGCCCCAGCCATACATACGCAACGCGCGCAAACGTTCAGCCAGAGCCACATCGTCGGTCGTGAGCGCCCCGGCATCACCCAACGCGCCCAAGTTTTTCGAGGGGTAAAAGCTAAAGCATGCCACATCGCCCCAAGCCCCAGCGCGGCGGGGATGTTCGGCGGCATCGGCCCAAGCCCCGTGGGCCTGGGCCGCATCTTCGATCAGCGCAAGGCCGTGGGCGCGAGCCACGCTATAAATGGCGGGCATATCGGCCAAACGCCCGTAGAGGTGTACCGGCAGGATCGCCTTGGTCTGAGGCGTAATTGCCGCTTCAAGCAAAGCCGGATCAAGATTGTGGGTCTGGGGTTCAACATCCACAAAGACGGGGCGTGCACCCGCCTGCAGGATTGCCGCCGCCTGGTAGACACAGGCATTAGCCACGGTAATCACCTCATCACCGGGGCCAATGTCGAGGGCCACGAGAGCCAGGTAGAGCGCATCAAAACCACTGGCCACCCCAACGCAATGGGCAGTGCCACAGTAGGCCGCAAACTCAGCCTCGAAGTGGCGCAGTTCTTCACCCAAGACATACCAGCCCCCGGCGGCCACGCGCAGCAAGGTTTCGTTCAGTTCCTCACCGAGCGCGGCGGCTTGGCGCACCAAAGCACCAAAGGGGACTTGTGGGCTCGCCATGAGTGATGCTCCTTATAGTGTAGGAAACAGAAACGAGGAAATAGGAAACTAGGGAATGTGGTTTGAAATCATCCCAAAGGAACGCAACAACACTGCGGTGCCTTCGCCCCTCTCCCACGTTGTGGGAGAGGAGTAGGGGGTGAGGGCCATCTAGGGCATCCCCAAGCCCTATCTGCGGCTTCAGGAGCAAATATGCTACCCACCCATGAACCTCTACGCCCGTTCAGCCATCCATGCTTGCAGTACGCGCACGCCTTCGGGGTGAATACCGTGGCCAATGGGGTACTCGTGGTAGACATGCTGCACCGGCAGCTTCTCCAGTGCGTCGCGGGTCATATGGGCTGCGCTCACCGGAATGACATCATCGTAGGTGCCGTGCATCTGGATGATCGGCAGGCCATCAAGTGCAGCGGGCAGGTCGCTGGGGGTCAGTTCGGGATCGAGGTAGCCACTAAGCGCCATAATGCCAGCAACGGTATCGGGGCGGCGCATGGCAAAAGCAAGGCTCATGATCGCCCCTTGGCTAAAGCCCAGCACATAGGTACGTTGCGGGTCGGTACCGAGGCGTTCAGGTAGACTAGGGATGAAGCGTTCGACCAATTCGAGTGCGGCTGCGCGCGAGGGCTTATCGGGAATGAGGCGTCCCGGCACACCACCAAGGTGGTACCAAGCGAAACCACCCCAGGGCAGGGCCAAGGGGGCGCGGGCGCTGACCACATACAGCTCAGGGGCAAAATAGTCGGCAAGATCGAAGAGGTCGTGTTCATTCGCCCCATAGCCGTGCAGCAACAACAGCAGCGGCGGGCGCTCACTAGCCTCACGCGGTTTACGCTCAACAGTATGGATGGTTGTCATGGAATCACCAATTCTTGCCCCACCCGCAGACTATCGGCCTGCGCGGGGGTGAGATTATTTGCTTCAAGCAATGCGGCGACACTCACGCCAAAGCGTTCCGCAATTGAGCGGAAGGTATCGCCTGGCTGCACCGTATAGCGTTGCGGCTCGGCGGGCGGAGCGGGCTCCGGTTCTGGTTCCGGCTCTGGCGCCGGTTCTGGTTCCGGCTCTGGTTCTGGCTCTGGCTCTGGTTCCGGCTCTGGCTCCGGTTCCGGCTCCGGAGTCGCAGTCGGCTCCGGCGTAGGTTCAGGGGTTGGACTAGGGCTCGGCGTCGCCGAAGGGCGCGGGGTCAGCGTTGGAATCGGGATCGGCGTGACCGCTTGGCCATCGGGGCCAAGGGGAGGCACAAACTCAGCGGGCGGGCGAGTAAAGCTATCGGCGCGGCGCGTACTAGGCAACAGCAGCGTAAAATCGCCGATACGCAGCATCTCAACCTCAGCCCGTGCAAGCACAAGGGCACCCGCAATCGCAAGGGCAAAGACCAGCCCCGAACCAACAATCAGCCCACGTTCTCCCACCTGAACCTTCACGAGGCGCAGCAGGATCGCAGCCAACACAGGCAGCACAAGCGCCACAAACAGCAGCACATAGACAAGGGTAGGTGACATAGCAAGGGTATTGTACCACTTCTATGGCAAGGGTATAGAAACGGGGAAGCAGGAAGCAGGAAGCAGGAAGCAGGAATTTTTAAGTATCCCAGCAGCCTGTCATGCTGAATAGTACATTATGGGCGGGCATCGTAGTGCCGACGTTAGTCGGCTGAGGTCTTTGCCATCGATGAGAAGCCGACAGGCATCGTAGTGCCGACGTTAGTCGGCTGAGGTCTTTGCCATCGATGGGAAGCCGACAGGCATCGTAGTGCCGACGTTAGTCGGCTGAGGTCTTTGCCATCGATGGGAAGCCGACTAACGTCGGCACTACCTACGGCGCACACATGAACGTTCCTACGAACCTTCGCTCAGGGTGGCAAAGCAACGGGGCAATCAACAACATCCGCTTCCCTTAAAACGTTGGATAAACGAACACGATGTTCATCTTCCTTCGATCATCGCTTGGCGTTGTTGCCGATCATCCAATAGTTGGTTTGTGACGCTTGGAGCAGCAGGGCCAAGTGCTTCGATGCTTTGCCAAAAAGCCTCCAGTTTTGCCCAAGAGTCCGTCGATGACAGTGCAGCTTTGGGTAACTCTGTGGTGCGAAGTGCTGGCGCAATGCGCTCAGTTAGATAGGCGATGAGTTGTATCTGCTCCAAAGGCGTAAGTTCCGTTGCAAGTTGTTGGACGGTGTCTAAGGTTGTCGTCATAATTGACCTCCTGTGCTTAGGTAAGGATCGCGAAGAAGTTCTAGGCCGCGTCGCGGTGGCTTCGACATGCTCAGCCACCGCGACGCCTCGTCTACGAACCCAAGACTTCTTCGCGCTAACACAAATTCTCAGATTATTCACGACCACTCAAGACACTAATCGTCAGCACCTTCGCCTGCTGAGTGCCGCTGTTGACCCAACTATGGGCTACGTCATCACGGTAGAAGAGGGTGTCACCACTGTGCAGTTCATACTCCTCATCGCCCAGTTGGTAGCGCAATGAGCCTTCGAGGACGAGCAGCATCTGGCCGCCACGACTGGAGAAGCCCTGCTGCCCACTGCCGGGGATCGCTTCGATCAGACGTGCTTCCAGGTCGCCGTTGGGTGGCAACAATGAGAAGACTTGCACCGGCGCGTCATCGAGACTCAGCCGTACCCGTTCGTGCGGGCGTACCGTCTGGCCGATTTGCTGACTATCTTCACCCTCGAAAAAATGGGTCATTTGTATACTAAAAAACTGCGCTAGTTTACGCAGATTTGCTACCGAAATATTCACCTTGTCGCGCTCTAGCCGACTTAGAAACGAAGGGGTAAGCCCCGATCCTTCAGAGACCTCTTGTAGCGTAAGGCCGCGCTCTTGGCGCAACCGTCCGATCTTTTGCCCGAGTGACATAGGAGATCACTTTCTCATGTCCGGCTTTGCCGTCAATCCACAGGTACAAAAATTTGCCGATTTTGTATTATACGCCAAAAAGAATCACCAAGTCAAGGAATTGCACAGCTTGACTTAGTGATTTTTTTCGCGTCCCTATGGTATTTTCGTAAGATGCTAGGCGATCATTGCAAAGGGTTTTTTAGCAAATTTTTACCTATAAGACACGATCGCGCTTCTTCAAACCCCAGCCGGTTAAGCCAAGGCATGCGACACTAAAGGCAATCAGCGCGGTCCAACGGCTCAAGAGATGGCCTGCGGTGTAGGTGAAGGAGTCTTCGCTACTGAGAAAGGCGGGGGTGCAGCCCGGCGGCACGCTGCCACGGTTGTCCAAGTTGGGCATGTTGCAGAGGCTGTTGAGATCGAAGCTGGTACCGAGCGCATCCATGGCCCAACGGCTGATGGTGAGCCATGAGAGTGGCGTGGCAAAGCCTTCAATGTTGAAGATCAGACCCGCAAAGAGGATTTGTGGAATCAGGGCCAAGGGCACAATGCTGATCGCTCGGTCACCACTGGCCGAGAAGGCACTAATTACAAGTCCCAAGGCCATGCCTGCAAATGAGGTGAGCATCAGGGTGATGAAGGTCTCGACAAAGGGTGAGAAGAGCAAGCCTGTGTCGGCGAAGAAGTCAATGCGGAGCGCTACGACGCCAAGCATCAGCAAGGTTTGTACCAAAATCAGGAGGCTCAGTACGGTCACCTTTGAGCCTATGTAGGGGACGATCCGCAGGTTCACAAGCCGTTCGCGTTGGTAGATCGCCTCCTCTTTGACGATCTCGCGGGCAGAGTTGATAATCCCAAACCAGACGCTGACGGTGGCCAACATGAAGAGCACTTTTTTGGCCTCGCCGCGCTGGATCAGGTCGGCGGCCTGGGCGCCTGTTAGGGCGTCGCTGCGGGCCACCAGCAGCAATAGCAGCGCAATCAAGGGCGCTTGGAAGAGCAAGATCATCAGGTTGCGCCGATCCTGGAGGGTTAGGTCGAGGTAGCGGCGCGTGAGCAGGATGAATTGGCGGATGGGCGAATCTTTACGTACACTGGCGCTGGTGTCGTTGCCACGCACCACCGGGCCGGGCGGGGTCTCGGCCAAGCGTTCTGCCACGTAGCGCCGATATTGCGGGCTCTTGCGGTATTTGCGCTCCCACAACTCGGCCAAGGTAGGCGGGCCTTGGGCCTGTGGATTGGCCTGTTGCCACTCCGCGTATTCCGCCTGCAACTCGCGCTGTACAATCGGATTATTCGCCTCACCCGGCCCCTCTAGGCGCGTGTAGATGTCTGCAAAGTCGCCACTGGTGACGTTGAAGAAGCCTAATGCTTCTGTCGGAGGCCCGAAGTAGACCATGCGCCCGGCAGCCATAAAGACCACATGGTCGCACACGGTAATATTGGCGGTCGCATGGGTTACTAACACCACCGTGCGCCCACTGTCGGCCAATTGGCGCAGGGTATACATCATCTTCTTTTCGAGACCAGGATCAAGCCCGCTGGTGGGCTCGTCAAGGAAGAAGAGGCTCGGATCGGCCAAGAGTTCGGCGCCGATGCTGACGCGCTTGCGCTGGCCCCCAGAGAGGCTCTCGATCATCTTGGTACGGTGGGCGCCCATCTCTACATCGTCCAGCACGCGGTTGACCCGATCACCCAATTCGCTCGACGCGGTATCGGCGGGTAGGCGCAGGCGCGCCGCATAGCGCAAGGCCCGATCTACCGGCAGGGTCTGGTGCAGGATGTCGTCTTGGGGCACATAGCCCAAGAGGTCGCGGTAACTGGCAAAATTGCGGTAGAAGTCGTCGCCATTGACCAGCACGCGCCCACCGTTGGCGGGAGCATAGCCACAGAGCGCCTTCATCAGCGTACTCTTGCCCGTGCCCGAACCACCCACCAGCGCCACAAACTCGCGCGGGGCAATCCCCATCGAGACCTCTTGCAGGATCGTGAGGCTCTGGCTGCCCTTGCGTACCGTGCGCGAAATCGCGTGCGCGTCAATCCGCATCGCGCCCCGCTGGTCATACTCGGCCAGCACGCCCGGACTATAGACAAACTTAAAGGCCCCAATCTGGATCACATCGCCCGGCTTGAGCGGGTGGGTACTGGTGAGCCGTTGGCCATTGACGAAGGTTCCGTTGCTAGAACCAGCATCACGCAGTAACAAACCAGCGGGAGTACGGTCAATCTGGGCATGAAAGCGGGAAACCTGGGGATTATCGAGGGTAATATCGCAACCAACGCGCCCAATCGTAATCTGGGGATCGTTGGGGTCAAGTTCATAACGGTGCGAAACCTGGCCCGCCTGGGGCGTCCGCGCCACCATCGGGTTGCGGTAGGTCAACGTCACAAAACTGCCGGTCGCGGGGTCGCCAATGCGGATCGCATCGCCATCAGCCAACTCATGGTTGCCGATGCGCTGTCCGGCAAACAGCATCCCATTGGTCGAGCCAACATCCACAATGCGGTGGCCTTGACCCGTCGGTTCGATGCGGGCATGGTGACCACTCACAAAGCGTGAACTGAGTACGAGATCATTATCGGCAGCACGCCCCAAGCTCACCGGCTTAGGACCAAGGGCCACAATCTGCATCTGGCCCTCTTCCTGCACCTGTAGGGTTGGCCCCAAACCAACCGTAGGCGGTGCAGCACCGGCACTCTGCACACGCGTAGGTTGCTCACGACCACACGATGGGCAGAAACGAGCCCCCGCACGGGCAAGGGGCGCTTGGCAGTGGGCGCAATTGGGCAGGTTTGACGACATGGGGCAGCCTCCTCGTGGTAGCAAGAGCTGAGAGCTGGAAGATGTTTTCAGGTAGCGTTTTGCAGAGGTACAGAAGAGGTACAGAGTTGTTCACCACAGAGGCACAGAGGACACAGAGAGGTTATAACAGAGCTGTTCTAGGGGTGAACACAACGAAGGTTGCTCGCCCTCCCAACCTCAAAACCTCTGTGTTCTCTGTGCCTCTGTGGTAAATAACTCTGTATCTCTCACTCCCATCCCCTATGCTCCATGCTATAATTCACTTGGCTTTTAGTATAACAGGTGGCTATGACCAAACTGCCTCCGGGGTTGGTCAAAGCTAGGGGGTGTCCCCTTGACCGAAGAGGGTGTTCAAGCCTGTGGAACTTGTGGTACCTTGCTCACGGCGGGTGTGCGCTTTTGCACACGTTGCGGTGCGGCGGTGGCTGACCATGCCGAGAAGATTGCCCTGACCGGCAGCCGTCGCCTCCATCCTTCCGCAGATACCTTGAGCCTGCGTGAGTTGCTGGCAGTCGTTGAGTCGGGCGTACTCTACTGGCGGCGACGGCTCGAATCGGAAGAAGGGGTGGCCCGTCAACGGGCGGCTATCGCCATCAAGGAGCTCTCGCAGATTCTTGATAGTCTGGCTACCCAGATCGCGCAGGGGCGCGAAACCGTCCGCATTAGCGCCGATTTGCCGCCGCAGCGCGTTGCGCCCCACGCATGTGCCCGCTGTGGCCGTGGTAACCGCGAGTTTGCCAAATATTGTATCGCCTGTGGCGCCCCGCTACAGGCTGGCCTGCGCTCCGCTCCGAGCAAGCCGCCGTCGCTGAATATCAAGATCGCGGGGCGCAGCGACGTGGGCCGCGTGCGTGAACTCAATGAAGACACCTTCTACGCGGGTGAGTTTGCCCGCAGCGATGGCACCGTCGGCATCCTGTTGCTCGTTGCCGACGGAATGGGTGGCCACCAAGCCGGTGAAGTCGCCTCCGCCCTCGCCCGCGATGGCCTCAAACAGACCCTGACGAACGCTTTGAGTAGTGGGGTGCCCAAGAACGACGATGATGCGACATGGCACGCACTGCTCACCCAGGCGGTGACGAGTGCCAATCAGCAGATCTATAGCCACGGGCAGCACTATGGGCAGCAGGGCGGGATAGGAACCACGCTCACCGCCGCAGTGATTGTGGATGGTCGCGCCCATATTGCCCACGTCGGTGATAGCCGTGCCTACCTTATCAATGCCCAAGGGCTGACTGATGAGGGGCGCACATGGAATCCCTTGACCAGTGACCATAGCTTGGTGGCGCGGCTGGTGGATATTGGTCAACTTACGCCCGCCCAAGCGCGTAGCCATCCCCAACGCAATGTTGTATATCGTTCGCTCGGCAGCGATGCTAGGGTTGAAGTTGATACCCTGAGCCAAGCGTTGGCCCCCGGCGATCAACTGCTGCTCTGCTCCGACGGGCTGACCGGCTATGTTGAGGATGAGGAGTTGGCCGCAGTGCTCCTGGCCGAAGCCAGTGCCGACCGCGCCTGTGAGCGGCTGATTGCGCTGGCCAATCAACGGGGAGGCTCCGACAATATTACTATAGTGATTGCTCGGGTATAAGGCAGAGGAATCGATCATGCCCATCTGTACGCTCTGCGGCGAAGAGAACCGCGCCAGTGCCCGTTTTTGTTACAACTGTGCTGCGCCACTAACGGCCCCCCGCCCCAGTGAGGAGGACCAGCAGTGGCTGGCTGCCAATTTGTGCGCTGCTGACGCGAGCGCACCTGTGCCTAGCACCGGCAAGACCGGGCCGTTGCCTAGTCTGCCGGAGGAGGAAATATCTATGGATCATCAGCCTACTCCGCCCCTCTTTGCCGGGCGCTTTGCGTTGCCTGAGGGTGACCACGAGGGCGTTTTGACGGTGGTTGATACGCAACCCTGGCGGCGCTGTTGGGCCTGTGGCTCGTCGGCCAATGAGTCTGGGGATACCTTCTGTAATGATTGTGGTGCCGCCCTGACTGAACGCGAGTACCAGGCTACGATTTGTCCCACGGCAAGCCTCACGGGGGCGGCCCTGGTGGCGACGCTGACTGATGAGGCGGCCCGTGAGGTGCTGCCCCAGATTGCTGAACAGATGCAGGAGGAAGCGCAGGTTTTGACCCTGTTGCACGATAGTGGCCGCCCTGCTCTGGAACCGCCTTTGGATGAAACGACGGCCCTGATGGTTGGGGCGACCCTCGCGCAACTCGTAGATGTCTTGCACCAGAGTGAAATCGCCTTGGGCAGTGTAACCCCGGCTGACCTCGAGGCTGCACCGGGGGGCGTGCGCCTGCGTAGCGTACCCAATCTGCGCCGCTTTAGCGCAGAGGAGCGCGCTGCCGCGGTGCAGTCCGATCTCACCGCCCTAGCCGAATTGCTCGAACAACTCACCGAAACCCCCCGCACCACCCAACGGCTCACCGAAGATGAAGCGCACCAAGCGATCAGTGCCAGCGATGATGGTCTGCTGGTGGTACTACGCCAGATTCGTACCGCTGAATTGGCCAGTGCCGATGCAATTAGCACGCGCCTGCGTGCGATCTTGGCTGATCGCACCGAACCGTTGGCTCTGCGCCATATTGTGGGGGCCTATACCGATACTGGGATTGTGCGTGATCACAACGAGGATAGCTTCCTGACCCTACAGCTTGGCCTCAACAATAGTAGCTACCTGCAACACTGGGGTATCTATATCGTCTCCGATGGTATGGGTGGCCACGCCGCCGGCGAAGTTGCCAGTGGTATCGCTGTGCGTGCTACCGCTGAATTGCTGATGCACGAGTATCTTATTCAAGCAATGCAACCCGATGTGCCCTTCAATCAACAGGCCGCGCAAGAGATCGTGCGTAAGGCGGTGCTGCGCGCCAATGATGCAATTGTCACCGAGAGCCGCAATCAGGGCAATGATATGGGCGCGACCATGACAATGGCGCTGGTGATTGGTGATCGCGCCATTATTGGGAATGTCGGCGACAGCCGGGGCTATATCTGCCGCGATGGCAAGTTGCAACGCATTACCAAAGACCACTCCTTGGTACAGCGGCTGGTTGACTTGGGCCAGATTAGCCTCGATGACATGTATTCCCACCCCCAGCGCAACGCCATCCTGCGCTCACTTGGCGACCGCGCCGAGGTCGAGGTGGATGTCTTTAGCGAACGGGTGCAACCCGGTGATCTGCTGATGATCTGCTCTGATGGCCAGTGGGAGATGACCCGCGACCCTGAGATGGAACGCATCATGGTGCGTGAGGAGGATCCTCAGAGCGCCTGTGAAATCCTAGTTGCAGCGGCCAATCAGGCTGGTGGTGAAGATAATATCGCCGTAATTCTGGTTAAATTCGCATGAATCCTTGTCCAAACTGCACCAATCCGGTGGCGGAAGGGATTGCCTTCTGCCCAGAATGTGGCGCACGGATTACCGCGCCAACCCTGGCGATACTCCAGAATCGCTACGAGCTCACCCAAAAGCTGGGCCAAGGGGGCATGGGCGCTGTCTTTCAGGCCAGTGATCGGCGCCTGAGTACGGTGCGCTGGGCGGTGAAGGAGCTAACCGACGCGCTGATCACTGATCCCCAAGAGCGTCAGCAAGCCTCCGAAGCCTTCCGGCGCGAAGCGGAACTCTTGGCCAGCCTCAAGCATCCCAACCTGCCCCGCGTAACCGACCACTTCACCGAGGATGGCAAGAGCTACCTCGTGATGGAGTTGGTTGAAGGGGAGAGCCTACAAAGCTTCATTCAGCGTGAAGGGTTGCCCCGTCCGCTGCCCGAAGTGTTCGCCTGGGTGGAACAACTCTGCGAGGTATTGCACTACCTCCACAGCCAGCGCCCGCCGATCATCTTCCGCGACCTCAAGCCCTCCAACATCATGCTCACGCCCACGGGCCAACTTAAGCTGATTGACTTTGGGATTGCGCGCCTCTTCAAGCCGGGCCAAGCCGCCGATACGCAAGCCTTTGGCACCATGGGCTACAGTGCGCCCGAACAGTACGGGCGCGGCCAAACCGACCAGCGTTCCGACATCTATAGCCTCGCCGTGGTGATCCACCAACTCTTGACCGGCTACGACCCAAGCAACACACCCTTCCGCATCCCAGCGGCGGCCCAACTCAACCCCGCCGTGCCCACTGCCCTCTCAGAGGTTCTAGAGCGGGCCATGCACAACGACCGCGCCCAGCGCTTCGCCGACATCCCGGCCTTACGCGAAGCCTTACGCACCAGTGGCAACCTTAACCCCAACCCCAGCGTCGAAATACCAACACCCGCAGCGTCGCCCGCACCAGCACCAGAAGGAGGCATCAGCACCTCACGCATCGCCTTCTGGATGGGAGTGATCAGCATGGGATGGATGGTGCTTGCAATGGCTATGGTTTTGCTAGGTGAATTATCTGGTGGTGATGATAGTGCCTTAGCAGGCTTTGGGCTTCTGCTTGGCATGCCCCCATTGATCCTCGGACCAACTGCGGCGGTCTTTGCCATGATCAGCCTCTTCAAACCCCAATCCACCCCGCAGAGTAAGCAGAATGCAGCCGTAGGCATTGCGGCAGGCGTCTTTACGACCTTTTTGTGTTGTGCCACCATGATGATGATCGTGTAGGTGATGATTTCGGAAAGAATCTTAGAAGCTGTCTGAAAAGCTAGGAGGCACACGCTGGAGTGCCGGCTTTAGCCGGCTAAAGCCGGCACTCCAACACCAAACCATAGACTTTTCAGACAGCCTCTTAGGAATGGTTTCAAAACCGCAAAGGAACGCACCAAAACAGCGGTGCCTTCGTCTCTCTCCCAAAACAAGGAGTAAAACATATGCCCGACGCCGTGAAACTCACCTGTACCTGGGGACGCGAACCCCTACCAGTTACAGGCACACCCCAGGTTGGCTACCTGCTGGTTGAGGCGATGCCAGCCACGCCGCCAGCAGTGGCCCTGCCGCTCAACTTCTGCCTCGTACTTGATCGCTCCGGTTCCATGCAGGGTGCCAAGCTCACCAGCATGAAGGCGGCAACCCGTCGCCTAATCGAGACGCTTACGCCAGATGATGTGGTCTCGCTGGTGATCTTTGATGATACCGTGCAGACCTTGGTGCCCGCAACCCCGGCAAAAGACAAGGCGGCCCTCTTGGCTGCCGTTGATACAATTACGGAACTCGGCGGCACGGCGATGTCGCTTGGTATGCAGGCGGGTCAAGCGGAGTTGCAAAAATATGCTGGTACCGAACGGCTCAGCCAGATGCTGCTGCTGACCGATGGCCAGACCTGGGGCGATGAGGAGCTTTGCCGTTCCATTGCCCGCGACCTCGGTACCGCCGGGGTGCGGATTACCGCTTTGGGCCTGGGGGCTGAATGGAACGAAAAGTTGCTCGATGATCTCGCCGAGGCGACCGGCGGTAGTTCCGATTATATTGCCGAGGCCGACCAGATTACCACCTTCTTCCAGCGTACCGTGCAGGACGCCCAAGGTACCGCTGCCACCTCTGCCCGCCTACTGCTGCGCCTTGTGCGCGAGGCGACCCCACGGGCGGTCCATCGGGCCACCCCCACGATTGCCAATCTTGGCTACCAGCCCATTGGCGAAAACGAAGTTGCCGTGCGCCTGGGCGATCTGGTCTTTGGCCAGACCAACAGCCTGGTGGTTGAACTCATGATCCCGCCGCGTGTGGTTGGCTCCTTCCGCATAGCCCAGGCCGAGTTGCACTTCACGCCCGTCGGCCAGACCCAAGAAGAAGTGCTGAAACAGGATGTCCTACTCGCCTTCAGCAGCGATCCCGCAGCGCCCGCCTTCAGCCCACGGGTGATGAATCTGGTTGAACGGGTGACCGCCTTCAAGCTCCAGACCCGCGCTTTGGCCGATGTGGAACTGGGCAATACTGCGGGTGCGACGCAGAAATTGCGTGCCGCTGCTACCCGCCTGCTCGATATGGGTGAACTGGAGTTGGCCAAGACCACGCAACTCCAAGCCGACCAACTTGAACAAGGCAGTGGCATGAGTGCCGAGACGCAGAAAGAGATCCGTTACGCTACCCGTCGTTTAACGCAGAAGCTCGAAGAGTAATACCAATTACCCTTGAACATGCCGCATGATCAAGAACGCTAACGCCCATTGGGACGCCATGTTCGGCAATCTGCAATCTGCAATCTGCAATCTGCAATCTACAATTGTAAATGGTATAACCCACCACATAGAGAGGATGCACCACGTATGATAGCTTGTCCCACCTGCGGTGCCCAGAATGATCCAGGCAACCGCTTCTGCGACCAGTGTGGTACCCGTTTGCAGGCCCAAAATCCACCACCTAGCCCAGTCGCACCCGCCGATATGCCCACCGCCGCCGCGCCGCTCTGTCCCGCTTGCGGAGCCACGGTGCTGCCCGGCGAAGCCTTTTGCGACAACTGTGGTGCCGATCTCAGTTCGGCCTTAGCCCCGATGCCGGTGGCAAGCCCACCCGCAGTACCCACGCCAACCGCACCGATAGCGAGTGCCGCCAATGGCACCTGTTGGTCGTGCGGGGCGGCGGTGCTGCCCGGCGAACGCTTCTGCGACAACTGCGGCGCCGATCTAGAGGCTGCCCCAGCGGCTGCCCCGGCCAGCCCCGCGCCAGTGGATGAACACGACGCCGCCACCATCATTGCGCCCCCGGCGGCTGCCCCCGCGCCAGAGCCGGAGCCAGCCCCGCCCGCCCCTGTGCCGGAGCCAGCCCCGCCCGCCCCTGCGCCGGTGGATGAACACGACGCCGCCACCATCATCGCGCCCCCGGCTGCCGCCCCCGCGCCAGCGCCAGAGCCACCAGCGCCTGCGCCCGCACCGGAGCCAGCCCCGCCGGCCCCCGCGCCAGTGGATGAACACGACGCCGCCACCATCATTGCGCCCCCGGCTGCCGCACCCGTGCCAGAGCCAGTGCCAGAGCCAGAGACGCCTGCGCCAGAGCCTGTAGCGCCGCCCCCGCCCCCCGTGGCCATGCCCGAACCAGAGCCACCTGCGCCTGCACCTGTGGCTGAAGCGGCCCCCGCGCCCGATCCGGTTGCACCACCGCCCCCCGCGCCAGCCGACGCAGGCCCAGAGCGCAGCGAATTGGAGGCAGAGATAGCCCGCCAAGAGCAGATCATCACCCAATTCGAGCAGATGCAGGCCACCTTTGGTGCCGCAACGCCCCCCGCCGTGCTATCCGGCCTCGACGAAGCGCGGCAAGCGTTGGCCAAAGCCCAGAGTGCCCTAGCGGCGCTACCCAGCACCCCAGCGGTTGATCCTGCCGTCATCAAAGCGCTCGAGGAAGAGGTCGCCCGTCAGCGCCAGATCATCACCCAATTCGAGCAGATGCAGGCCACCTTTGGTGCCGCAACGCCCCCCGCCGTACTGTCCGGCCTCGACGATGCGCGGGAAGCCTTAGCCCGCGCCGAGGGCGAATTGAACACCTTGGGCGTGAGTGTCGCCCCTGCCCCTGCTGCTGCACCGCCGGCCACACCAGCGCCACCCGCTGCCCCCGCCCCCGCAGCGGCAGCCCCCGCGCCCCCACCGCCCGCCGCGCCCCCAGCCGCAGGCCCACGGCTCATCGTCGTAGACGGCGGCCATGTCATCAACCTGCCCACCAACAAAAGCGAAATCATCGTTGGACGCGAAGACCCAGTGAGCAACATCTACCCCGAGGTAGACCTCACCTCATATGGTGGCGAAGCGGGCGGCGTGAGTCGTCAGCATGCCCGCATCCTGCACAACGAGGGCACATGGATGCTCTGCGACCTCAACAGCACCAACTACAGCCGCATTGACGGCGTGCGCCTAGAGCCCAACCAGCCCAAACCGCTCCACGACGGCGCACGGGTACAGTTTGGGCGCGTGGCACTCACGTTCCACTTGTAGCTATGCAGCGGGGGGGTCCTGATGGAGATGCGCTCTTTCACCCTCACCCCCCTTCCCCCTCGCCCGCAAGCGTTTATGGGCGGACAGAACATGTATTCATTGCCGCAAAAGAGCGCAAAGGAATGCAACAAAACCGCGGTGTCTTCGCCACTCTCCCACAACGTGGGAGAGGCGGTGCCCTGAGCTTGCCGAAGGGGGTAGGGGGTGAGGGCCATCCTGGGCATCCCAAAGACCTATCCGTCGCTATAGAAGCAAACGTTCTGGCCGCCTGGGAGCGCGGGCGTCTCGCCCGCAATGGCATAGGTGCGGGCGAGACGCCCGCGCTCCCATGGAAGGCGGATGTTTTTGATTGCCCCGTTGCTTTTCCACCCTGAGCAAAGGTTCGTAAGAACGTTCATGTTTGCGCCTAGGTAGTGCCGACTTTAGTCGGCTTCCCATCGCGGTCAAAGACCTCAGCCGACTAATGGTCTTCCAGAAATTAATCCGGTGTCGCGGCACGGACTAGACCTGATAGATATGCCAGATCTGCGAGGTCTGGTTAGCGGATTATTTACTGGAAGACCATAAGTCGGCACTACGATGCCCGCCCATGGACTATTCAGCATGACAGGCTGCTGGGATACTTGAAGATTTCTGCTTCCCTTACCTGTTCTCTTGCATTCCGCAGAGCCATTCCACACGAAAGATCTCACGATGAGCGACAATCTCCTTGCCCGTTTCCAGTCGCTTCCGCCAGCGGAGCAACAACGCCTGTTGGCGCAATCGGCTGCCGCATCTTCCACCGGCGTGGATCTGCGCGGCGCACAGACCGGCAATGTGACAACGGGCGATGTGGCGGGGCGGGATGTCGTGAAAGAGACAACCGAGGGTAGTGTCACGTTGAGTGATGATGCGCGGATCGATGGCGTTGTGGTTGGCGTCAATCTCGGTACCATTATCTACCAGCGCGATCCGCACGAGCCGGAGCGCCGTCGCCTTGTCTGCTACCTGGAAGCCCTGGCCGGTGCGTTGCGCCGCCTGCCGCTGCGCGGTCTCGATGGCACATTGGCCGAGGGGCAGGGCGTCAGTTTGGCGCGAGTCTATGTGATGCTGGCGGTGCAACGCCAGATTCCTGTGGTGACTCATGATCAGCGGGCGTGTGCGGCTCTGTTTGAAAAGAATGATGCTCAGAAGACGTTGCAACGCAAGCTTCACCCCGACTATGCGCTGCCTGATCGCGCTATTGTGGCGACATGGCAGCGTGACGCTGCGAGTGGCGAGCCGGATAGTGCAGCACGCCATGCGGTGGTGAGTGAGGCGCTACACGATCATTCCCGCCTCGTTATCTTGGGCGATCCCGGTAGCGGCAAGAGTACCCTGCTGCGCCATGTGGCCTGGGTCTTGGCATGTCGTGGCCTCGATCAGTGTGGGCCAGAGACGGAGTTGGTGGGCTGGCATGCGCAGCGCCGCCGCCTGCCCCTGCTCCTTCCGCTGCGCCGCTACCCCGCTGCTGCTGACTTTAATGGCCCTGCTGCTCTTTCGGCGCGGCATCCTGCCCCGTGATCGGCCCAAGCTCTACGAGGAGATCTTGGAGCTCTTGCTGGGCCAATGGGACAAGGTGCGCGCTGGGCAGAGCCTTGCCGACGCGATTGGCTGCCCCGACTGGACGAGCGAGCGTCTGCGCCCGCTGCTCGACCGGCTCTCCTACGAAGCGCATCTCGCGGGTTCCTCCCACGACGGACGCGGGCGGCTCGAACGGGGACGGGTGCGCGACGCCCTGATCGAATTCTTCGAGAAGGCCAAGCTCCCCGATGCTTGGGGCGCGGCCCAACGCTGCCTCAGCTACTTCGAGCAGCGCAGCGGCCTCTTGACCGCCGATGGCCCAAGCAGCTACGTCTTCGCCCACCTCACACTGCAAGAACATTGTGCAGGCCTTCACCTGCTCCTCAGCCGCGATCCCGTCGCCCAAGTGCTTGCCCGTCG
This sequence comes from Candidatus Viridilinea mediisalina, assembly GCF_002532535.1. GTDB lineage: Bacteria > Chloroflexota > Chloroflexia > Chloroflexales > Chloroflexaceae > Viridilinea > Viridilinea mediisalina. The sequence goes on from NZ_NQWI01000021.1 coordinate 59,408, forward strand.
GCAGGAGGATCGCTGGCGCGAACCCATCTTCTTGGGGCTTGGCGTCATTCAAGCCACCAACCCCTACTTGGTCGAGAAGCTCCTGCGTACCCTGATCATGCGCCATGAAGGGGAACATGCCAAAACAGATGCATGCTGGTACCGCGACCTCATCCTCGCGGCTGAATTGGGCCATGATCGTGACTGGAGCTACCTACGCGAACAGGAGGTGGATGTCGCGGGCCTACAAGCCGACCTGCGGCGCGGCCTGGTCACCCTGCTCGCCGACCGCGCCCAACCGCTGCCCGTCGCCGAACGGGTACGGGTCGGCTTCCTGCTCGGCGACCTGGGCGATCCGCGCTACCCCGTGACGCTGGAGGAGTGGAAGACAGAATTGGCGCGACGCAACGAAGAGTTTGGTCAGCCCGTGGGCTACTGGTGCTACGTGCGTGGAGGGAGCTACCAGATTGGCGGGTGGGATGCAGATGAGCAAGCGGCAGAGATAGCCCTCCCCGCCTTCTGGCTCGCCCGCTACCCGATCACCGTTGCTCAATTTGCCCCCTTTGTTGAAGTGGGCTACGCGCCCGATGCGGAGCGCTGGTGGACAAAAAATGGTTGGCAGTGGAAGCAGCGGAATAAGCGCACTGAGCCGCGGGAATGGCGTGGTGCGGACTACAACAGCCCCAACCAGCCGGTGATCGGCGTAAGCTGGTACGAGGCGACTGCCTACTGCGCGTGGTTGAGCGAGCAGATGCAGTCCAGCGGCTATGTTGTGCGCCTGCCTTCTGAAGCGGAATGGGAGGCAGCAGCAGCCTACGACACGCAAGGCCAGCGGCACAACTACCCGTGGGGTGAAGCGGAACCGACGCCAGAGTTGGCGATCTACGACGCGAGTAAGCTAGGGCGGCCCGCGCCGGTGGGCTGCTGCCCGGCAGGTGCCGCGCCATGTGGGGAGCTCGACATGGCGGGCAATGTCTGGGAGTGTACATGCAGCCATTGGGCGGGCTATCCGGCGCAGAGTGGGCAGGTGAAGGTTGATTTTCAAATGAAGAATCGCTCACATGGTCAAAGCTACCGCCCCACCCCACCACAAAAATTCCCCCTTGACAAATCGCTACGATGCGCTATCATTATGTGTAGCAAACGCATGTTCGTGAGGGTGCGACGGCACACTCAGGGGGTGCTAGATGAGTCTTGCAACCACCACAATTCCACAAGCGGATCAACTCTGGGACGTAGCGCGTGTACCGGAGGCGATTGATCGTGGCTGGCGCACCAACGAGGCTATTGCTGAATATATCGGCATGAAGGTGGCTCGGCAGGGCCAATACTATACCCAAGCAGCCCGCATCTTGGGCCTTGTAGCTACCGGCGAGCCCGGCGACGAGTTGACGCTGACGATTCTTGGGCGCGGTTTTGCACGCAGCAACCGCGTGGAACAGCGCACCTACCTGCGTCGGCTGCTACTCCAGCGCGAGCCCACCCGCACGGTGGTACTTGCCATGCGCATTGCCAACGGGCTAGATCGGCGTGGCATTGCCCAAACCCTCCAGACCCTCGCGCCCCTCGCTGACAGCACCGCACACCGCCGCGCCTTCACTGTCGCGGCATGGCTCTCTGCCGTGGGCCTCGCCGAATGGCGCAATGGGCAACTCTTCTACACAGGGCCAAACTTCCCGCTGATCAACGCCGCGCAAGATCGTGATGCGGCATAGGTGTACTATGTCGTAAAAGGGAGGGGTTCGGGGAGGGCGAAGC
>NZ_NQWI01000191.1 GCF_002532535.1 Candidatus Viridilinea mediisalina
CTCTTTGATCTCGACACGAAAACGGGTAATTTCAGTGTATCACAACAATGCGGAATGTTCAATGGTAATTGGTATAACATGACCAAGCAGCAAGTTATGATCTACGGTGCGGGCGGTTTTGCACGTGAAGTTGCTTGGTTAGCTGAAGCGTGCAGTGATGCGAACACGACCTACGAGGTTGTCTGCTTCATTGATGATAATGAAGCCAAGCATGGCCAGATACTCAATGATATTCCAGTCACAGGTTTAGTGGCGGCAGCGCAACAATTTCCTCAAGCGCAGCTTATTGCCGCTATTGGTGCGCCTGCGGTGCGGCAAACGCTGATGGCTAAAGTGGCTGACCTTGGTGTGCCATTTGCAACGCTTATGCATCCCCGTGTCGAACGCTCGAAGTGGCTTGAGATCGGTGCTGGAACGGTGATTTGCGCGGGTTCCATCTTGACCACCAATATTGTCTTGGGCAACCATGTTCAGATCAACCTTGATTGCACCATTGGCCATGACGTGATTCTTGCTGACTATGCGACGTTGGCACCGGGCGTACACATTTCAGGCTGTGTGCAACTTGGCGAACGGGTCTACGTAGGTACCGGAGCGGTGATTATCAATGGAACACAAGATACACCGCTCGTGATTGGCCACGACGCCGTGATTGGCGCGGGGGCTTGCGTCACCCGCGACGTGGCCCCACACACCACCGTCGTGGGGGTGCCTGCCCGCCCGTTGCCGCGCTGATGAGAAATGTAGTGAAATCCCGCCAAAAACCGTACCTTTTGGCCCTTTTCTGCGGTATATAAGTAGGAGCACGAAACGGTCTTGCTCCCCTACCGTGGTGCGAAGGGCGTTATGGCTGAAACCAACCACCCTTCAAAGGGTTTCACCTGTTCTGGGAAGGGCTTCCCAATGCGGTAAAACGCCTCATGGGTGCGTGCCAACACGTAAACTGCATTGGAACGGGCCAAACCGGGGCTGCGAACCGCAAAAAGCGGCAGTTTACCCCCATTTGGTGAAACCCTTTGAAACCAACCACCCCCTGAAACGTCTGGTGACGATGGCCGCTGATGATGTGGCCGCATGGCTCCTTGGTGTCCCTGTGCTGCGGGTCACTACCCGTCCTGGCACGTTGCCGCCCCCGCCGGACGAACTCGATAGCGATCTGGTCTTTTTTGTCACTCTGAACACTGGCCGTGAGGTGATTCTCCACCTCGAATTCCAAGGGCCGGGAAGCAGACGTTCCATGCCGCTACGCATGCTCGACTACCAGACGCGGCTCACGACAACCTACCGGAACATGCCGGTCTACAGTGTGGTATGGTATGTGGGCGGGGCAGGGGCGCGCGACACGGGCGCACATCAATGCACCAACCTCGCGGGCCAGACCTATCTCGCCTGGCACTACCAGGTCATCCATCTCTGGCAACTGGATGGTGAGGCTCTCTTACGCTTGAACCGTCCTGCGCTGCTGGCGCTGATCGGGCAGACGCGCTTGCGCGATCCGCAGCCCATCCTGACCCAAGCGATCCACCAGATTATGACGCAGACCAGTGGCGAGCGCCAAGAGCAACTCTTGACCGAATTCCTCCTCTTGTGTACGGATAAGGAGCTTGCAGCAATGGCCGAACAGATTATTCGCTATGATCGCTACGGCATCCCCGAATCCCCCTTGATCAGCAAGTGGAAGGAAGAGGGACGGGCAGAAGGTGTCGAAGAGGGTATCGAGAAGGGTATCGAAAAGGGTCATCTTGAGTTGCTCCTGCGTCAACTCGTGCGCCGCTGTGGGCCGTTGAGTGAACCATTGACCCGACAGATACAAGCCCTTCCCGCCACGCAGATGCTGGATCTCGCCGAGGCGCTGCTCGATTTCACTGGCCGCGACGATCTGGAGCAGTGGCTGGCGCAGCGGGGGGGTGAGTAGAACTAATACCAAATCCGATAGCCGATAGCCGATAGCTGATAGCTGATAGCCGGACATGGCGTCTCAATGCGCTTGAATGTCATTAGGCATGCGGCCTCTTCAATGGTAATTGGTATAAGAAGCTGTCTGAAAAGCTAGTGGGTACGCGCTGGAGTGCCGGCTTTAGCCGGCGGATGCTACCTGAGCCTATATAGAAAGCTCATCTATGTCCATTCCCATGTCTGGCCCCGACCTTACGGCTGCCGAAGTTGCGGCGGTCAATGCCGTTTTGCAGGGTGCGCCATTGAGTATTGGCCCGCAGTTGGAGGCGTTTGAGCAAGCCCTGGCCCGCTATGTCGGCATCCCCTATGGCGTGGGGGTCAATGCGGGGACGAGTGGGCTGCATATGTGTGTCATTGCGGCGGGGGTGGCGGCGGGTGATTATGTGATTACGACGCCCTTTTCGTTTATTGCTTCGGCCAATTGTATCCTCTACGAGCGGGCGGTGCCCGTTTTTGTTGATGTTGATCCGCTCACGGGCAATATCGATCCCCATCTGGTGGCGCAGGCGGTGGCCGATCTGCAGGCGGGTGGCGCGGCGGCGCAACGTTGGTTGCCGCCTGCGTTGCGGGCGGAAGGGGTGACGGGGCGCGTGCGGGCGTTGTTGCCGGTGCATGCCTTTGGCCAGCCTGCTGATATGGCGCCGCTGTTGCAGGTGGCCCAGGCGCACGATCTCGTGGTGATTGAGGATGCATGCGAGGCGCTGGGCGCAGAGTATCGCGGCCAGCAGGCAGGAACCTTTGGCGCGGCGGCGGTCTTTGCCTTCTACCCCAACAAGCAGATCACGACGGGCGAGGGGGGCATGATTGTCACGGCGCGCGAGGATTGGTGGCACCTCTTTCACAGCCTGCGTAATCAGGGGCGCGACATCTTTGATGCGTGGCTCAACCATACGCGCCTGGGCTACAACTACCGCCTCGACGAACTGAGCGCCGCGTTGGGGTGTGTCCAGATGGAGCGCCTCGCTGAACTCCTGGCCAAACGCGCTCAAGTAGCCGCCTGGTACAACGAGCGCCTCGCCAACGTCGCGGGGGTTGAACGGCCCACCATTGTCTCTACCACCACCCGCATGAGCTGGTTTGTCTACGTGGTGCGCATCCAACCACCCGCCCAGCGCGACGTCGTCATGGGCCGCTTGGCCGCGTTGGGCATCCCTAGCCGCCCCTACTTCACGCCGATCCATCTGCAGCCCTTCTACCGTGAGCGCTTCGGCTACCAATGGGGCGACTTCCCGGTGACCGAGGCGCTCGGCGCGACCTCGCTGGCCCTGCCCTTCTCGAGTGTCATGAGCGCAGCCCAGGTGGAGCGGGTGGTGGCGGCGTTGCGGGAGGCCGTGTAGGGGCACGGCAGCGCCGTGCCCCTACACAGGGCGACTTCTAAGAAGCTGTCTGAAAAGCTAATGGGTACGCACTGGAGTGCCGGCTTTAGCCGGCTGAAGCCGGCACTCCAACACCAGTTCATAGACTTTTCAGACAGCCTTTAAGAACGGTATACCTTGCTTGTCACTCATCACTCGTCACTCATCACTCATCACTGCTATAACCTGTCACCACCGGCGTCAGCAAAAGGGCTAACCATAGCCCTTTTGACGTTTATAGTTTGGATACATTCAGCGCATCCTGATGCCGCAAATCTATTTTCTATTTTCTCGTTGCTGTATCCTTACATAGATGCTGCAAATCTATTTTCTATTTTCTCGTTGCTGTATCCTTACATAATGGTGGCTTCGCCACCCCTTCGGAGGTCATCATGCGCTCACTACATAATCGCCACCTGCTGGCTGTGGATCTGCTCTTGATCCCGCTAGCCGTCTATGCCAGTTTTGTGCTGCGTCTCGATACCTTCAATCTTCAGACGCATGTCTGGGGCTTTGTGCTGATGAGCGGCCTGGCGCTGTTGGTTCTTCCTCCGTTGCTCTTCTATGCCCGGCTCTATCAGAGTGCTTGGCGCTATGTCTCAACTTATGAATTGTTGGCACTACTGCAAGTGGTTGGTGGGGCGGTGCTGATCATTAGCGGGATTGTCTATCTGGTTAGTTTCATGCAGCCTGCTTTGCGTATTCCTCGTTCGATTCCGCTGATCTTTTTGCCCCTCGCGTTGGCGGCAGTGAGTGGCCCGCGTTTGGCTATGCGCGTGTGGGCGCAGCAAAGACAACCGCGCCCGTTGCTTGGTGCGCGAACACATGTACTGGTCTTTGGTGCCGGCGACGCCGGGGCGATGGTGGTGCGTGAGTTGCGCCAGAATCCGCAGCTTGGCATGCATGTGGTTGGTCTGCTCGATGATGATCCGCTCAAGCATGGCTTGGTGATCCATGGCAGCATGGTGCTTGGTCAGCGTGAAAGCCTGCCAGCGCTTGTGGCCCGCTATCACGTAGCTCAGGTGATTATTGCGATGCCCTCGGCCCCTGGTAAAGAGGTGCGTGCGATTATGCATATGTGTCAGCAGGTGGGGGTGCAAACGTTGACGGTGCCGAGCCTTGCCGAGTTGTTGGATGGCAAGTTTACGGTGAGCCAATTGCGCAAGCTGGAGATTAGCGATCTGCTGCGCCGTGAGCCGGTGCAGACCGATATTGCGGCGGTGCGCCAGTTGGTGCGTGGTAAGCGTGTGTTGGTGACGGGCGGCGGTGGTTCGATTGGGAGTGAACTCTGCCGCCAATTGTTGCGTTGCGCCCCTGCTCAGTTGCTCGTGCTGGGCCACGGTGAGAATAGTGTCTTTGAGTTGATCCAGGATCTCAATCAGGTGCAGCAGGACTTCCATCGTAGGATAGAACTGAAACCACTGATTGCCGATGTCCGCGATGCGCGGCGCATGCAGTATATCTTTGCGCAACATCGGCCCGAATTGGTCTTCCACGCTGCAGCCCATAAGCATGTGCCGCTGATGGAGTGCAATCCGATTGAAGCCTTCAGCACCAACGTCTTGGGGACGCGCAACCTGCTCGCAGCGGCTGAAGAGGTGGGGGTGGAACACTTTGTGATGATCTCCTCGGACAAGGCGGTCAATCCAACCAGCATCATGGGCGCGACGAAGCGCCTTGCCGAGTTTTTGGTGCTGCAAGCGGCGCAACGCAGCCAACGCTCCTACGCCGCCGTGCGCTTTGGCAACGTCCTCGGCAGTCGCGGCAGCGTCGTCCTCAGCTTTAAGCGCCAGATTGCCGCCGGCGGCCCCATTACCGTCACCCATCCCGACATGCGCCGCTACTTCATGACCATCCCCGAAGCGGTGCAGTTGGTGCTGCAAGCGGCCACCCTCGGCCACCAAGGGGAGGTCTTTATGCTCGAAATGGGCGAACCGATCCGTGTGGTAGACTTAGCGCGTGACATGATCCGCCTCTCTGGTCTGGAGGAGGGGCGCGACATTGACATTGTCTTTACCGGTTTGCGCCCCGGCGAAAAGCTCTTCGAGGAACTCTTTGCCAACGGTGAGTACTATCGGCGTACCAGCCATGATAAAATCTTTAGAGCAGAGCATGCCATGTTCGCGCAGGATGATCTCCCCTGGATCATCGCCGCGATTGAGCGCTGCGTAGAGGAACACGACGAAGCGGCGCTCTTGGAGTTGTTGCCGCGCCTTGTGCCAGAGTATCAGGCGCCTAAGCTGCTGGCGGGTGGGGTATAATAGCATTTGCGATTGCCGATTGCCGATTGCCGATTGCCGATTGCCGATTGCCGATTGCCGATTGCCGATTGCCGATTGCCGATTGC
>NZ_NQWI01000192.1 GCF_002532535.1 Candidatus Viridilinea mediisalina
GCAAACACGAATAGATTCGCTATACTCTAGTTAGCTGTTGAGACAAATAAGAAGGAGCATCCAATGACAAGTCTTCATCCGCATCAATGATAAAGAGTATCAAAAAGCTCACACCTATCTCTCGACCGAGTTGCCGGTGCTGGCACCATGCCAGTGGACGGGGCGCGGCTTGGCGGCGAAAGAGATTACCTATAAAATAGACAAGGACAAAGGGGATAAATACGCCAATGTTTCACTCGATGTTGCACGCCGATACAAAGCTGCAAATGCCGATGAGTACAAAGCGAAAGACATTGCTAGTTTACTCCGTGCAACGTCGAAGCTTGGTACATTACAGCAAGCGCAGAATCTGCACGAATTGGTGAGGTCTGGCTACCTTGCACTCATTCACGCCGATGGCAACGGCGTAGGCAGCGGCGTAGGCAACGGCGCGGACAGCACTGACGAGCAATGGGCGCACTTCTTTCATCGAAATCGCGTACTTCTGCGCCGTGCCCTGCAGAAGGCGATCGAAACTACGTGTGAAGACGAAACAGGTGTCGTGCCGCTGGTGATCCTCATGCTCGGTGGCGATGATCTCTTGGTCGTGTGTCGCGCCGCGAAAGCGTTACCGTTTGTTGTGGCGCTGTGTGAGGAGTTAGAAAGGCTCCAACCTGAAAACACTGGGGACTTTAAACTGACGCTTGGGGTGGGCGTTGTGATTGCGAATCCAAAGGTTCCCATCCATCGCCTGCATGATGTAGCAGAACGGCTTGCCAGTTCCGCCAAACGGCGCTTCCGTGGCCTCAAAGAGCGCAAGGAGCCGGCTCGCTCGGTGGTTGATTGGGCGGTCTATACCACAACTTGGGTTGATGATCCCGAGGAGGTTCGTCGCCGCGACTGGATCTGCGGCACGGCTCAGGATCGGCGCGTCCTCTCGCAGCGCCCACTTGACGTGCTAGGCGAGGGACTCAATAGTCTTCAAGGTCTCGTGTGTAGCGCGGAGAAATTGAAAGATGCGCCGCGTTCGCAACTCCGCTATCTTGTGGAACAACTCCCACGCGGACGACACTTGGCAGAACTTGCTTTTGCCGAGTTGTCGCAAGAGGCGAAAAAAGCGCTGCAGGACGCTGGTGTCAACTCGGTCTGGCAGTCGGGTGACAGCCCCTCCACTACTCCGCTCCTTGATCTCATCGAGATCACTGAAATCGCTCGGTTAGGAAGGGGCAACAAGACAGCGCAGCATGAACAGGGGGTCGTTGATGGCTGAAGAGTGGATTCGTTGCAACATCACGGCTGAATTGCTTGCCGACGCGCACTTTGGTACTGGTTCCGGCGGCGGCGGCATTGATGCGCTGCTCGCCCGCGACCGGCACGGTCGGCCTGTCATCTGGGCTTCACACGTCGAGGGCGTACTACGCGATGCTGCACGGAGGCTGCACGACGAGCAAACGGTGAGTGATTTCTTTGGTCGGAGTGGCGGCCTGCAGCAACGCGCCTTATTCACCTCCTTGTATACGAGCGATGCCTCTGAGTGTCGCATCTGGCGTTCAAGCGCCCGTCAGTCATATGATAATCGTGCGCCAAACGATGACACGTTACGCGCCATTGAATTTGTACCCAAAGGGACGAAGTTTGTGGGCACAGTTGAATTGCCGAGGCGTGATATGCCGCTTTTGCAGCGCCTCATTCAAGAGGTTGACGCGCTCGGCAGTGGCCGCGCTACGGGCGCTGGTCGTTTGAAGCTTGCGCTTGCGGAAGCCTCGTTGACAGCGCGGCAGATCGGCACGCCGACCAAGCGCCTGAAACTGTTGCTTACGAACTGCGATCCGCTCTGCTGAGCAGATTGTGGAGGAGACCCATTTCCTCGTTGAGCTTTGCGGTTCGCCAGATGCCATGGCCTCTCTCGCACAAGCATTGGCCCCTCTCCTCTTGCGATCCTTGATTCAAGCAAGACATTCCGCCTCATCCTGACTGCGGATCTCCTCGTGCGCGACGATTTTCTGCGCTGGCGTACGGCTCTGGATGAAGCAGCGCTCCAAGCGTTGATTGGAACGGATAGCCTGCGGATTGAGCAATCAATGCAGGACTGGGTGATGGTTCATGGCTTCAACGGTACATCGCGTTTGTGGCGCATGCCGGCGGCAGCGATTCGGCGGGGTTCTGTCTTCGAGGTTACAGGAACGGGTGTCGCTGAACTGGCACGCCGAGCGGCGCAGGGAGAGTGGTTGGGTGAACGTACCCACGAGGGGTTTGGGCATTTTCGCCTCGACGAAGTGCTGCCGGGGATCACAAGTGACCCCGTTGGATGTGACGAACCGCAGGCAGTGGAAGACGATCCCACGGAAGTCATCGCAGCACAAACACGCCAGTGGTTTGATGAGCGTAAGGCCCTGGCGAAGCCGCCGAAGGCTATGGAGCGTAAGCCCAGCCTGTCACAGTGGTTCGATCTGGTTGCCGATCTCGAACGCGGCAACACGGAGGCGATCAGAGATCGCCTCAATCCGACAACGGCTGGTGCAAAAAGTTGGGGACATGCTGATGCAAGGGCGATTTTAGAAAAACTCAGCAACCCGGCAGCGTACAGCGCCAGCCAGAGGAGGCACCACCTGACCTGCGGAAAAAGCCCTACGGCTTCGTTGCGCTCCCCGAAGCATTTTCTACTGCTGAACCCGTCTGGCACGACGGGACGAGCAGTGCTGGCAGGTTATCGGGTGAAATCCGCTTTGAACTTGAGACGCTGACCCCGCTCTTGGTTGGTTGGGAACGGGGAACTGTTGGTACTGAGGATGTAGACTGGCTGGTTCCAGCCAACCTACATGGCATCGGCCAGATCGTTGACAAGAAGGCCGTGCTTTGCCCGCTACGTGCGCCGTGGGGCGAGCGTCCGGTCATCATTCCTGGCGACACGCTCAAGGGTCTGCTTCGGCACGAGTTAGGCGCGTTACTCGGTGCCCCGATGGAGCGCGTAGCTGAACGCTCCTATTCGTACCGGCCCAACGCGATGTTTCCAGATAAGGTTGAGCGGCGATTTCTCGTTCCACGACTGGATCGAGTACCATCGGATGGCGTAGAGTCGATGCTGCTTGGTGATGATTATCAAGTTCGCGTTCCAATGAAGTTGGAACTGTTCCCTGCATCGCTTGAGTACAACAAGAGGACAAAGAGATTTGACTATCGCTTTGAAGATAGAAATGGAAATGGTGCCCCGTATCGTGGTGGTCAGGGGGCGGGCGAGCAGCTTAACGCGAAGCCACAAGTGCATCGCTCTCTAAGGATTCTTCGTGATACACAGACCGAAGTTGCTGACGTTCCGCAAGCAGCGCGAGAGGGCTACCTAGCAACAATCCGCCATCTTATCGATCTCGATCATGGCCACTTCTCCGAACGGCATCCCGATGTCCCCAAGAAGGTAACAAGTGCCGAGGCCCGCGAGCGCATTCTTGCAGCGGCACAGAACGAAGTATTTCAACCCGGCGATATGCTCTGGGTTGAGTGGGACACCGAGAAGAACTGCATCTCCGCGCCGTCGCTTCCGCTTCACCTTACGCTTCCGCGATCTCGATCCGGCTGAACTCGCCGCAGTGCTCGTTGCGCTTTGTCCTCATCAGTTCCATGAAGTGATCGGGGGTAAGCATGCAGACGGTTATTGCTCGAAACTAGGCTACGCACGGCCCCTGGGCTGGGGCAGCGTGCGCATCGCGGCCAAGGCGCTCTTGCTGCTCAATAGCGTAGATGATAAGCCACTGTTACACAACGCAGGCGATGTCATCGCCTGGACGAAGAGCCATTACGCGCCGTCGCCAATGCAGGAGGAGTGGCTGGCTATGCATCGGCACAAGCATCCCGATGCAGCCGACTATCCGCGGGCAAAGGATAGAGACGGGAACGAAAATATCCATACGTTCCATACGAAGCTGCGAACCACACATTCGCGCGCACGTCGTTATCGCAAAGGAGGCAAGCGTTGACGAGCTTATTGATTATGACCACTGGTCGGACGGATGTTCAGATCGTTGTTAACGACGAAAATGGAGTTGTGCGCCGCGAACTTGATGACAAGACGTGTGGTACCTTGCACAACCAAATCGAGCAGCGGGCGTGGCGCGTTCTTGACCCGCCAGTCGCAAAGGCAAAAGGCGACAAAGCATCTGTGCTCCCCGCTGGCGATCTGGCCCTCTGCACCCCCAAACTGGACGCGGTGCTCAACTATTTCACCAATGAACTGCGCGAACTACCGGTTGCCGCGCTTATCTTCGAGACTCGCCGTAAGAAGAACGATGATCCTCGCTTTGCGGGTGCAGTGCTAGAACAGCGCCTCTATGATCGTGGTATCTCTCAAGTTCAACGTCACGCATTTCTTGAAGGCAATGAACGGTTTGATGATCCAGCCAACCCTCTCGATGCTGTTGTACGCCGCGAAGTTGTGGCACGCCTGGAGCAGGCTATAGCCGGTGCGATTGAGGGTCTGAAGCCTACACAGATCTTTGCGGCGACAACTGGGGGAATGGCTGCAGTAAACGCGGTGATCGAGGAACTGGCTCGCCTGTACGCGGTTCCTACAGGCGCAAAAGTAGACGTACTGGAAGTGCCGGATGCCGCCATCGCCAAGCAGGTTGACCGGGCTATTGAAGAAAGGTTTCATCCAGCTTCCGGCTACCGAGCGCGTTGGCAAGCCTTATCACTGATCGAAAAGGGCAACTTGCTGGGCGCATGGGGTGCGGTCGCATACATCAAAGATCAGCCCGGTCAAGAATGGACCAGAGTGGTTGAGTGGCTTGCTTGTTTTGCGTCGTCATTGCCAATACCCGATGAGTGTGATCTTTCGGTGCTGAAGCACCAGCGCCTAGCCGTGCGGGCCGCTTTGCGCGTCGAATTTGCGCTCCGTGCGGGAGATATTCCACGGGCAGCGCATGGCACGGTGGCCTTCTTCGAGGCGGCGCTGTGGGATTATCTTGGAGATAAAACGTCACGGCATGCGAGCAAGCGCCAATTCATGTTTCATGTGCCTCCTCCCAACGAACTGGTACGCGAAAACGACTCTGCGAAGCTTGCTGCGCTCTCGAAGACCAAGAAGGATGAGAACCGTAAGCGACCGTTTATTCGGAAAGAGACAGTGGACGGAGTAGATTGGTACCAGATCGATGATACTGCGGTCTGCGCTAATCAAATTGCGGAACACTATCTCAAGCTCACCAGCCTGACGAAATTTGGCAAAGCGGTAACTCAGAAAATTCGCGATCTACGCAACGATGTCGCGCATAACGAGCCAACACCGCAACTCATGAATGGAGCGCGCACCGAGATGCAGCAGGCCGGGTTATGGTCTAAGGATGATCCACCCAGGTTCCTGAGCCAGCCGCTCGTGCAGGATGTGCTGAAGGAACTTGGTATCAGCCAACCGGATGGACTGTGCGAGGAACTGCTGGCAGAAGTTCGCACTCGTCTGCTTCCCTGCTGATCTCAGCCGCCACTTCCGCAATGCAATAGAGTACCGTCCGATGATCATTATATCACCCCGTATCGTACCTGTTCAGAGTGGCAACATGCTGGGTGCGCGGGCCTTCGGCCCGCGCACCTAAGTTTAGCCCAGGGCTTCTTCGCGCTACCAAGACTATAGGAGCTTTGCAAACACGAATAGATTCGCTATACTCTAGTTAGCTG
>NZ_NQWI01000022.1 GCF_002532535.1 Candidatus Viridilinea mediisalina
TTTAGTCGGCATCTAACGGCAACCTGCGGTCTCAGCCGACTAAAGTCGGCACTCCGTCGGAGACCAAACTGTAAAGTAATCCTAAAACCTTGTCTAAGTGAAAATCAGAACACAGCGCATATCAATGAGCTTTGGTAGCACTCGCCACTCGTCACTCGCCACTTGCCACTCGTCACTCGTCACAGCACCGGAGCAGCCCACCGAGGATGGCCACGAGCAAGAGTCGGTCAGCCCCTTGAGCCACCGGCGGCGCAAGCCGACCCTCAGCCCCCACGATGGCCCCCCCGCCGATCACGAAGGCCCAGCTACGATTGGGGGGTGGGAGTAGGGGTGCCAGCGGCGCTTGAATTGATCGCACGTTTCCGCAGCCATAATAGGCTATTGAGAGAACCCAGATAGCTCTCATCCCCTGCCCTATCTTTCACGCCGTGGCAGATTAGGGCAGGGGATGAGATTCTTTGCGTTCCTCTCTTCTATTCTTCTGCGGCAGCGCCCGCCTCACGCTTCGCCCAGAAGCTGCGCCAGTAAGCCATCGCGCTCGGCACGTAGCGCGGGGGGCGCACCATCCGCGGCGCTCTCAAGCTGCAATTCTAATTCGACGAGGCGGCGCACCTGAGTAAGCGTATCGTTGCTGAGGGTGCCCCCCTGCCAACCCGGGCGCAGCGCCACAGCGAGGTTGTTGTCGAGGTGGCTGGCGTAGAAGAGTGGTTCTTGCCGCAGCGGTGCGCCCTGATAGTTGATGTGGCGTGCATCGGCGGGTACGCTGGCGCAGAGCGCCGCGAAGAGCTCGAAGACGCCAACGGTTGGCCCATCCCCTGGCACACCCCCGCGCAGCGCCGCGAGTAGGTGGGCTCCGAAGGTGGTGTGCTGCGGATTCTGCTGCGAGCGCGCCCCCGATTTCTGCGTGGGACGCGAAGAGGAGATGACCACCTGGCCGCTCCCTACCGCCAATGGGCGGTAGAATTCAGCGGGTGGGGCGCTGCCGCTCAGCGGCCCATCTGTTACCGCAAGGAGGCCGTCGCCCACGCCGCCCGCGTGGCAGCAATTGAGCAACACCACGAGCCGTTTGGCCTGGCTACGCACCTCCGCCACGAGTTGGTGGAAGAGCGCCGCATCAATGCTCGTCGCGGCAAGGCGATGCACGTCGGCATCAGAGGGGAGCAGGGCGTAGCTCCCATCCACCGCTTCACCGTGGCCCGCAAAAAAGATCAACGCCGTGCTACCAACCGCACGCTGCGCCAACTCACTCAGCGCATCAAGGATATTGGTGCGTGTCGCTTTGGCATCCACCAGCACGCGCACCTGCGCATCGGGATAGGCCGCCACCTGCGGGTCGCGCAACAGATTCCCCAAGGCGCGCGCATCATTAGCGGTGGTGGCAACATTGGGGATGCCAGGATCGCGATACTGCCCCACGCCAATGATGAGCGCATGGCCAAAGCTGAAGTGGATGCCATCGGCACTGAGCGTCGGGTCGGCAATGGGCGTGCGCGGAGCGGCGGGTGGCAGCGACGGCGCAGGGGGCGTAGGCAGCCCCGCGCCAACAATGGTGATCGGGCTATCAAGAATCCGCCCCCGCTGACCGGCACTCGTCGCCAGATCGACCGTCCCAGGCGGCGCAATCACCCGATGGCCACTCCCCTGGATCAGCGCATCATCGGCGGCGGTAATGCGCGACCGCACCAGCGGCGTCGCAGCCTGCAACGTCGTCAGCAGCGCCTGCAACTCCGTGGCCGTGAGCTGCTGCTGTACCACCTGCACCAAGCGCCCCTGCAGATCACCACTCGCGGGATCGCTCGCAAAAAGCAGCAGCGTCGCCGCCGCCAGCCGGTCGTGGGCGAAGCGCTGCTCAAGAGCCGTCACCATCTGCGCTGCGTGCGCTTGGTTGCGTGCGAGATCATCCGCGAGGCGGGCCACAAATTGGTGGGCGAGGGTGGACATGGGAAAATACCTTCACATCGCCATGATCAACTGAGCGCACTATAGCAGGTGTTTGAGCGGGATTCAAGGGTAGACTGGATAAACTCCCTAGCGCAATGCTCTGGCGAAAGGACGCACTACCATGCTATACTCAACAAAATTATCAGCATGCGTCCATGTGCGAAAGGTAAGGATGGAATATGACAACGGCACTCTTCGAGCAAACACTCACATTGGCCCATCAACTGACCTCCCAAGAGCAAGCGCGGCTGATTGAGGCGCTGGCGAGAACCCTCGCCATGACCGTGCAACCCTCCACGCCCCACGCAGTGGATAGTGCGTTCGTGCCTGCGGCATGGACGCGCTTGTTCGCATTCAGTGACGAGCTTCGAGCCACCTATCCGGAGGCGCATCCGGCAGCCCGGCTCGAAACTGACCGTTGTGAGCGCACAGCGATCACTCAGGGAGACCAGGGGTTAGACGATGTACACCCTTGATGCCAATGTCTTCGTGCGTGACGCGGATGCTCGTGATCCTGACCATCGTAGCTGTCGGGCGCTGCTTAAACAATTGGCCATCACAAACACGCCGGTGACGATGCCGCTGCTTGTCTTAGCCGAAGTAGCCGGTGCGCTCAGTCGTGAATTTCGTGATCCGCTGCGGGCGAGGATCTTTATCGATCTGTTGACCACACTGCCGAATGTCACATTTGTCGCGCTCGATACAGAGTTGGCGCAAGAAGCGGCATATCTGGCAGCCGACCGCGCCCTGCGCGGTGCCGATGCCATGTATGTAGCAGTGGCACGGCGTTACCGATGTGCGCTGGTCTCACTTGACCGCGAACAGCGCGAGCGCGCCGCACTGCTCGTGCCTACACTGACGCCAACTGAGGCGCTGGCTAAACTTAACGCGACGCCTTAGCGGTAGGGGTGTATAACGGAATGCGTGCGTGTTCAATGACGGTGATGAGCACTGAATTGAACCTTGTGGAATTTCTGTGATTGTATGGTACACCCCGGCTCCGACGTTTGCGTGGGTTCACACGCGACTTGCCGAAGCCGGGGTTCACGCTTTCGCCGGTTTCCCGACGAGGCCAGACCCCGCGCTCGCGCTCATTGTGGTCGCGCCGCTAGCCCTTGAGCTAGGCGGATTACTGACTGACCCTTGCGGGCGCGATGGACTGAACGACCCGAAATCCCCTGTTGTTGTTCCTGTTGTTCGGGTTGTTCCTGTTGCGGGCGCCGCAGCTTACCGGTTCCTCCATGCAACCGGCCCGCTTCGGCGGTCACGGGGCGGCCCACAGCCCTTGAGGGCTGTCTACGATGGCGTGACGCCGCCTTTGCTGCGCCACGCGCCCAGTAGTCGCCCAACGTGACCAAGTAGTTCAGAGACGTGGGCGTATTGCTTGGGAGCAATGAGTTGTAGATCATAGCCGAGCCGTAGGTAGAGCCGTACTTTCTGCAGTTCGACATCGGCCTGCTCAAGACGTTTCGCTGTCTCGCCGGTAAGGGTCGCCTCAAGAATACGCTCCTGAAAGCGCATGGCTGCTCGTATAAGCTCTTGGGTGAGTGTAAAGCGGTATTTGCGTGGCCAGCCACTGGTGTGGGGCAGGAGCCACTGGAGAAGATCATAGGTGCGAACGAAGATCGGTGATTGGCGAGCAGGAGCGCTCATCTGCTACCTCGCTTGGGAAGAGGCTCGCGGAAAAGGGATCGGCGCAATGCCAGGGTGTTGCCCTGGCGAGCATGGCCGAGCCACCCCTGGAGCCGTTGATCAATGTCGGCCCGCGTACAACGCCCTGCGGCGTAACAGGCGCACAACTGTCGAAAGCGACGCGCAAAGGCGAGTAGATTGCGACGCTTGAGCCGTCGTCGGAAGGGAAAGACATGCCAACCCAGAAATGGCAGTCCTGTCGCTACGGGAACCACTTGCGCTCGCCCTTCGTGGAACACGAGGCGCAGATTGGCGGCAAAAGCGATTGCTTGCGCACGCCAGCGGTGCAATGTTGGCTTGTCGTTGGCAAAGAGCAGAAGGTCGTCGCAGTAGCGCACATACGCCCGGCAACCTAGCGTCTGTTTGATGAAGAGATCCAGTGGGTGCAGCGTCACATTCGCCCAGAACTGGCTTGTCTGGTTGCCGATCGGCAGACCACGCGGACGGGCAAGTGCGAAGAGGTCGTCACCAGGAAACAAGACTGGGGTGTACGCCTCGCGTAGCTCGTTGGCACCACCAATGAGAATTTGGTCAATGAGGTTTAGGATGCGCTGATCACCAATATGTCGCGCTAGGAGATCGCGTAAGATGGCGTGATCAATTGAGGGAAAGAACTCGCGTACATCAAGCTGCAAGGCGTAGCGATGGCCACGAGCAAAATGTTGGGCGCGCGTCAGGGCGGCATGGGTGCCGCGTGCGGGCCGCGAAGCATAACTGTCGTAGATGAAGCGGGCCTCCCAGATTGGCTCGATCAATGCGCACAGCGCATGGTGAACCACGCGGTCGCGGAAGGGGGCTGCACTGATGATCCGGCGTTTGCCATTCTCGACGGCATAGAAACGTCGGTACGCCCCAGGGCGGTAGGTCTCATCACGCAACTCTTCGCTGAGGCAGAGTAACTCATCTTCAAAACGAAACTCGAAAGCGGCCACGTCCGGACGTCGTCGCTTACCGCGTCGCGCCCGGCGGTACGCCTCAAACAGATGCGTGAAATCATGAATCTGATCATAGAGATGGCGAAAGGTTTTAGGCATAGGGGTTTATTTTTTACAGCGCGATCCCGCGCTTCGCGCGGCTGGGGGCTGCGCCCCCAGACCCCCAAGGATTCAGGAACAGAGCAGCCAGCAGCCAGCATTCAGCATCCAGAAGCCTTATTCAATGAGCGCGAGGGACTGAACGACCCGAAATCCCCCGTCGTCGTACCAGAGGTCCGGGTCGAACCAGTCGCGGGCGCCGCAGCATAGCTCATCTGTGCTATCCCCGAAATAGGTGTAACTGAGCGTTACTCGTTGCGAAGGTGTAAAGTCTTTCTCGCCCTTCCCCCACTGCTCCCACGGGCTGGCTGTCCATTCAAATATGTTGCCCACCATGTCTTGGGCTTGGCTCGCCGCTGCACCCAAGGGGAAGCAGCCGATTGGTGCGGGGGCGTTGAGTTGGGTCGCTTGATAGTTGGCCCGCTCGCCGTCAGGCGGTGTGTCGCCCCACGGGTAGCGCCGCTGGTCAGTATGGCGGGCGGCGCGCTCCCATTCGTACCAGGTAGGCAGGCGGATGATCTGATCGGCTGCGAGCCAGCCCTGCTCATGGCCAACCAGCGTCAGCCAGCGGCAGTAGGCGGCGGCTTCGTACCAACTTACGCCCACCACTGGTTGCATGGGGTTATTATAACGCACGACCGACCAGAAGCGGGGGTGGCGGATCTGTTTTGGTTCATCAGATCCGTAGCGCGGCCCTCCCGGCAAGAGATACGTGCGCCCCTCTGCTGTCCACCAAGGTTGATCCGGATCGTAGCCGTCAGGCCCGTTGGCGGCGAGGAAGCGGGCGTAGTCGGCGTTGGTGATCGGGTAGCGGGCGATGTGGTAGGGAGCGTGGATGGTGGCAGGTTCCAGCTTTTTGTCTTGCTTACGATCATCCCCCGACCAGAATGGCCCTGATGCAATCGGACACCAGTAGTACGCCTCTAGCGCCTTGCGCCAGTTGGTTGCGTTGGTGAGCGGAGTGCCAACGACGGCGAGCGGCAGGCGCGGGTCGGGGTTGGGGGGTGCGCTGCCGCTAGCCAGATCCTTCAGGTCGCCGTAGCAGAGCCGCCCCAGGGCTAACCCGGCGCGGTGGCGCATGGCCGCTGGCACGGCGGGGGCGCACCCTTGGCTCTGGAGCGCACGCAGGGTGCGGATGGTCTGCGGCCAGAGGCCGTTGGCGGCAACGAGCGTCGCATCGTAGGATTGCGCCCGCTCTTTGCCCACGAGGGTCAACACCTCACCGGCGAGGGTCTGCTCTAGCGGGCTGCCGCTGGCGAGCAACTTCGCGGCCAGTTGCAGCGGTTTCTCGCGCTCTTGTTCGCCCAATACCTGGTAGCCGACCATGAGTAGCAGCGCTTCATGCCAATGGATCTGGCGGGCATGGGTGCAGCAGAGCGGCAGCACGTCGCGCTGGCCCTTCAGGTGGTAGCCCGCG
The DNA here is from genome assembly GCF_002532535.1 of Candidatus Viridilinea mediisalina. Classification (GTDB taxonomy): domain Bacteria; phylum Chloroflexota; class Chloroflexia; order Chloroflexales; family Chloroflexaceae; genus Viridilinea; species Viridilinea mediisalina. Next base: position 6,085 of record NZ_NQWI01000022.1, read on the forward strand.
AGGAACTCTTGGAAGGTGCGGTGGGCGAAGGTGTAGGTGGTTGGCCCCCGTTTGAGCAGCAGCCCGTTGCCACGCTCCAGCGCCTGCAGGACGATGCCGGCCAGTTCGGAGCGACGCCGCTCGTCGTAGGTGGCAAAGGTCGCGCTCAGCACCTCGAGCACCATGCCTTCGCTCAGATCGGCGGCGTCGCCCTTGGCACCGTCGCGCTCGGCGCGGGTGTGGGCCGTGTAGCCCAAACGGGCCATCAGGGTCAGCAGGTCGCCGTCACGGAAGCGGCTCAGGCCCAAGCGGCTGATCAGGTCGGACTCATCGCGCGCTTGGCGCCAGCGCAGCAGCAGCAACTCGATACATTCAAAGTAGAGCCGGGCGCGGGCGTCGGGCAGCGTGCCCCGGAAGGCATGCACCTGGGCCATCAAGGTGAGCAGCAGGGGCGTTTGGGCCAGCGCACGCAACTCGTCGCGGCTCTGCACGGCCCCCTGCATCTCGCGGGTGGCGGCGGTCGCATCGCTCATGCTCCGCCGTCCGCTGGCGGCCAACTCCGCATACCAGGCGGCGATGAACTGAGCAATCTGCTCAGGGCGCAGATCGGCGAGGGTGAAGGGTGCAAAACCCGGCACCTGGCGCAATGTCTCCTCCTGGTAGTCAAGCACCCGGCAGGTGACCAGAATCGGGCCGGGGAAGGTCTTGGCCGCATCGTTGATCGCCTCAACCACGCGGGGCAGCACCGTCTCGCCCACCACCTCATCAAGGCCGTCGAGCAGCAGCAGGGCACGCCCCTCGCGCAGCGCAGCAAGCAGCACCTCGGCGGCGTGGGGGCAGCCCTGCTCGTTGGTGCGCGTGGCGATCAGATCGATAATCTGCGCCACCGTCCCTCGTGGCAACGCGCCCAAGCCGGGCAGCGCCGCGAGATCGCGCAGGATCACCGGCACCGGCAGCAGGATGCCGTGGGGCCAATCGGGCAGCATGCCCAGCCAGTCGTGTACCGCGCCAAAGCGGGCGGGCTGCGCTTCCGCCAAGGCCGCCCCAGCGAGGCAGTAGGTCAGATAGCTGACCAACGTACTCTTGCCGCTGCCGGGTACGCCCAAGAGCATCATGCGTCTTGCGGGGGCACGGGCCAGTGCCGCAACCGCACTGAGCGGGCGCGCTTCAGCATCCCGACCAGCGGTGCGGGCCGCTTCCGCCTGCGCTGGCTCGGCCACACTTGCCGTCGTATCAAGCGCAATATAGACCCGCGCCAACTCCATGGCCCGTTTATGGCCTGCATCCAACTTGTCAATCTTATCGAGAGGAAGAGCGTTGCAATGGTGGTGGATCTGCAGCAAATAGGCCAGCAGGTCGCTGACACGGCGGGCGGCAGCGGGATCAGGGGCGGCAAGGGTGACATGCTCGGCGTGACCAACCACGTTCACCGGCGCATCCTTGATCGTACCCCGCTCAGTCGTGATAGTGACCGCAATCCCGTCGGGGCGTGGCGGCGTGGGCGGGTGATCGAGCAATGCGTTTACCCGTTCAGCGCCAAACTGCTCACGCAGCCGCGTCAGCCCTTGGAGATAGAGCGCCTCGCCAAGGGTGGCACGGAGGCTCTGTAGGCTTTGCACCTGGGTAGCGAGATCGTTAGCCATAGCACCTCACAGAATCTTCTGTAACGAAATTCTTGGACAGACCATACATGGCCCCTCTCCCACAACGTTTAAGGGTGGATAGAACATTTGCGTTGGTAACAACCGATAGGGCTTTGGGATGCCCAGGATGGCCCTCACCCCCTACCCCTCTCCCACGTTGTGGGAGAGGGGCGAAGGCAACGCGGTTTTTTTGCATTCCTTTGCGCTTTTTTGCGGCAATGAACATATTTTCTGTCCGCCCTTAAATCCCACGTTGTGGGAGAGGGGGGGAGGTATCGGGATTCTTGGGGAGCGACGGAATGGCCCTCATTCCCCTGTAGCAAGAGTAGCGCGGATTGTATGGAGTACCATTGGCATCTCATGGCAGACCTGTTCGTTGCTGAAGCGGAGTAGACGATACCCCGCCGCTTGAAGCAGCAGAGAACGCTCTACGTCATAGGCAGCCTGTTCCGCTTGAGTGTGAATTGATCCATCAACTTCGATCACTAATCGCTGTTCAGCACAATAAAAATCAACGATGAAACGATCAACCGGATGCTGACGGCGAAACTTCCAACCATCCAAACGGCGTCCACGAAGCTGTTCCCACAACAGCGCCTCGCTCTCCGTCTGGTCATGGCGCAACTGGCGTGCGCGCATCTGTTTTGGTGCCGATGTGCGCCATTGGCGGCGTGGTATCTTTGACATACGCTTGTAGGGTATGAAGCCTTTAAGAAGCTGTCTGAAAAGCTAGTGGGCACGCGTTGGAGTGCCGGCTTTAGCCGGCTGAAGCCGGCACTCCAACGCCAGTTCATAGACTTTTCAGACAGACTCTAAGAATCTCTTCGCAATACCAAGAATCTCGATCTCTTCGCCCCTCTCCCACAACGTGGGAGAGGGGTAGGGGGTGAGGGCCACCCGTCGCATCCAGAAGCCCTATCCAATGAGCGCGAGGGACTGAACGACCCGAAATCCCCAGTCGAAGTCCCAGTTGAACGGGTAGACCCTGATGCGGGCGCCGCAGCACAAATGAGCTTCTTTATCTCTAAAATCAGTGTACGACACAATCACTCCCGATCTCATCGGAAAGTCTGCTTCTGGTTTTACTACCCGTGGATGTTCAGCGGCTGTTGCCGTCCACTCCATCACGTTGCCAAGCAGATCATGCGCTCCGCAGGGTGCCACACCACGCGGGAAACAGCCGGTAGGCGCAGGTAGACCCAGTTCGCTAGCCGCGTAGTTGGCGCGCTCGCCGTCGGGCGGCGCGTCGCCCCACGGGTGGCGGCGCTGGTCGGTATGGCGGGCGGCACGCTCCCACTCCAGCCAGGTGGGCAGGCGGATGATCTGCTCCGCTGCAAGCCAGCCCTGGCTATGGCCCTGCGCGCTGAGCCAACGGCAGTAGGCGCTCGCCTCGTACCAATTGACGCCTACCACCGGCTGGATGGGGTTATTCCAGCGCAACTCGTCCCAAACACGCGGGCGATATTCATTGCCAAGGGCGGGGTTTTTGCCCTGCTGCTCACTTTGCAACCACGCCCAACCATGCTTCGTCCACCACTGCTGCTGCTGGTAGCCCCCGGCAGCAACAAAGCGCGCAAACTCAGCGTTGGTCACCGGGTAGCGGGCGATCTTGTAGTGGTGGCGCAAGGTGACACGGCGCAGCGGTTCGCGATGCTCATCGCGCGCTTGGCCGCCAAGGGTACGCCGCACCATGTCCGTGGCCTTCGCCAATGGATTGCGCGGATCACGCTGCGGTGGCCGCTCATCCCCCGACCAGAATGGCCCCGCTTCAATCGGGCACCAGTAGTGTTCAAGTGCCTGCCGCCAGCCGTGGGCGTGCTGCGCCTTGAGGCCCAGCACGGCAAAGGGCAGGCGTGGGTCGGGCATGGGGATCTGCAGGGCTGGACGATCGAGGCTTGCTAGTGGGCCGTAGCAGAGCAGGCCCAGAGCTAGGCCAGCGCGGTGGCGCAGGGGCGCGGGCGCGGCGGGCGGCTGCCCCTGGCTCAAGAGGCGCAATAGCATGCTGCGTGTGCGCGGCCAGAGGCCATCAGGGAGTTGCAGCAGCGTCGCGTCGTAGGCATCAGCCCGCTCGCGCCCGATCAGCACGAGCAGTTCACCGGCGAGGGTCTGCTCCAGCGGGCTGCCGCCGATCAGCTTCTCGACCAGACTCAAGGGCTTGTCCAGATCGCGATCTTGCAGCACCAGGTAACCAACCATGAGCGTCAGCACCTCGTGCCAATGGGGCTGAACCGCCCGTTCAAGACAGAGTTTGCGAAAGTCGCGCTGGCCCTTCAGGTGGTAACCCGCGAGGAACTCCTGGAAGGTGCGGTGGGCAAAGGTGTAGACTTGCGGCCCCCGCTTAAGCAGCAACCCGTTGCCCCGCGTGAGCGCACCAAGCACCAACTCCGCCAACTGGTAGCGGCGGGGTTCATCGTAGGGCGCGAAGCTCTCGGCCAGCAACGCCATCACCGTCGTCTCGTCCAGATCGGCAGGGCCCGTCTGTGTCGCATCGCGTGCGGCCCGCTCGTGGGCCGCATAACCCAAGCGCGCCATCAGTGCCAGCAGATCGCTATTGCGAAACTGAGGCAGCCCCAGCCGCTCAATCAGGTCACTCTCGCCACGCGGCTGCCGCCAGCGTAGCAGCAGCAACTCAACACATTCGGCATAGAGCAGCGCCCGCGCATCGGGCAGGCTCCCACGGAAGGCATGCACCAGCGCCATCACCGTAAGCAGCAGCGGAGTTCCGGCCAGCGCACGCAACTCACTGCGGCTGGCAACCGCCGCACGCAACGCCTTGCTATCGGCGGCAGCCTGAGCAGCAGGACGCCGCCCACTGGCGGCGAGTTCCGCATACCAATCCTCAATGAACTGTTGAATCTGCTCCTGATTCAACTCAGCCAGCGTCTCACTCGGAAAACCTGACACCTGGCGCAGCCGCTCCTCCTGATAATCAAGCACGCGGCAAGTAACCAAGATCGGGCCGGGGAAGGTTTTGGCTGCATCCATGATCGTCTCAACCACACGGGGCAACACCGTCTGGCCCACCACCTCATCGAGGCCATCGAGCAGCAGCAGCGCACGCCCCTCGCGCAGCGCCAGCATCAGCGGCTCACAAGCCGCCGCACAGCTCGCATCCTCCAGCACCGCCGCGAGAAACTGCTCAAACAGACGCAACGTCCCCCGTGGAGCGCTCGCCAGCGGCGCAAAGGCAGCGAGATCGCGCAACGTCATACGCACAGGAATCAGGCAGCCGTAGGGCCAGCCGGGCAGACAGGCCAGCCAACCACCTTGGGGCGCGGGCGTAACCACACGGCGCTCAGCCAACACCGCCCCGGCCAAACAGAGCGCCAGATGGCTCACCAGCGTACTCTTGCCACTGCCCGGCGTACCCAGCAGCATCAAGCGCATCGGCGCAGCGCCATCCAAGGCCGCCGCAGAGCGCCCCAACGCCTCAACCGCAGCCAACGGTCGCGTCGGGCGCTCGTCACCGCCGCGATCCGTAACGCGCATCCGCTCGCGATCCTCCGCTGACAGCGCCGCAAGCTCCGCATCGCTCAACGGCACACGGCGCGTCGTATGCAGACGAATATAGAGCTGCGCCAACTGAAGCGGGCGCACATGATCCGCATCAGTACGATCAATCTGCCCAAGCGGCAGCGCATTACACTCCGCCAGCGTCCGCCGCAAATAGGCATCAAGCGCCGCCTCCCCCCGCGCCACAGCCGGGTCAGCGGGCGGCGCAAAGGTAACCTGCGCGGCGTGGCCAACCACATTCACCGGCGCATCCTTGATCGTGCCCTGCTCAGTTGAGATAGTGATCGCAATCCCGTCGGAGCGTGGTGGCGTAGGCGGCACAGCGAGCAACGCATCTACTGCCTCAGCGCCAAACTGCTCACGCAAACGAGCCAACCCCTGGGCATACCCATCCTCGCCAACATACGGGCGCAGATTCTGCATGCTCTTCACTTTGCTTACCAGATCGTCAACCATAGCACTACCCATTGATCATCATTCTCGCGGCGCACCTACGCGCACAACAAAGCAATAGCCGCTACCTTTCAAGCTATTATAGACGAAAGGCATTAAGTTAAGCTCCCGGTGGGGGCTTGGGGGAGGCTTCGCCTCCCCCAAAAGATCTCTTTTTGCTCCGTGTTGGCGGCTTCGCCGCCAACACGGAGCAAAAAAATGGGGTTTGGGGCGCAGCCCCAACGACTTTGACGTAGCCCTAACCCCTCCCCTTCTCGATAGCACACCCTTGGCCTTTCTGTGCTACAATCCTTGCGCCCCGTTCCCACGGTGAGCGACGCTCCTTGGTGGCGCGTCTGGGCTTGAGCAACCGACGACCGGGCGAACCAGTGCGGCCCGCGTGCCCCGCGCATCCTGCGGCCCACGCTCCCCTCACCCCTTCGTCTCCTCGTTGGCAGCCAAACACTACGTCGCCCCGCTTCGCGTCACGCTCCCATGACCACGGGCTGGACGTGCATAATCTGGTGTTATCTGGCGTCTACGCCACGATCCTACTCGCGGGCTGCCATTGCCCTGCTTGAGTTTTTAGATGCACACGCTACCGTTCTACGGTTTTGTCCTGACGGGAAGGCTTCGCCCTCGCCAACCATGGCGGTTGCAAAGTCCTCCTGATCGTCCGCAGATTACGCAGATTATTGCTTCCTCATCTGCGAAATCTGCGTAATCTGCGGATACTACAATCGCCGCCGACTCCCCTCGGCGCGTCGCCCCCGCCTGGGGTTGCAACAACACTCGTTGCAGCCACCGGGGAGGGTGGCTGCGTCAGTGCCCCTGTAGGGGGCTAGAGAGGGGCCGTCGTGGGCCTCTTCCCGTTGCTCAAGGCCAATACGGCCAATCATCAGCACGCTGAACCGACCGACGTCGAGGACTACGATGGCCAGGATCTCAACGGAGAATCTGACGGCGGCTGTCCATGGGATAGCCGCAAGCAAACCCTCGCCAACGCGGTGATCAACATCCCGCAATGGCTGCGCGATGCAATGAAGCAGGAGCAGCAGTCATGAATGGATGCCTTTCCACAATCATCATCGTAGCCCTCATGGTTGCAGCCATCCTCGTTGGTGCTGTGTCACCTGCATTGGTTAACACAATGGTCGCGTCGATAGATGGCGTGATCACCCTGCTCTCCAAGCTCACCACGAACTATCCGAGCTGCATGTATCCATGCAGGTAACGTCGTAGTCGAACCCTGAACCCTGAACCCTGACCCCTGAACCCTAAACACGGGCACCATGCGCTGCCCGCGAGCGGGTGGTGCATGGTTGTTTAAGGAGCCAATCATATGCGCCGCCCCCTCCACACCCAGAACCACACCATGACGAGCCTCGCCGGCAGTAGCGTCTGCTTGCTTGTCGTCATGACGTTGCTTATGGTTGCCAGCCTTGTTGGGGATCTCATCGCCCGCCTCTGGGCGGAGATGCAACCCCTGTTGATTCTCTTTGGTGCCGCGTGATGTGAGTGGCGAATGGCGAGCAGGGTTTGTCTCATTGCAATGCGCTTTGATGTCATTCACCACGCGCTATCCCCTATACCCCGTCTAGGTTCTGTAGATGCCCCAGATGGCCCTCACCCCCCTACCCCCTCTCCCACGTTGTGGGAGAGGGGGCGAAGATGTCGAGATTCTTGGTATTGCGCTGCGGTTTTAGGGAAGCGGAAGCTTTTAAGCATCCCTGCAGCCTGTCATGCTGAGCGCAGCGAAGCATCTCTTTTGGTCACCACGAGAGACCCTTCGCTGCGCTCCTGAGAAACAAACGCCTCCGTCATGCTGAGCGCAGCGAAGCATCTCTTTTCGACTGACGAGAGACCCTCGTATACTGTACATTACCGTCCTCGGTGGTGGTGAGGTACCAGAGACCCTTGTGGCAAAGACCACGCAGCGAAGATTCCCCCCCCACCACCCTTGGACAGACCCAAGATTGCACCGTATCGAGCGGCATTGACCGCGTATCACGAGGAAAATCCGTGTCTGTCCGTATGGCGGGATGACTTTCCCATGGAATTGAGCGAGGGAGGGTACGTATGACAACGACTGCACCAGTGGCGTACACGTCTTTTGTGGGGGTGGATATTGCCGCAGAGACGGCCACGGCCGTCTGGAAGGGGCCGGATGGCACCATCTCCCACTCCATGACCTTCGATCAGACCCCGTCCGGGATGAAGTTGTTTCTGGCGAAATTGGCGACCGACCATGTCGTACCGGCTGAAACCCTGGTGGTAATGGAAGCAACGGGAACCTACTGGATGCGGCTCGCCGTGACCCTGCATGAAACGGGGTACGCCGTTGCCGTGATTAATCCTGCCCAAGCCCACGCGTTTGCCAAAGCCTTGCTCAAGCGGATCAAAACCGACCCGGTGGACGCGGACATCTTGCGACGCCTGGCCGAAACCCTCCAGCCCGCACGTTGGAATCCTCCGCCAGCGGTGTACCACGACCTGATCCAGCGCTTGGCCCAACGGGATGACCTCATGCTTGTGTGCCAACAACTGGTTAACCAGTTGCATGCCTTGGATCACATGCCGGTTGTGGTCGCCAGTGTGCGCACGCGCCTGGAGACGCTGATTGCGACGCTCACCAAGGAGGTGAAGACCTTGGAAGAGGAGATTGCCCCGATTCTGGAGCAGGATGCGCAGTGGGCGGCGGCAGCAGATCGCTTGCAGAGCATTCCTGGGGTGGGCGTGCTGACGGCGGCCTGGATGATGGTGCTGACGTTGAACTTCACGCTCTGCCCGAGCGCGGACGCCGCCGCATCCTACGCTGGCTTGACCCCGAACGCCTATCGCTCGGGCACCAGCGTGCAGAGACGAGCGACGATTGGGCATGGCGGGAATCGACGCTTGCGGACGGCGTTGTATCTGGCGACCTTGAGTGGAGCGCAGCATAATCCGATCCTGGCGGAGATGTATACCCGATTGCGGGCGGAAGGGAAACCCAAGAAAGTGGCCCGCTGTGCGGTTGCCCGCAAGCTGATCCGTATCGCGTGGGCCGTGGTAACGAAGAAGCAACGGTTTGATCCGGCCCAGCACGTGACTCAGACCGCACGAGCGTCGTAACAGGGCGAAGGGAGGCATCGGAGCCGACGGTTCGGAATCCAGCACCGGATGCGAGCTGTCCACACCCTCGTGGCACGGCAGCATGGGTGTGCCCGCAGGTATCCCGCGCCTCGGACTGGGTGTGGTCAGGTCGCATCCGGTCCGCCGAAGGCGTCCCACCAAACGCATTGCACCAGATGTGTCGGTAGGCTGAAATTGGGGCTTGACAATCAATACCGTATCTTCGCTGCGCTCAGGGTGACAGAATCCTTGTTTCTCACCAGCCACTGGCCCGTGGGCCATTTCGTACTCAGGGTGACAGCGGCAGGGCAATCAATAAAATCCGCATCCCCTAGTGCGGGGATGCACGAGTTTTCTGCCCACTCTTAAACGTTTGCGGGAAAGGAACCCACGCCATCACCCGCATGCCGGGCCTCTTTCACTATGGCATGCTTGGCAACTCCTTCTTCGTGTGGGCCTAGACCAGATGCCCCCTGCATGTCCAACACAACGCCCCTGGCCACCAATGGCCAGGGGCGTTATGATTCTCGTCGGCATGTAATACCATTTACTATCGAGCCTATCGCATTGTCACCCTGAGCGCAGCGAAGGGTCTCTCTTCGTAACTCAAAGAGATGCTTCGCTGCGCTCAGCATGACGATAATGCGGACAATTCAATCGCAATTGGTATAACTGGCTGCGACAGGCTCAGCCAGCGTAGTCGTTGGCTGAGCCTGTCGAAGCCTGAGCCTGTCGAAGCCTGAGCCTGTCGAAGCCTGAGCTTGTCGAAGCCTGAGCCTGTCGAAGCCTGAGCCTGTCGAAGCCTGAGCCTGTCGAAGCCTGAGCTTGTCGAAGCCTGAGCTTGTCGCAGCCTGAGCCTGTCGCAGCCTGAGCCTGTCGCAGCCAACGTATGCGGGCGTGGTCGTTGGCTGAGCCTGTCGAAGCCTGAGCCTGTCGCAGCCAACACATGCGGGCGTGGTCGTTGGCTGAGCTTGTCGAAGCCAACGACCACGCCCTCGTCACTCGTCACGCGCCACTTGCGCCTCGTCACCCACCACCTCTTCCTCGTCACTCACCTGCGGGTGCCGCGTGGGATCAACGCGCTGACGCAACTCTTCAAAGACTTCAAGGGCGAGAAGCACTCCAGAAGGCGTTCCCTTTTGTGTAATGATGATCGGGTGACCTTTTGCGCGACTATGCTTAATCAGCGCAGCCAAGGCCGATGCGGTGCGCGAGATGGGAATCACTCCATGAAGAAGGTCAACGGCAAATGGATCGTTGGACGAGGTCTGGTTCGACATTGGATGCTCCTGAGTAGAGGGTAAACCTTGATCGAGAAGTATACCCATACATAGGGCAAGTTGCAAGTCTACTGTGACGTTTTCTTTCCTTCTATCTCCGTAGTAACCTGCTCCAACACGCCCTGCTGCATCAGGGATTGCATGTGGGCCGCGACGGCTGGTGGCTGTGGGCCGCCACGTGCCAAGATGCCGATTTCCATCTCCCTGTGCGTGAGCAAACAATGATCAGGTTTTGACTACGCTTTTTTTTCTTTCATGCCATGAGTATGCTATACTTGCGGGGTAACAAGAGACAAACCTACTTACATGATACCTGCTAATGCCGCGGATATTTGATAATATTGAGCAGTCCCTGCTTCCCGCCCTCATCCAGACTCTGGGTGTGTCGGATCGGGCCGATTTCTGTGTTGGCTATTTCAACCTGCGTGGCTGGAAGCAGCTTGATCAATCAATTGATGCGTGGATGGGTGGCCCTGGTCGTTGCTGCCGCCTTCTGGTGGGCATGCAGCGGCTGCCAGAGGATGATCTTCGTGCGGCGCTGCGCGTCTCCGATCGTGAAGCGGGTATCGATAATCAGACCGTCCTGCGGCTCAAGCGCCGCCTTGCCGAAGAGTTTCGGGCGCAGTTGACGGTCGGCGTGCCCAGTGATGATGATGAGCGCGGGCTGCGTCGCCTCGCCGCCCAGATCCGCGCCAAGCAGGTGGTCGTGAAGCTCTTCCTGCGCCATCAGTTGCATGCCAAGCTCTATCTGCTCTTTCGGCCTGACCCGATTAATCCTATCGTTGGCTACCTTGGCAGCAGCAATCTGACCTTCGCTGGTCTGGCGAAGCAGGGTGAGCTTAATGTTGATGTGCTCGATCACGATGCATGCCAGAAGCTTGCGCGCTGGTTCGAGGATCGCTGGAATGATCGCTGGTGTGTCGATATCTCCAATGATCTGGCGGCGATTATTGAGGAGAGTTGGGCCCGCGAAGCGCTTATCCCCCCCTATCAGATCTACGTCAAGATGGCCTACCACCTCTCGCAAGAGGCTCGCGCTGGGCTAACGTCGTTCCAGATTCCACGCGACTTTCGCAGCCGGCTCTTCGATTTCCAGTCAGCCGCAGTGAAGATTGCCGCCCATCATCTCAATCGCCGGGGTGGTGTCTTAATTGGCGATGTGGTTGGTCTGGGCAAGACCTTGATGGCAACCGCGCTGGCGCGGATCTTCGAGGATGATCTGCTGCTTGAAACCCTGATCATCTGCCCGAAGAACTTGGTGAAGATGTGGGAGGACTACCGCGACCAGTATCGTATGCGTGCGCGCGTCGTCTCAATCAGCCGTGTTACCCGTGACCTGCCCAGTATGCGCCGCTATCGCCTCGTGATTGTTGATGAGAGCCACAACCTGCGTAATCGTGAGGGCAAACGCTATCGGGCCATTCAGGAGTATATCCGCGCCAACGAGAGCCGCTGCATTCTCCTCTCGGCAACCCCGTATAACAAGACGTACCTTGATCTTTCAAGCCAGCTTGCGCTGTTTATTGAGGAGGATCATGACCTTGGGGTGCGGCCAGAGCGGTTGCTACGCGATCTCGGCGATGCGGAATTCGACCGGCGCTATCAGTGCCCGAAGCGCTCGCTGGCCGCATTTGAGCAGAGCGAGTATGCCGACGATTGGCGCGATCTGATGCGTCTGTTTATGGTGCGCCGTACCCGGAGTTTTATCCAGGACAATTATGCACAGGTCGAAACGGAAACGGGGCGACGCTACCTGACCTTCGAGGATGGGAGTCGCTCCTACTTCCCGACCCGACGGCCACGCACCCTGACCTTCACGATTGACGAGACGAATCCCGACGATCAATATGCCCAACTCTTTGCCCCCGCAGTGGTCACAACCATCGCGCAACTCGCGTTGCCGCGCTATGGGTTGGCTGGTTATGTGGCGCGTAACGCCGAGCGACTCGCGACGACGGACGAGCGCCATGTGCTGAATAATCTTTCGCGGGCCGGTCAGCGGCTGATGGGCTTCTGCCGCACGAACCTCTTCAAGCGCCTCGAGAGCAGTGGGCAGGCCTTCCTGCAATCGATTGAGCGCCATGTGCTGCGCAACTTCATCTTTATTCATGCGCTGGAACATGGCTTGCCGGTGCCGATCGGAACCCAGGATGCGGGCTTGCTCGATAGCCGAGTCTTTGATGAGGACGCTGATGATCCGGCGGTGACCGACAGCTTCTTCGACGGCGAGCATGGCGATGACGATGCTCAAGCGGTAGAGCGTGAGGACGCGCCGCTGCGCGCCGAGGCAGATTTCCGCCGATGGGCCGCAACGATCTATGCAGCCTATGCCGGATCATATTGCCGCCGTTTCAAGTGGCTACGCCCTGAGTTGTTTGTTAAGGCGTTGGCGAAGGATCTGCGTACTGATGCCCAAGCCTTGATCCACGTACTCCAACGTTGCGGTGCCTGGGATGCCCCCAAAGACACTAAGCTGAGTGCGCTCATCGCGTTGCTGAGTAGAACGCATCCCCACGAAAAGGTGTTGATCTTCACTCAGTTCGCCGATACGGTACACTACCTCGCCAAGCAACTTCAAAGTCATGCGGTGGGGCCAGCCGCTGGTGTTACGGGGGCTGCCCAGGATCCAACGAGTTTGGCATGGCGCTTCAGCCCAGAGAGCAATGGGAAGCGTGAGCTTATAGCGCCCGCCGACGATTTGCGTGTGCTCATTGCCACTGACGTACTCAGTGAAGGCCAGAACCTCCAAGATGCCCATATTGTGGTCAACTATGATCTCCCTTGGGCGATTATCAGACTGATCCAGCGCGCCGGACGGATCGATCGCATCGGTCAGCGTGCCGACGAAATCCTTTGCTATACCTTCCTCCCCGCCGATGGGGTCGAACGCATCATTCAGTTGCGTGCGCGAGTGCGCCGCCGCCTGCGTGAGAATGCCGAAGTGATTGGCGCTGATGAGACCTTCTTCGATGATGACCAGAATGACCAGGTGATTCAGGATCTGTTTACCGAAAAATCTGGTGTGCTCGACGGCGATGCCGACAGCGAGATTGACCTCGCCTCGTACGCCTACCAGATTTGGAAGAATGCGATTACCGCTGACCCTCGGTTGCAGCAGATCATTCCCGATATGCCGCATGTCGTCTACGCAACCAAGACAAACGAAGAGGGAAGAAGGATGAAGGATGAAACGAGCGAAGCACGTGCTGATGGCACGCGATCATCCTTCATCCCTCATCCCTCATCCTTCCTCCCTCATCCTTCCTCCCTCCCCGATGGCGTTCTCGTCTACACCCACACCGCCGATGGGAATGATGCTCTGGCCTGGGTTGACCAAGAAGGTCGCAGTGTGACCGAGTCGCAACTGGCGATTCTGAAAGCCGCCGAGTGTGCGCCAGATACTCCTGCCCGTGCGCGCCATCCTCAGCACCACACGTTGGTTCAGCGGGCGGTTGAGCAGCTTGCTGCCGAAGATCGCTCGGTGGGGGGCGGACTGGGGCGGCCAAGCGGTGCACGTTTCCGTACCTATGAGCGGCTGAAACGTTATGCAGAGCATGTGCGCGGCACCATTTTCGATCTCCAAGAGTTGCATCGGGCAATTGAAGAGATCTATCGCTACCCTCTACGCAGCGTAGCGGTTGATATGCTCAATCGTCAACTCAAGAGCGGCATTAGCGATGAGAATCTGGTACAACTTGTGCTGGCGTTGCGCGATGAAGATCGCCTCTGTCTGGTGCAGGATGAAGCTCCGAGCCGCGATCCGCAGATCATCTGCTCACTTGGGATGTTTGGAGGGATGAGGGAGGAAGGATGAGGGATGAGGGATGAGGGATGAGGGATGAAGGATGAGGGATGAGGGATGAGGGATGAGGGATGAGGGATGAGGGATGAGGGATGAGGGATGAGGGATGAGGGATGAGGGATGAGGGATGAGGGATGAGGGATGAGGGATGAGGGATGAAGGATGAGGGAGGAAGGGGCGTTGAAACACGATGATTTGCGGCAGCGGACAAAGAATTTTGCCTTGCGGATTATTCGGATGTATGGGGTATTGCCAAAGACGACTGAGGCACAGGTGCTTGGCAAGCAGATATTGCGCTCGGGTACTGCCATTGGCGCAAATTATCGAGAAGCGTATCGGGCTCGTTCCGATGCTGAGTTTGTGGCAAAGATTGGCGATTGCTTGAAAGAGTTGGATGAGACGGCCTACTGGCTAGAACTATTGGGCGAGGCTGGGATCGTTTCCGCAATACGGTTAGGGGATCTGGCCGATGAAACAGATCAACTGATTGCTATCTTTACAACTATTGCAAAACGCATACGAGGAAGGAGGCGGAATGAGGGGTGAGAGATGAGGGATGAACGTTCGGTTTCATCCTTCCTCCTTCATCCCTCATCCCTACAGCAGGTATGGCTATTGATGTCAATGAAGCCCGTTCTAGGCTCCAGGCTTTTGCCTTCGCGGATCTGTTTATTGAGGATCTCGGCTGGTTCAGGCCGGTCAATCCCAATCCCGAAACCTGGGATTGCCAAGGGATTACCGTCACCCGTCGTGAACTTGCAAACCTCTCTGGCGTCGTCGTCTTTGAAATTACTACGGCTGATGGCGCTATCCCTGATGAGCCGGTGCGGCGGGCCATTCATCGTGACATCGCCCAACTTCACCTTGAGAATCTGCTGATCTTTCTCAACGCCGAACGCAGGAGCAGCCTCTGGTATTGGGTCAAGCGCGATGGCAGTAAGCGTTACCCGCGTCGCCATGCCTATGTGCAGGGCCAGCCTGGCGAACTGCTGATTGCGAAGCTGAGCGCGATGTTTGTTGACATCAGCGAACTGGATGCCGAGGGCAACTTGCCGCTGCTCGAGGCCGCACGACGGGTGCGTCAGGCCCTCGATGTTGAACCCGTCACCAAGCGCTTTTTTAACGATTTCCAGAAGCTCCACACAACCCTGCTCGGCGCGATCGCCGGGGTCGCCGATGAGCGCGAGCGTCATTGGTACGCCTCGGTGCTGCTCAGTCGGCTCATGTTTGTCTATTTCTTGCAGCGTCGCGGCTTTCTGGATGGGGGCAACTATCGCTACCTGCAGCAGGGGCTTGAGGCGAGTGAGCAGCGGGGGCAGGATCGCTACTTCAGTGAGTTCCTCACGACCCTCTTCTTCGAGGGCTTTGCGAAGCCGGAGGCTGACCGCAGTGCTGCGGCAACGGCGCTGATTGGTAGCATTTGCTACCTGAATGGTGGTCTATTTCTGCCCCACCAGGTCGAGCAGAAATACCCGCGTCTGGCGGTCTCCGATCAGGTCTTGCGTAAAATCCTCGAACTCTTTGAGAGCTACGACTGGGTGCTTGATGATACGCCTTCGGGCAACGAGCGCGCGATCAATCCAGCAGTGCTGGGCTATATCTTCGAGAAGTATATCAACCAGAAGTCCTTCGGTGCCTACTATACGCGCAGCGAAATCACCGCCTACCTCTGCGAACAGACCATTCACCGCCTGGTACTCGACCGGGTGAATCAAATGATGAGGGATGAAGGAGGAGGGATGAGCGCGAACTCTCATCCCTCCTCCCTCATCCCTCATCCTTCATCCCTCATCCCTCATCCCTACGAGACGGTGGGCGATCTGCTGCTCAAACCGACCGACAAGGTCTGCCGCATGCTCCTGCTACAGATCCTGCCCGATCTACGCCTGCTCGATCCGGCATGCGGATCGGGTGCCTTCCTCGTCGCCGCGATGCGCACCCTGATCGAGATCTATAGCGCACTGGTCGGCAAAGCCAAGTTTATGGGCGATACGACCCTTGATGCCTGGCTGGCTGAGATTGAGCGCGACCACCCAAATCTGGACTACTACATCAAGAAACAGATCATCGTCAATAATCTCTATGGCGTGGACATTATGGCCGAAGCGGTTGAGATCGCCCGCCTACGCCTCTTCCTGGCCCTCGTTGCCTCGGCGCGCACAGTGAACGACCTGGAGCCGCTGCCCAACATTGACTTCAACATTCTGGCTGGCAACGCCCTGATTGGTCTGCTGCGTATTGACGAAGAGCGGGCCGAGCAGAAGGCGGCCCAGCAGCAGACCATCCAGCAGATTGGCCTGTTTGAGGCGGGCAAGCGCCAGAGCTACCGGCAGGCGGTGAAAGAGAAAAATCGGCTCGTGACAACCTACCGCGACACCGCGACGACGCTGCGTGGGGTGGCTCTGAGCGCCCTACGCGACGAGATCCAACGCCACCGCGAGGAGGCCGCCGAGGTGCTTGATGCCCTGCTGCTCGACGACTTTCAGAGCCTAGGGATCAAATACGAGGAGGCGACCTGGGATACGGCGAAGGGCAAACTAGGCAAGCCAAAAAAGCGCCCGCTAACCCTGGAGGATCTTCGCGCCCTCCAACCCTTCCATTGGGGCTACGAGTTTGATGAGGTGATGAACGAGCGCGGTGGCTTCGATGCGATTATCGCCAACCCGCCGTGGGAGACACTTAAGCCGGACGCGAAAGAGTTCTTTGGCGAACACTCGGATCTGGTCAGCAAGAAGAAGATGAACGTCAAGGCGTTCGAGCAGGAACAGACCAAGCTCCTGCAAGATCCCGAGATTCTGGGTGCTTGGCTGAGTTACTTAAGTCGCTTCCCGTACCAGAGCGCCTATTTTCGCACCGCAGCCCAGTTCGATCATCAATCAGCGGTGGTAGGTGGCAAACGTACTGGCACCGACATCAACTTTTATAAGCTCTTTGTGGAGCAAATCTTCCACCTGCTGCACCCCGGCGGTCAAGGCGGCATCGTCGTACCCAGTGGCATCTATACCGATTTGGGCGCGACCGGGTTACGCAAGTTGCTGTTTGACCAGACGCAGGTGCGCGCGATCCTGTCGCTTTCGAATGAGCGCTACCTTTTTGAGGGCATACACCACGCATTCAGATACGTCTTTCTTACTTTCGAGAAGGGTGGTCTCACCAATCAGTTTGAAGCCGCCTTCCGCATTAACCCCCGCGAAGCTGTCGGCATCAACGAGATAGATAGTTTCCTTAACACACCCGATCAGCACTTGACGATCAGCCTGGACGTAGTGCGGCAACTCTCACCCGAGACCCTCTCGGTCATGGAGTTTCGTAGTCCGCTCGACGTGACAATCGCCCAAAAATTACTGCGGTTTCCAACTCTTGGCTCGCGACAATCGAACGCATGGAACCTCGTTCTAACTAACGAGTTTCATATGTCAAACGATAGTCGTCTCTTTCAAACCCACCCTTTGCCAACGCGTCTGCCGTTGTACGAGGGCAAAATGATGCACCAGTTTTTTCACTTGCGCGCAGAGCCGAAGTACTGGATTGAAGAGCAGGTGGGCCGGGCCGCACTGCTTGGTCGAACACCCGATGATGGGCAACAACTTGACTATCAGCAGTATCGACTGGCATTTCGCGAGATAGCGCCAAACACGAATGAGCGAAGCATGATTGCAACTATGCTGCCCCAGCGCGTTTTCGCTAATCACAAGTTGATGCTGAGTGATCGCAGGCGCTCAACTATCTCAAATGCTGAACTTCTCTTCTGTTGCGCAGTACTGAACAGCTTCGTGCTCGATTACACTGTGCGCCAGCGGATCGTCACAAGTATCTCGATGTTCATTTTCTACCAACTCCCCGTGCCGCGTCTCACCGCTGCCGACCCACGCTTTGCGCCAATTGTCGAGCGGGCGGCCAAACTGATCTGCACCACACCGGAATATGATGCGCTGGCAGCAGAGGTTGGTCTCGTGAGGGATGAGGGAGGAGGGAGGAAGGATGAGGCCGAACCTTCACCCCTCATCCCTCATCCCTCATCCCTCATCCCTCACCCCTCATCCCTCGCCCTGCGGGCCGAATTGGATGGACTGGTAGCGCACCTCTACGAACTAAGCGAAGCCGAACTCACCCACATCCTGGGCAGCTTCCCGCTCGTCGCCGAGGCACAAAAAGAGGCCGTTCTCACCGCCTACCGCAGCTTTGCGCCGCACCCCGACGACGAAATAAGGGATGAAGGAAGAGGGAAGAGGGAAGAAGGATGAATGAGTTCAGGACGCGGATGCATCCCCCATCCCTTCGCCACGGCGACCTCTACGTGCGCATCGGCAACGCAAAGAAGAAGCTGAGTGCGGAGCAGGCAGTGGGGTATATTGGGGAAAGGTGGCAAGTATGAGTGTGACTGAGTTGATGAATCGCTCACGAGCCCTTGAGCTTCTCACGCAGAGTAAGCCCGTTCTCATGGAGCGCTACGGCGTAACCCGTCTGGCGCTGTTCGGCTCTATTGCCCGCAACGCGGCGCGGAGCGCTAGCGACATCGACATCCTGGTCGCCTTCGATAGCCCGGCCACATCGGCACGCTACTTTGGCGTCCAGTTTTATCTGGAAGACCTGTTCGGCTGCGCGGTTGATCTTGTGACCGAAAAAGCCATGCGTGCGGAACTACGTCCGTTTATCGAACAGGAGGCAGTGGATGTCTGAGGCCGTACCTCGTGCTTGGCTGTTTTACCTAGACGACATGATCGGTTTTGCCGAGAAGGTCATCACCTACTGCGATGGCTTCGACCAAGCGGGTTTCATTGCCAGTGAATTGCATTATGATGCTACCCTACGGAACCTAGAGCTTATCGGTGAGGCGGCGACTCATATCCCGGACAACGTGCGGGCGGCACATCCACAGATCCCGTGGCGGTTGATTGTCGCCACCCGCAACCGCCTCATTCACGGCTATCTGGGGATCGACAACGACACGTTGTGGAGCATTATACAGGATGATATTCCTGCGCTCTTGCCACAGTTGCGTGAACTCAAAGAGCGATCTGCATAACCATGAATCTGGCACGCGCCCGAAAACTGCTTGAGCGTTCTGCCCTGACTGAACTCTTTGTTGAAGAGCTTGGTTGGGATCGTTACGCTGCAACGTTCACTGCCCCGTGCAATGACCACACATATACGCTGCATGGCATCGCTCAGAAGCGCGGGATGGCGGTCTTGACCTGTATGGCCCCAAATGGTGAGGCCATACCTTGCCGCCAACAGCGCAACGCGCTTGAGGCTCACGTTGCGCACATGCTCCATGAGCACCTGATTATCTTCGCCAGCGCCGACTGCGCTGACCAACTCTGGCAGTGGGTGCGTAAAGAGCCAGGACGGCCCATCACTCGCCGTGAACACCGCTACCACTGGCATCTTGATGAACGCCCGTTGCGTGCCGACAACGAGATCAACCCTGACGTGCTTGGCTACATCTTCGAGAAATACATCAACCAGAAGCAGATGGGGGCCTACTACACCAAGGAGGACATCACTGAGTATATCGGTCGCTCCACAATGATACCCTTCCTCCTTGATGAGATGAGTAAGCAGCATCCAGATACCTGGCATGCCATCCTCACGCTGCTCGCTGCTGAACCCGATCGCTACATCCATCCAGTGGCTCGCCACGGCACAACCCACGAGCTACCCGCGCAGATCACCAGCGGGATTGCGGATGTTCAGCAGCGCGAGGCATGGAACCATGTGACGCCGCCAGACTACGGGCTGCCCGGCGAGATTTGGCGCGAGACGGTAGCGCGTAGGCAGCGCTATGTCGAACTCGCGCAAGCCATCCTTGGCGGCAGCCTAACAACGCCCAGCGATCTGATCACCGCAAACCTCGACCTCCAGCAGATAATGCAGGATGTTGTTGATCACTATGCTCCTGCACCCGTGATTGCTACGCTCTGGCGGGCGCTCAACCAGTTGAGCGTGATCGATCCGACCTGTGGATCGGGGGCGTTCCTCTTCGCCGCGCTCAACATCCTTGAGCCGCTCTATGACGCCTGCCTAGAGCGCATGGAACAGCTTGTGAGTGAACAAGACTGATCTCGGGAATAACGAACCGCAGCAATCGAGCAGCACATTCGGTGTTGCAGTGAATAGTCACTCACCTGAACCAGAGCCTGATGGAAGCCAACTCTCGCTTTTTGCACCTGATCAGGTCGTAGAGCAGAAGGCTGCACTCCCGACACCACGCCGACGCAAACGGCACACGGCTGAACCTGTGGCAGCGCGCCGTTCACGTCGGCGCACAGATCCCCCTGCTTGGCCACCCCACGATCGCTTTCCCTACAACAATTCGTGTGCGGGTCAGACCGTGGGTTCACGCGTTTTGGAAGAACTTCGCACCTCACGCAGCCCTCTGATCATCACTGGCTATACATCGCTATCATTTGTAATTGATCTTCTGGCCCACTATCGCAGCCAATCGGACGTGGCGCATGTGCGCCTACTCTTGGGCCATGAGCCGCTTGTTCATGAGCGCTCGACCTACCGGGTACCGGGGCGTCAGACCTTCTCGCGGGAACTGGAAGACTACTGGCTTACCCAGGGGGTCTCGGTCTATCAGAGCTTGGCGGTTCTGGCGGCAATTACCTTTCTCCAGACTGACTTCATTGAGGTTCGCATCTCCGGCAATCCCGATCGACCGGTTCATGCCAAGATATATCAGGCTGACCACGCAATAACGCTGGGATCGAGCAATCTGAGCAACAACGGCATGTATAGGCAGCTCGAAGCCAATGAACGTCACGAAATTCTTGATGGAGAACGTTTCACCGAGGCTTGCGCTCTTGCCGAACAGATCTGGGCAACTGGTCGCGATTACCGCCAACAACTCATTGCGCTCCTAGAGCGTCTTCTGAGCGCCGTTAGCTGGCAAGAGGCGTTGGCCCGTGCCTGTGCCGAAGTGTTGGATGGGTTGTGGGCGCGCCGCTACACGTTGGCAAATCCGCTTGCCCAAGCACTGCAACTCTGGCCGGCCCAGATCCAGGGAGTAGTTCAGGCCATCTGGTTGATTGATCAGGTTGGCAGTGTCTTAGTGGCTGATGCGACAGGCTCCGGAAAGACCCGCCTCGGGGCCGAAATCCTGCGTGCGATGACGAACCGGCTCTGGGAACGGGGCCGGGTGCGCAACCATATTCCTGTTGTTGTTGCACCACCACGCGTACTCACCGATTGGGAGCGTGATGCTACGTCAATTAACCTGCCAAGTGAACGCTATCCTCACTCACTACTAAGCCGCAAGCCGAATGAGAAATATCAAGTACACCAAGACGTGCTTCAGCGAGCACAGGTATTGGCGATCGATGAGGCCCACAATTTCCTTAACACCACGTCCAATCGCTCACGCGCACTCCTCCGTTGTGCGCCTGAGCATACCCTACTGCTTACTGCAACCCCACTAAACCGTGAACTCTCCGATCTCCTGACCATCATCAACCTCTTGGGGCCAGACAACTTTGATGATCACATCATCGATCTGGTACTTCAGGCCGCACAGGTGCGCCCGTATCCCTCAACGGGCGGGAAGTCCAAGACCAAGGGAACGTCGTCGTTACCAATGGGGCCGGACGACATCTTGCTCTTGCAACGTGCCATTCGGCAGTTCATGTTGCGGCGCACCAAACGGCAGTTTAACGCGCTGATTGATCAAGAGCCAGAGGCGTATCGGAATAGGTTGGGCAATCTGTGTCGCTATCCAAAGACACGGGCGCAATACTACCCAACGAACGAAACTGAGCAGGATCAGCGCTGGATCGTGGCCGTGCGCAATGCCCTCGCAAAATTGAACGGGATGGCATTTGTGCATAAAGTGCTGCGTGTGCCTGACTCGCCGCGCTGGCGTAATCATGCTGAACCGGATCGCGCTTGGCTTGAAGGGATGCTGCAAAGTGCCAAAGCGCTGGCAAGCTATCACGTACTGGCTGCCTTGCGTTCGTCCCGGCTTGCCGCCCTTGAACACCTCTTTGGTACCCGCGCAGCTTGGAGCGAATACTATGAAGAGCCGGTACCACTGAAACATACCGCAGAAACCGGAAATCTGCGTAATCGGGTTCGGCAACTTGGCGGGACATTACCGGTGAACCAACTCACCATTGCGGATCTACCTGCCATTCTTACCAATCCAGAATCTCATCGTATTGCTTGTGAACGTGATGCCGAAATATACGATGCTATTGGTGAAATTATTCGTAAAATATCAGATCAGCGGGAGACAAGTAAAGCGCGTCTTATTGCTACGTTGCTTGAACACCACCATCTGCTCATCGCGTTCGATGCTCGCCCCATCACCTTACATGGACTCGCGAGGCGTCTCGCAGATGATCGCATTCAGATCAGGATAGCCACATCTGAACGGCCTCAGGATTGCCAGAAGGTCATGCAAGAATTCAGATTGGGTTCAGAGGCTTCACACATTGTCGCGCTATGCACCGACGCGATGTCCGAGAGTATCAATCTTCAAGCGGCATCTGCCATTGTCCATCTCGATCTTCCTACCGTGGTGCGTCGTCTCGAACAACGTGATGGGCGTCTCAATCGTATGGACAGCGATCATGGTGAAGTGGAGTCCTGGCTTCCGCAAGACAGCAAGGCATTTGCGCCGACAAGCGGCGAGGAGTTGATCTATCGGCGCTACCGCATGGTCGAAACCCTGCTCGGCGGTAACGTTGTGCTGCCAGATGATCTCGCTACTGGATCAACTTCTGTACGAAGAGGGCTTATGGGTCAAACCACTCGACGAGCGGGTGGTCGCCGCGCTTGTTGGTGTACCTGATGATACGTTGTAACATGCTGAGGGTGCTTTTCAATGGCATCAACACTACCCGATTTTACTTATTGCACAAGCGCTTGAAGCGATCATCTCCCCCAACGATATCACCTCTTATTCACATCCCTAAAACTATGAATGGGCGGCTCATGGGAGGCTGAACTACAGGAACGATAAGCACACTTATCGTTCCCTTACTCGTCCAAAACAGTCCTTTTTCGCCCCCAAAGGAACGATAACATGTTGCAAATTGGCCCATTTGTGGTATCTTTGCGAGAACGATAAATCGAGTAATGAGTGGCAAGTGACAAGTGACAAGCAGGGTATGCCACAGAGCAATGAGGTCTGACGTGATTAGCCCCCCTACTGCTGAAGGCTTTGCGCCCTTGCGCCCTTGCGCCCTTGCGCCTTTGCGTCAAAAAGCCCATCGTATAGGATTGCCCCCTACTACCGAAGGCTTTGCGCCCTTGCGCCCTTGCGTCAAAAAGCCCATCGTATTTGGAAAGGCATTGCCCCCCTATGCATCCCGACCCCCTCGCCGCCTACTTGGCCCACCTCGACCAGCACCTCACCGCCCGTGGCCGGCGCGCTTCGCCGGCGACGGTGCGGGCGATTCGTTCCGACCTGCGGGCCTTCATCGCGTGGTGGCAGGCGGTGCGTCCCGTCGCCTTCAACCTGGCTCTGGTGCTCGACACCGATCTCGACGACTACCTCACCCAGCGCCAGCGCGACGGGCGCGCCGCTGCGACGATCAATCGCGGCAACGCATCCTTGCGTAACTGGTTCGCCTGGGCGGTTGGCGAGGGGCTGGTCGCGCACAACCCGACCGGCAGCCTGCACGATCTGCAGGTGGAAGAGACGGCACCGCGTGGCCTCAATCTCGACGGCGTGGAGTGGCTGCTGCGCGCGGCGGCCAAACTGGACGACCCACTGGAGCGGCTGCGCGACACCGCGATGATTGTGTTGCTCTCCGACCTGGGCCTGCGCTCGCACGAGGCGGCCAGCCTCGAACTGCGCGACCTTGATCTTGATGGCGGGGCGGTTACGGTGCGGATGGGCAAAGGGCGCAAAGCCCGCCGCATCCTGATTGATCTTGACGGCCCGACGATGCGCCGCCTGCGCGCCTACCTCGACACCTTCTACCTCGCGGCCAGCCCGCAGGTCAAAGTTGAGCCAGCCGCCCGCGAAGCCGGCACCGTTCTCTTCTTGTCTGCGCGCCACCGCGCCAAGCCGGGCCGACCCTGGGAACCGGGCATGCAAACCGTGACGATGCGCAAGCGCATGATCGCCCTGCGCCAGAGCGCCGTGGCTCTCGTGCGCGCCCAGATCGAACAGGAGAGCGACCCAGAGCGCAGCGAGGCGCTACGCGATCTCATCCGCGACCTCGAGACATGCAGCCCGCACACCCTGCGCCACGGCTTGGCCTATCGCCTCTACGCCGCCGGTGCCACCACCAAAACCGTCGCTCGCCAATTCGGCCACAGCCGCGAGAGTACCGCAATGAAGTATGGCAAGCAGAAGGACAAAGAGATTCGTGGGTTGATGGGGCGGGCGAATCGGCGGTAGTTGGGGATAGCGCCCAACAATGAACTCAGCGATGCCATGCACAACAACGTGAGAGGTGATCAGAGTTCGCTGCTATGGGTTACACATGGTTCGCATAACGTGGTATACTTCCGTACAGTAACACAAAGCCCACCCCGGCGGCCAAGCTGAAGAGTGGACTTATGTACCTGTACGTATATCATTGTCCTACACGATGATTGTAGCACGCTGGTCTGTTACCTGCAAAGATTGCCATCCGATCCTCGTACTCTCGTACAACTTTGCATTTAGGAAAGCTAAACCCCTTGTTTATGCCACCTTTGCCATTTCGTTCTGCTACTTGGTTTGCTAAAACCCAAGTAGTTGGTGAGTGGGTCACTTAATAACTTTCCCTTCATTTAGCATAAATTCTCAATTAGGAGGTTTCATGCCCTGGAATAGAAATTTGCATGTACCAAAACTTCTTTCATGGCACGGGCATGATCAAGGCGGTGTCCATGTCCCTTTCAAGCAGGGCAGTAATCCTCTGGGTACTACCATTACAACTAATTTAGTACAGCGGCTACGATCCTTAGCGCGTGCGATTGCGACAGGAGACACAGCCGCACCTCGATGGATTTTCCTTATTGGTGGGCCTGGAAACGGTAAGTCAGAGACCGTCCAGGATTTTTTGTACACACTTGACTCAGAGCTAGGAATGCAAAATGCTCTTGTTAGCTTTCTTGCTCAATCTTTTGATCCACAGCCGATCGTCCGACGTCGGGTAACTGTTGAGAATGACGATCTCTCCACCACTATTGGGACATTTGCTAGAAACGTTCGACGTCTTCTTATTGTTCAGGATGCAACAGCAACTGATGATGCTTTGGGTAATGCAGCTCAAGAACTTGCCAGTGACATCGCCGATCTGATGACTGGCCCAGAAAATCCCCGACCGGTTTTCATAGCATGCGCCAATCGTGGTTTATTAACTCGCGCACTTAGAGAAGCAGTAAAGGAATGGGGAGGCAACAACGAAGTTACTAGACTCTTGTCTGAGCTTATTCGAGTATCTGGTCTTGGTATTGAAGCACTTGCAAGTCAACGTCGTCCATGTTGGCCATTAGAGGGTTATCCCCATGTGGCTTGTTGGCCCCTAGACTTGGAGAGCTTATTAGTAGCTCAGGGCGCTGGCTCTGTGCCTGTGGAGCAGATACTGATAGAGGCTACCCAAGAAGACTTGTGGCAAGTAACAGGACGATGTAGTGATTGTGACGCCGCGAACGTTTGCCCATTCAGGCAAAATGCAGAATGGATCCGAACGAGTGCCTTCAGAGAATCTCTTAGAGTTGTGCTACGCCATGGAGAATTGGCAACCGGGCAAAGATGGAATTTTCGCGACACCTTTTCTCTCACCGCAGAAAGCATCGTAGGACAATGGAGCGACTTCGAGCAGTTTAACCATCCGTGCGATTGGGTTCATGCCCGATGCCAAGAAGCAATCGATCCCGTATGTCCAAGTCAAGTTTCCTCTGCATATGCACTTGTTCGGAGACTGTATCCGCAATCATTGTTTCCCGTGCCATGGCCTCAGGCGATTGCCGAAAAATACGACTCAGAAGATAAGAATTGGGCCGCGCAGGACATATCACGCGCAACTATTCGTGTACTTGCAAGTGAACGAATAGATGTATCCAAGCAAATTCGACAAATATTATTAAACAATTACAGTAGTCTCGATCCAGCTATGTACACTCCTAGCAATCCAAGCCACATACTACGGCAAATCGAGGACGAGTACAGCCAATCCATAGAACAAGGAAACAACACGCCGTTTAGTATATCCTTGGCTCCAGTTGAAATTCTGTTTCTGGGCATTCTGCGAGCGGCGGAGGCGGAATGGAATCTACTGGGGCGCAGTGCGCCTCATGCCTCTCGTATCATCTACTTACTCCGAAGGCTTGCAAGTACAATATGCAAGCGTTCAGTAGGCGTACGATTAGGCCACCATGCGAATGAGGATTATTTAAAGGACTTTGAAGATTCGCTCCGAGACACTCGCAAACTCAATGAGATAAAGGATACGTTACAGCAACTCTTAGGAAGAGACGGTCTAAAGTTCAACATGTTGGAGAGCTTTGGCCAACCGCAAGGAGAGCAAGATAGGCTAGTTGTCTTGGAGGGGTCTCCTGCAGGACTACGCCCATATGGCGCTCCAATAGGTTCAGATACAACACCAGCCCACGATGTGCCCTGCTTCGAAATTAGTAACACCAGGTATCGCATGCCTATTACGTTCGATTTCTACCTAGCATTACGATTGCGCAAAGAGGGATGTACAAGCAGTAGCCTTCCTGCCAGCGTACGAGCGTCGATCGATCGAGTACGACATCGATATGCGGGTGTACTTTGCCGTGATAAGGAGAGATTTGCTGACGGCACTGCCCGTATCGTTGTCAATCAGCAGGTCGCTATAGTTTTGGGTGATGAGAACGCTTCTCCTTCGCTATCAATGCTGTAGAGGGGTTGTTTACAGTGTCAGTAAACGAATTCATCGTCGATCCAGCCGATCAGAATCATCTTTTATATGCCGATTCCATTTTCACTACTGTAGCACCTGAGTATTCAACAAGTGAGGTGTTGCTCGGATCGACATACCGAAAACTCGTCCTCGACAAGCATGATCGAGAGATTGATCTTGAACAGATTTCTAGTCTCGCCGGTTCTTTGCCCCCCACTACTGGTGAGCCAAATATATGGGATGAACTCTTGTTTCAGGGAGGCGGACTGGCGAGTCCCGCACGTAGTGGGCAACGAGGATCAGTGGTATTTCGCCAACTTATGCCTCTCATACCCGAAATAGGTCGCTATGCATGTGTTCTTGGGCGCGTCAGAAACCGTTGGTATCCTGCAAATCTCCTTTTGCAAGTGATAGGTGCAGGTCGAGGTCAGCGTGGCAGTCAAGTACTTGTCGAGAACTTAGGCAATGCACTTCTCGTGAGCGACAACGACGATATCTTTGCGCGATTTGCAGCACAAGCTTTTGGCTCAGTAGAACCTTTACCCACACCAGTACCGTTCACAAGTATGGCTCTACAAGAACGTGAAGCACGGG
Organism: Candidatus Viridilinea mediisalina; assembly: GCF_002532535.1. Classification (GTDB taxonomy): domain Bacteria; phylum Chloroflexota; class Chloroflexia; order Chloroflexales; family Chloroflexaceae; genus Viridilinea; species Viridilinea mediisalina. The sequence goes on from NZ_NQWI01000022.1 coordinate 33,272, forward strand.
CCTTTCGGGGGAAGCCCCCCCCTCTTATAGGAAACTCTCCTGCTGAGCGTTTCTGTACTGATCTTGAGGCGGTGATACGTCTCAAAGAACAGTTGACTCGACGGCAGTGGACGGTATTGGTGGAAGCGATTATCCGTTTAGGATTAGGAACTCACCTGCTATGGGTCTGCCACGTAAATGCTTCTTACTGGGACTTCGTCTTACGGGCAGTACAAAGCGGCCAGGTGCCAACAGCAGTTGAGATCGAAGACGCGTTGTGGTACTCGCATCGTAGTACACGGCCATTACTCGAAGTAGGCCGCGATGCTGTGCCTTTGATTAAGCAGATACTCGAACGGTACGTCTATGCACGCTTTGGATTGAATCTACTCCTGCATCGTCTGGAGGATAATAATCTGTCGTGGCCTCACAATCGCACACTTGGCAGTGCTGCAAATGCGAATCTGTCAACACCGGAAGTGTTGCGGCAATTCATCGAGTACGTTGTAACAAACCGGCTAAGTATCGAGGCTACTGATCCGGCTGGTTGGCTTCGTTCAGAGTGTACTAAGTTGCTTGACCAGAAATTAGGTTTAGTCAAATGCGAGGGCGGGTTCACTAAGAACATGCTAGAGTTTGTGCGGCATAGCTTGGGCCAAATCGAAACGCAAGACCCTGAGAAACGTTCGTATGACCAGTCGTACCTCTTGCTGAACTCACGGAGAGGACGAGGTCGATCATCACCATTGGTTATCCAACCAGGCCCGGCAATGCTCATTTTGCTGGTATACATATGCTGTCAAGCCCAGAGTGATGTTCCGGCAAGTTTGGAAGATCTCCGTGGACATATAGCAGACTATGGGCTGCATGCACCCGCTGGAGAACTAGCGGGTGGTCAGGTCGGAATGGATTTGAAGAAGTTGGGATTGGTTGTTGACAGTCCTGACGCAGCAGGTGGTCGCCTACTAGTTACCCCATTTTAGGTGATTATAATGCAGTATCTCGCCGCCATGCTCAAGGAATTTTTGGAGAGGCATTTTACGGACGCGCTTCGACGCGATTCAACTGCATCAGTACGACCAGTACTGATTGGACCTCCAACAGAAACCCTAGGAATACTTTATGATTTATTAACCGCAAACGGTGCCAGCAACTGGGGCATGAACGGTGGTGAGATTGTAGTTCTATATGTACGCAGCCAGGGTAATGCAAGAAACACGACCTCTCCATCTCCCATTTTAAGCCGAGAATGTCAGTGGGATTACGCAGTAACGGTGCGAAATAGTCACTCGCAAGTGGTTATTCTTGCTGCTCCATCGATGTGGGATGGTCGACCTGAGTCACTTGCTAATACAACAGAGACGCTAGGCACACTGCAGACGGATAGACAAGGACGAAAAATTAAAGATCCGTTATGGAAATTTGTCATTGAGCGTATTGCTGAGACAACAGCTGCTCTCGAAATCACCTGTCGGAACGCGCTTCAGGAAATAACAAAACAGAGCCAAGACCTCGATCCTGATATGCGAAACCGCGTGCCTTGGGTTGTAGCAAATGAACTACTGTCACCACCTCCCGCCGGTCTTCTACCAGTGGATATCATAGCCTTAGCATCTGGACTCCCCCCATTTGGTGAAACTAATATAGATTTGAATGGTGCGATGCGGGTCATTCGGCGCTTGGGCAACTTCATTGGTGATCAGGGTCTGGTGAGTAGCTTTGATAAGCTACGAGGAACTCAGGTTGCACAGGCAGGCTCATTTGAAAATGACTTATCTGCACTCGAGACTGCTATTGGATCAAAGGTACTTTCGGGTGCAGGTTTCGAGCGTGCCCCTGCCTGGTTTTATCGGCCGGGCCAACCAATTCCATCGTGGTGGATGTCATTGGATGCTCAGGTATTTAGCCAGATACTTGACGAGGCGACCGATACACGGCCAGCTCGTGTCGAGTTACGATGCGAAAATGCCCTCAATGGCCCCGCACCCATTAAAGGAGAACCTTGGATTACGGCGAACTTAGTCAATTTGAGGGTGAGTGCGCCAGCCGGAAGTATATTCGCGGGACCGTCTTTTAGCCGCCGGATCCGCACTCAGCAGACGACGTTATCTTCTGATTCGAACGATGCAACGCTCTGTATTGACACAAATCCACCACCTCATGATAGACCGATGAAGTATCTTGTAGATGCGCCGGGGTTCGCCTCTACACCTATTGATGTACTCGTACTTGACAGTTTTCGTTGTGGTGGCTTGGCACGTGTTCGTGATGCAGACCAGATACGTATTCCACAGTTTACTCGTACACAGGACACGTGGAGGCAAGAAATAACATTACCGCGAGCAGGAGCCATTGACCTTACTATATACCATTCTCAACAGGTGGCGACTGTGCATGTCGAAGGCCCAACCAAGCAGCCTCTTAGCAAGTCTACAACTCCAGGAAGGGCGCAGGTAACATTTGTTATTGAAGTCGAGGATGACGAAGAAGCCATGGTCGTCCTAGAAGACAACGCTGGCAATAGTATTGGTCGGTGGATAATTCATTTTACAGTGCATGAAGCAACAGAAATTGCTCGCAACAGATACGAAGCACTTGTGGCAGTACATCAAACACCTCGGGGTGCTGGTCGTCCACGTACTCCTCGTCCCCAGAATCGGCTTATACACCGTATCGAAGATGCTTGCATCTCGTCTCCTAACAGTTGGAGGCCAATTCTGGCCTGCTGGTCCGAAACGGCATTAGTTATTCCTACAATCGACTGGGATGATCCTTGGTTGGGTGATACTCGTCCACAGATTGATCCTCGACCCAATTTCACTCCTCCTCAAGTTGTCTTGGATGCCCGTGAAGCGGTGCGATCCTACATCCAAAAACAGTTACGAACTATAGGAGAAATAGATTTAGGAGAGATGAACTTCGTACCGCTGGTCGAAAGCTATGTCCAAGTATACCGTGATTGGTTAGAGGCCGAGCCACACCATGCTACATGGATTGATTCTCTTGCTGTGCATGCCGCTCTGTATAATGCACAAGCAGGGCGCTATATAGCAACGACAGAGCCAGTTGCCTTGTTGCTTTCTCCACTCCATCCACTTCGGCTTGGATGGCAGTGTCTTGCTCAACAGCAACTCTTTAATTCTCTAAACCGGCTTTGCCCTGCGGCAGGACTTCTTGATCCTAGTTCCTGCCCCGATATAAGTGCCTGCTATATTTTCCAGGGCGGAAACAGGCAAATACGCGCATTCTTTTCAGTCGCTTGTGACAACCCATATTGGTCAATTCTATGGAACCAGGGTTTTTTAGGTCAGCGAGATGAACGTGCTTCAGTGTTAGTTCGTCTCTCCGAATTAGGCTTAGAGTCGCGCGGGATCACCGGAGGCTTCAGCCGATCCCAAGCGATTGATAGTCTGGTCGAGATCACGAAATTGCTGCCTGGACGTGCAACCTTGCGCGTGGGTATCATTGGATCGAAAGAAAGTTCATCCGCTTGTGCTGACGGGGTCTCTGACTGGTGCATTGATCAGTACGATAAGGAGGTTTCGCTCGGCATATCTCCGTTTGCTGTTGATGTCTATGATTTGCGGGGAGCATCACAACCTTCACCAGAGCAGTTAGCTCTTCTGTCTGAGAAGACCCAGGAACGAGTAAGGTGGTTTAAGCTTGATACCGTTCCGACAACATCTAAACAGGATCTAATTATTCTTGACCAATTGAGTGCAGAGGCACCAATCGGACGAGATGGTACAATACGTTCGCCTATCGGGAGTGGTGCTCTCTGCCGTGTTCGCATTCGCGAGGATTTTCAGAACGCGGTCTGGATTAGGGAGTCTCGAGCAGCAAACAGTGCTCCTAGCCCTGTTGGATTGGCTGGACTCCTTCAAGAAACGGTCACTAGGTTTGAGGAACTAGTTCCTCAGGAGACTGGTACATCACAACTACAATTTCAGCCCAACCAGCAGGCAATTGGTAGCCGCCTCAGCCAATCCACCTACCTTGCGGTTACCTCAAGTCAGATAGACCCAGCCTGCATTATCCGGGGAGCTACTGAGCAGCAAGGATATCTGTGGGACTATGAACTGCCCGGCGTGCTGGGTGGCGATGAGGATAGCGCAGGTTACTATCTCATTGCTCAGCCTCTTCCTGCGATGAGGCGAGCGATAGAACGCTCAGCAGCATTCGTGGCTCCGGGTGCACAAGTACAGGATCTTCTTGACGAGATTTCCCGGCGTGGTATACCAATCCTGAAACGTCTGGCGAGTGGCGGATCTCAGTCTCGTGGAGAACTTGGACTGCTGCTTGCCGTACGCCTTCTACAGGATGCATTTCGAAGTGGCTCAGGGACGGTTAGACTCCCTGTATGGAATGGTGAATGTATCCACTTGCTGCTGCCGGTTGATCCGTATGAGGAACCGTTTGAGCGTGTGCGGCACCGCTTGTGTAATGACACAACCTCTGCACAACGTCCCGATCTGCTCATCTTTGCCATTCAAGCACCTGCTAATGGTTCTCCAATCCAGTTGAAGATTACGCCCGTTGAGGTCAAATTCCGGGAAGCCTCCCTTAGCTACTCAGACCAACAATCAGCTCTACAGCAAGCCGCTAATCTCGGTCAAGTTCTTGACACCGTCTGGGTTCAAACGCCACAAAGTGACTTATGGGCTACTTGTGGTGCTGCTCTCTTAACACAATGTCTTAATCTCGCGTTTCGCATTTACGCTGATGCGGCTATTCATGGCGGTACTTCTCCTGAATGGGCACAGTTACAGGCGCGTGTTATCCAAGATGTGTTGAGCAGAACAGCATCAATTACCATAAATAGTGGGGGGCGATTACTGGTATTTGACCGTGCCAGCCATGCATCGAGCATGATCGTCGATGTTGATGGAGACGGTTGGCAAGATACAGCGATACTGTGCCGCGCCGATGCAGAGGTTTTGCTGACAGGCAACGGAAATCTTTCACAGCTAGGGGATGACGCGGTTCGCCTTCTAGACTTCTCATTCCCGGCTTGTGGCAGTCAACCAGCAGGTAATCCGCCATCGGCCAAGACGACACCTCAAACGTCGCCGTCTCAGCAACCTCTGGCCGCACCTTTAGTTGAGCAAAGCTCACTGTTTTCACTTGACCTGGGCATTAATGAAGTGAGGGCACCATCGTCTTTGCAATCCCCTGACATGGAACGTGTGGAGCCCATAACGGAAGTACCCCCAATTAAGCAAGGGGGATCGCAAGAAGAAGCAACAAGCGCACCGCTCAAGAGTGAGGGGGTTAAAATTATTGACGAGGCGACCAGACCTTTAGTTGATGAACGCCGAGGTGGTAGCACGATCCCGGTAGAAATACGGCAACAGGTGCGAGACGCGTTCGAGGGCTTTATTGGAAATGCGGCTGGGGTTCGGCGCATCACCAATGATTTGCTACGTGCCCTTATTGATAATCCACCACATCTTTCGAAGAATTACTTGCTAACAGGGCAACCAAGTACCGGCAAGACCGAGCTTGCCCGCCGACTCGCAGCCGCCTTACGACTGCCATTTGTGAAACTGGATGGTCGTGGTGTTGGATCAAGAGAGCGGCTATTTGAACTTGTAAATGGTGAGCTAAACCAGCGAGGACTCCGAGCTTCTCAGATTGGGCAACAAGCAGGTTTGCCGGTCATTGAGTATCCACCATTGATTATCTTTATTGACGAAGTACATCTGGTACCACGCACTGTGCAGGAGAGCCTGCTTACAATGCTAGAAGCAGCGGATAGGACGGTTACACTCCAAAACCAAGTGGCACAAGTCAACCGTACCACTTTCTTGTTTGCAACCACCCGTGCTTCTGATGTAGATTCAGCGTTTCGAAGCCGCTGTGCAGAGGTGCAACTCAGAGAGTACAACCTTGAAGAGGTCGCTCAGATTGTCAACTACCGTTTTCCTCATGGGTGGCCGACAGAAACTTATCACTTAATAGCTCGGCTAGGGCGGTTGGTACCTCGCGTCGCACTGGATCTCGCGCGTGAACTAGAAACTGAGATGACTGTCTCGGAGTATCCCGAACGCAACATCAACGAGCATCTCGAAGAAGTACGCAAAGCTCGCGAGATTGATGAAATAGGCCTTACTCCTACAGACATTGCTTACCTTGACATTCTGAATCGGGCAGATCGGCAGGTAGGGGAGCAAGCCATAGTCAACATGCTCCGAACGGTCGACAAGGATCGAATTGTTGACGAGGTAGAACCCTTTCTGATTCGGCTTGGCTTCATCCAGTTAGGAAAGCAAGGGAGGGTAATCACGGATGAAGGCCGTAGCCACCTCACTCATCTGAGGAAAAAAACATAAGGATTTCCTGCAAAAGTATCGCATCAGTACGCAGTAAACGAAATTATTGCAAGGTAAGCTCACGGCATCCCGCTGTAAGCCTATTTTGTAATAATTCGATCAGAGTTAAACCAAGAATTTCCGCAAGTAGAGGAGGAACAGCATTAGCAACCTGCGTATATCTTGGTATTTCCATTTGCCTTCGATCACCACCTGTAGTGTAATTTGATTTAAATTCAAACCAATCAGGAAATGACTGAATGCGAGCATATTCTCGTACCGTAGGAATGCGAGGCTCACAATAATGGATTAAATCATCGGGTAGACTGGTAAGAGTGTAACATACTTGGTTAGCAGCCAAGAGTGCTACACGATGTTTGTTAATATCTAATTGTTTGCGATCTTTCTCTTTCAACTGAATGCCTGGACGAAAATTACGAATAATGTGTTCAAAACGCGTAATAACATTACTGCTATGATTAGCAAATCTATGACTATTAGCAATAACACCGTCAGAAATCGGTTCTCCGATTTTTTTTCTGCGCATTATTTCTTGATATTTGCTAGAAACAACACCGTATTTACCAAAACGAAAGGGCTTTTTCTGGTTTTCTCTACGCATTTCATGTCCATGTCGCAACTCAAGATCAGATATTGCTTCGAAGAGAGTGACTTGATCGTCAACTGGTAGGCCATATTTTGTTAAAAATTCTACACGTAAATTTTTCATTATTTCAAATGGATTAATCGATGATCTTACAGAATCATCAAATAAGTCATTGCGTATTGCAATCAGGATGTAACGGGGACGTAGCTGCGGCACACCAAAATCCTTCGACATTACTTGCTTACTAAATGAGACGAAATTCATCTCAGTAAGTCGTCTTTTTAATAGTTGATCAGCATTGAAGGTTTCTTCGTCTATTCCTATTTGCTCACCACCTCTTTCTGTTTTAGTAAAAGAAGCAGCAAAGCCTAGTACATTTTCAATAAGTATCATTTTAGGCTTAATCATCGCTACAAATTCTAGATATTTCTCAAAAAGTAAATTTCGCTCATCATCTCGTCGTCTTCGACCGGCAGACGAAAAGCCCTGACATGGAGGACCTCCTGCTAGAAGATCAATATCTTGAAGTTTTTCGTTGATATCCAGCGTATAATCTCTCATAAAATCCTCTATATCAAATGGCTCTATCGGTAACCATTCAGGCCATTGAAAACTAGGTTCAATTGTTTGATTTATTAAATTATACTTTAATGTTTCGAAAGCCATGGATGATTTTTCAATAGCAAAAAGACCATTCCAACCAGATTGAAATAATCCAAGAGACAAACCTCCCGCACCAGCAAAAACATCTATGAAAACAGGTTTTTTTATTGATGAAATAGATTTTGATTTAATAATCATGTCAAAAAACCTTACTTATATTAGAACTACATTCTCAAGTAATGGATGATCTTGGAAATCGTCAACGACTACAAGCGGATGACATAAGCCACTTCATCCTACTCCATCCTACCACAACTCGGTCGTGTTGTTGCTCATCGAAATGTCGTCGCTTTTGATGGCGTTCACCAGTCTTGACCAGTGGAACCCCGTCAACGGGAATCTTTCTGATGTGCTGGACTAGTTCCTTTGGTGCATCGGTATCCAAGAGGAACGCAGCACTCCCTGCTCACTCCGCAGGCAAGTTCAGGGCAAGCATCTCTTACAACGCGGGTTCGTTCATGGACGGGCAAAAGGCTCGCGCAGGTTGCTACATACGCATGCTACCCTACCCCTTCCATCACTTCACCACTGCCAACAGAGCCGCCAGAAAGTCGCGTACCACTCCGCGTTGCAGCAGATCATGGTAGGGCTGGTTGCGGAAGTTGCGGAGGCATTCGTAGCAGCTTGTCTCGGGGCCGCAGCAGTCGCGGGCGACCCGCTGCGCGGCGCTGGTTACGACTTGTTGGAGTTCTTCGGCGATGTAGCGCACATGGCCCGCTCCGCCGGGGACGTTGTCGTAGAGAATGATGGCGGGGGCGGCGCCGGCGGTGTAGCGGTAGAGGGTGCCGTCGAGGTCGTCGCGCCGGATGCCTAGCCCTTGGGCCGCTCCTTCGAGCAGTGCGTAGACGAGCGAGCGCCAGAGGGTGTCATGGTTGGCGGCGGCGCCGGTTCCTAGGAAGCGTAATTCTACGACGTCGGTGAGGAAATCGTGCCCCAGGTGGTGGGTTTGTATGGTGCCTGCACACTCGTGGCCTTTCAGCAGGTGGCTATGCTTCTGGGGTTTGGGTTTGCTCTGTTTACCTCTCCTGGCGGGCGGGGCGTCCGGGGCAGGCTGGGCGTAACCACAGGTTTGACAGATCTGAAAACCACGTCCCTGTGGCCCGGCGTTGACGAGTACGAGCCGTCCGAAGCGTGAGTAGCGTTGTTGCACGATGCCATGCTCACCGGAGAGTTCCGCGACGGTGGTCAACTCTGTCTGGTTCTGCGCCCCGTTGCTGCCAGGTGCATACTCTGCGAAGTAGACCCGCGAGGCGTAGCTGCGCCGGGGGCGGTTTTCGCCGGAGGCTTTGGGCTTATCGGCGGCGACAAAGCCAAACTCTGGCTTGATGAAGGTGCCATGCAGGCGGGGGTGTTTGCCCAACTGCTCACCACACGCCGCGCATACCGTCAGGTTGGCTGCGTTGCTCGTGTCGAGGTGGAAGCGACCGCAACCCGCGCAAATGGCGTAGCTGAAGGTGCGCCAATCTTTCTGCGGCTGTTTGTAGAGTCCCGCTCCCACCCAGACCCGTTTCGCGGCAACGAGTTCAGCGCCAGGGGCGTACTCGGCAATCGCAATGCGCAGGTCGCGCTGCAGTTCCACTCTGCTCGCGTCTGGGATGCTTAGGTGGTTGGTCTTCAATTCGACGAGATCGGTCGGGAAGCCGTACTTGGGCAGGATGTTGCGCGAGCCAAGGAAACCGAGCAGGCTGCGCCCACGGATGGTGTTGCGTACATAGAGGTAGTGCTTGCTCTGGTTGTACTGTTGGGCGGCGGCGGCCTCCTTTTCGAGCGCCTGGTAGCGCTGGAGTTCTTCGCTGATCTCAAGTGTGGCCATCTCAACCAGATCGAGTAGCCCATCACCATCAGAGGTGCGTAGCCAATTCCACGTCTCGAGGCCAAGCTCGGCTTGGATCGCGGGCGGGACAATCCGCCGCAGGCTCGTAAGAACGGCTGGGGGTTGGCTGGTGGCAAAGCTCATCAGCAAGGCGCTCCCTGAGGTCGCCTCACTAGGGGCTTGAAAAAAGTCGCCCACCTTCTTGAAATTTTGGCCCGCCGTCTGGTAGCGTTCGCGGAAGAAGGCGGCGATCAGTACGGCCTGCATGTGGCGACGGGCGATCTTGGCATTGTTTAGCCCAATTCGCGGGGGGTTGACCCGTCCCGCAACGATGCGCTCCGGTTCACTGTAGTGGGTCAGATCGTGCGAACGGCGCTGCGCGTAGGTCAATACAAATGCGGCGGTATCGGTGCGCCGTCCGGCTCGTCCGGCGCGCTGCACATAGTTGGCCGTCGTCGGGGGTACATTGCGCATCAGCACCGTCTGCAGGTCACCCACATCCACCCCCAACTCAAAGGTGGTTGAGCAACTCAGGATGTTGATCGCCCCGTTGACAAAACGCTCCTGAATTTTGCCCGCCTCCTCACTGATCCACTGCGCCGTATGCTCCTCGGCAGAGAGCGGGATGGGGTGCATCGCTAGGTAGAGGTTGCGATAGTGGTTGCTAACCAGCAGGGGATCGTTGGCATCGAGCGGCTCCAGTATGCCCGGACAACGGTTGGTGGGACAGAGGCCATGCAGGTTCCAGGCGCTCATGCTGCCACAGGTCGGACAGCGCAAGAAGTTGGCGCTCGCGAGCGGGAGGTACTCCCAGAAGGCGTGGCTCAGTTGGTAGATGCTCCCTGCGGTTTTGTGGCGTCGGCTCACGAGGTGGTGTTGCCAGCACGAGCGCGGCTCCGTCAGGTGCGTCCAGATGCCCTTGAGCGCATCGCGGGCGAACGTCGCCCGTGTGACGGCATCCATGGCGGGCTGTAGGCGTGCCAAGAGCCGTTCAAGTAGATCGAGGCGTTTATTGCGCCCACGCACCGGTTCCCAACTCAATATCCGTTCGCGCCCACTGGAACCATGACCACGCACAAAGATTTCGTCGTTGCGCGGGGCAAATGCCTCACTCTTGATGTCTACATCTTCGTGAATGGTGACCGCCGCCTGCTGCCGTAGCGTATCGAGCAGGAGTGCCAAGAGCGTCCAGACCTCATCGTCGCTCAGGTGCCAGGGGGCTTGCATGAGCGCCTGGGGCGCACGCCAGCGCTCCGGACGCACGAGGCGCATCGCCAGAAGGCCAAGCCCCTCTAGGCTGATGCGCCGGTCGGTGGCCATTAACTCTTGCTGAAGCCATGTCGCCACGATGCAGCGCCGTTCTACGCTGCTCTGCTGCTGGGTGAAGCATTGCGCCGCTTCGGCCTGTTTGCACAGCGGGGCGACCAGATCTTGGAGGCGTACATTGCCCGCTGGCCCATCGGGGTGTTCTTGGATGGTCTTGAGCAGCAGGCGGCGTTGGAGCACTTGGTTGTAGGTGCGTTCGATGTAGGGCGCAAAGAAGGCGGCATCCTGGCGACTATCGGAGAAGATGAGCAACTTGCGCCCAGCTCCCGGTAGCGCTTGGCTCGCTTCGTCGCGCGAGGGGGGGAGGTGCTGATAGAGCGCCGTCGCAAGCACACTGACCGGCGCATCTTGGCCGGTGAGAAAGCGGTAGATCAGGGTGTTGCTGCTGCGGGCACCACACTCAATGCAGGCTTTGGGTTCGTCCGCAGCGTTAAGCGGCACCTCGCGCAGGGCCACCGGCAGGGCTTCGCTTCCGCAGCGACAGCCAGGATCGGCACCTGCGGCGAGCGTACCGCACCGCAGACAACAGCTATACCCTCCGAGATCTTGCGGAGCTTCATCCAGATCATCGCCAGCAGCAGCCCGCTCATCCTCATCGTCATCGTTGGCCTGTGCGTTGAGCAGGAAGTAGACCTTGTTGCCCTCAAAGAGCGCATCGCTGGCGGCGAGTTGGCTCAACGTCCGCTGCCCATTCTCACCAGGCAGACTGCGCCCTACAATGTAGGTGGCACCGCAACGGGAACAACTCGCCAATTCTACGACATGGGCGGCGCACTCAGGACAGCGCTCGTGGCGGCTGAGGAAGATCATGGGCTGTCCGTCGGGGTGTGCGTGCTGGTTCAAACAGGCGAAAGCCCCCTCCAATGAGCGGGCAAAGACGTGGTAGCGTGCGGGTAAGAGCGCCAAGGTGTCTGGCTCGGGGCGGGCGCGTACCGCAAGATCGATCAGATCGACAAGGTAGTCGGTGGGCGCGGCGGCAGCGGGAAAGATCTGGGGGGCCGCTGCGGCGAGCAGCATGGGTTGCTTCTCCAGCAGGTCGCGCAGGTGGCGTAGGTGTTCATCGCCACACAAGACGGTATAGCACCACGCATCAAGCGCATGGTCAAGCGGCGCAGACCGGGCCGTTGGTTGCTCATTGGTCAGGGCATGCTGCCAACACTGCTGTGCAGCCTGACGCGCCGCCCGCCGCAGGTTGTGATCGAGATAGGTGGCAGTCGCCTGTTCCAACTGGTCAAGCGCGGTAACGAGATCGGCACGATCGGGCAAGGCGCTGATGGTTTGGCGTAGTGCTCCGTAGCACTGGGGATCAGGTTTGCCCCAGGTAGCGCCCAATTGCGCGACAGGGACGCGCGATGCCGCCACCACATCCTGCTGCGCCGGATCGTCAGGTTCCCAAGCAAAGGGTTCGCCAAACAAGTTAGCGGCATACTGCGCCGCTGCCGGAAAATCGGCGCGCCCCCGCCCCAGGGTGGCACTGGTGGCAATGCAACGCAAGCGCCCCTCGGTGCTATCCACCACCCGCTCTTTGAGCCGCCGCAACAGCATGGCGATCTCGATCCCGTTGGCCCCATCATAGATATGAGCTTCGTCGAGGACAATGAAGCGCCAGTGCCGCCCGCTGGCACCATCAAAGAACGAACAGTCTTCGGGGCGCAGCAGCAGATATTCGAGCATCGCATAGTTGGTGAGCAGCAGATGCGGGGGCGTTGCGCGCATGGTTTGGCGGTCAATGAGTTCGTTCTTGTTCAGCTCTTCATCAGGAAATTGATCGTAAAAACGCTGCTCGGCATATTCATATTTCTCTTCGGTCTCTCCCGTATAGCGCCCAAACGTAATAGCCGGGTAGTGGGCCAAGATGCGCCGCAGGCGTTTGAGTTGGTCATTGGCCAGGGCATTCATCGGGTAGAGGAGCAGCGCACGAACCCCCGGTTCCGCCAACGTTCCCGCCGCCTGTTCACGCAGCAGATGATCGAGGATCGGCAGCAGGAAGCTCTCCGTCTTGCCGGAGCCGGTGCCAGTCGCCACAATCACATTGCGTTCACGCTGCACGACATGGATCAGTGCCTGCTCTTGGTGTAGATGGAGTGGACGCAGCCAGGGCAAGGCGGGTTCTGAGCAGAGTTGCCGAAAATCGGCATGGAGCACCCCCGCTGCGACCAACTCCTCTAACGAGCGTCCCTGCTGGAAGGGCGGAGCCGCCTCGATCAGGGGGCCTTTGACCAAGCGTTCGGGCGTCTCCAGCGCTTGGGCAAAAGCCGCACGGAGCGGCGGGTCACGAAAGGGGTAGATGGTCTTGAGGTAGCGCAGGTAGGTCGCACGCAGATGCTCGGTCGTATGCAGCGGGTGTAGTGATTGCATTAAGAATACCTTTCATATCTGATCGAAATAGTCTTTAAGCAACCTGTCGAAATTTGGGTGACGCAGCTTCTTCAGCGCCTTGACCTCAATCTGGCGCACGCGCTCGCGGGTGACACCGAAGGTTTGGCCAATATCTTCAAGGGTACGTGGCGTACCGTCGGAAATGCCGTGACGCAGATCGATGACACGACGTTCGCGCTCAGTGAGCTGATCGAGCGCCAGCGTGAGGTGATCACGCAGCATGGCGTTGGTCACCGTGCCATCGGTGTCGAGGGTGTTGGGATCGGGAATGAGGTCGCCCAGGGTGCTATCGGCCTCCGCGCCGACGGGTGTTGCCAACGAAACGGGGTCCTGCGCGATGCGGCGCAGCTCGCGCAACTTCTCTTCGCTCATCTCCAGATGGTGGGCCAATTCGCTATCATTCGGCTCACGCCCCAGGCTCTGGGTGAGTTGACGGTGTGCCTTCTGAACGCGGTTGAGCGTCTCGCTGAGGTGGACGGGCAGACGCACCAAACGACTCTGGTCGGCCAACGCCCGCGAAATCGCCTGCTTGATCCACCACGTCGCGTAGGTCGAGAATTTGTGGCCGCGTTGCGGCTCAAATTTATCAATGGCGCGCAGCAGACCAAGGTTGCCCTCCTGGATCAGATCGAGCAACTCTAAGCCACGATGCTGGTAGCGCCGCGCAATGCTTACCACGAGCCGCAGGTTGGCATGCGCTAACTGTTGGCGTGCCTCTTGCCCTAAGGCGATGGTGCGATGCACATCAAGGCGCGTGCGGACATTCAGATCTTCGTGCAGTAACCGATCCTCCGCCTCCAAGCCGGCAAGGATGTGCATCGCCAAGCGGTACTCTTCGGCAGCACTCAACAGGCTGATCTGCCCAATCTCGCGCAGGTAGAGCGTTAGGCTATCATTCAGCAGGCCATTGGGCAGAGCATCGAGCCATGCCGTAGTTGCTTGGGCTGCCGTCGCTACATGATCGGGGTGTTCCTCGATAATCACCACCCCATGCTGTTGCAGCAGATCGGCCAATTGGGCATCATCTTCAGCGCGATCAGTCTGTTGCTGAAAGGATGCCAGCGTTATCCAACCGCGCTCTTCGAGTGCTTGGAGGAGTGCTTCCATGCTTGGCTGCAACGCAAGCATCAGCGCAGCCACGCGCTCGCGCACCAGTTCGTGCAGGGTGGCACGGCACTGTAGGTAGCCTAAAGACAGCAAGCCAGTGCGACACCTGCTTGCACGACGAAGGAGCACAAGGTGTGGCCACGTTCCCGCCAACAACATGGTATAGAGAGCCTCATCTTCAACGAGCATTGCCAAGGTTTGTACCAGATCGGTACATGCCTCAGCCTCACGCCAAGCATGGCGTTGGAGCAGTTCCTGCGCCGCTGCGAGGGGTGAACCTGTCACACCAGCAAGCAGCACCCGCAAGGCATCGCGTACCGAGACGGGCTGTGGCACATCACTGCCAAGCAGCAGATCGAGCGTCGCCTCCGCAGCGAGCGGAGGACGCAGCGGCTCGACGCTGCTCCAACCGTTCTGCACCGCAATCTGTAGTCGATAGCGGCCTGGGGGCAGATCCTCACGACTAAATTGGCAGCAAAAGCCGGTGAGCGCCTCATCCGGGATGGCTTGGGTGAACGGCCCATCCCAAGGCGACCAGAGGGGCCAGAGGCGCACCACGCGATCGCGCAACGCGCGACCAGAGTGCCATTGGAGCGCCACATTCCATGTGTCCGCGTGAGCAATCACCTGGGCCTGAAGGTGGTCGAGATCGAGCCCTTGGACGATCTGCAACACGGGAATGGAGAGCATCCCGGTTGGCGACCAACTCGTTGGCCCATCTGCCATCAGGTGAAGGGTGATACGCAGACAAGGCGCACGACTACCGCGCAGCGTATCCAAGGCATCACGAAGGCGGAAACTCCAACCGTGGTTGAGATTGCCTTGAGCCTCAAGCACATGGGTGAGTTGCCGCTCCGGATCCACGACAGCGAGCCGTGGGCGGGGCAGATCATCAAGGGCAACATCTGGTACAACACGCAGCATCAAGCGCGGATCGTCAGCCTGCTCGATCCATGCAAGTGGGCACGTGATGCGCTGCTGCTGCCAGACGTGCGCCCCATCATTGAGCGTCCAAGCCAGATGGGGCGTAGGGAGAGTAAAGGGCAAACTGATCAGGAGTCCATTGCTCATCTGCTGCAGCGCCAACGGAATGGCACTTCGACCAGCAGGCACGATCAGCGTAAACTGCTCCGGTACAGCGGCGACCATACGTACCGCAGGATCGCTACAGACCAGATCTAAATTTGCATCAGTACCAAGCAATACCGAACGCTCGGCGTAGTGACCAGACGCATCGGGACACGGCAGATGCAAGTGTTTCTCAAGGGTTAATGCTGGCGCCAGCCCCAACGTGAAACGATTATCCCGTCCAAGCGGGCCACGCACACGCAGATCGAGTAATCCGAAGGTCATGCCCATCGTGCGCACAAACGCCTCAAGATCGAAGATCAGATCCTCAGACGTCATGCGTAGAAACGGCTGCAACTGCTCATGGGCCAATGGCATGGCGCTGAGCCAAGCTTGCCCGGCTGCCACCAGAGTCAACTGCCAACGGGCAAGCTCTTGTGCGACGCTGTAGCGTGTCGTGCGCGGAATCTGCAGATACGGCAAACCACCCGCATAGATCGGCAGATCCGCATGGCCATACCCCAGATAGACCGGCTGATGGCCCATCAGTTGGGGGCGCTGTAGGCGATCATCGGGCAGCACGGCGATGCGTTGCGTTCCCACCGTGATCGCCTGGGCGCGCCGCAGATCCCACTGTTCAACCCGGAAGCCCTGCCAAGCGCCACTGAGCGGCGGTAACTCATCGACCTTTCGCCCGCTGCCCTCAATCCGCAGCGAGGCATCTACCGGACAGAGCAGCCACAGTTCGCGGGCAGGTACCCCAGCGGGAGTACGCAAAAGCGAACCACTCACCGGCTCAAAAACCAAGAGGGGGCGTTGGTGTGGAATGCCAGGCAGACGCCACTGCTGATCCAGATCGCGCCCATCCGTAAAACGCACCGTATAGCCCTGCTCATCGGGAGGCAAGGCAACGCGCTCTGGACTCGTCTCCCAATGCGCACCCGTAAAGCGCGAAGCGACCCCATAGCGCACCATTTGCCCATGACCATGACAGTCAACCTGCCAAGCAGCTTGGGGACGCTCACCGTGGGGCAGATGTTGCGCGGGCAACTCCAGATAGAGTCCTTCCCCCCAAGGATCGAGCCAAAGTTCCGGGCGACGTGGACGCCACGCCGGATCACGTCCCGCCCCACGTGTGCGACGGGTGGCATGCCACAGTGCATACTGATCAAGCAGAGGCTGGGGCAACCCAACTTCAGCCGCAGCGGGCAACTGCTGGCGTTCAGCCATGAACGGCCCCCGCTGATACGCAGCCGGTTCGCTGAGTACCGCCGCTCTTGTTGGCCCTGCTCAGCCTGCCCCCTGGTGTCGCGTTGGTCGTGTGCGGACGCATGGGTTCTTGTACAATGTGGTGGATGTGCGCCGCAGCATGCGGTGTTGGTTGTTGCCTCTTTGAGAGGCGATCTTGCGTGACATGACCTCATAAGGCCCGTTGCGGTGCCGTTGTTGCCCTCCCTGCTCTGTTCTGTTTTCAGGCCATAGCAGGGGGGGCTTTTTTGTGTTCCCCCTCAGGGGCCGATCTCTGATCGCGCCTCCGCTGAGGGGGTGTGATCGGATCGGCCCCTTCGTGCAGAAGGAGGCCGCTCTTGTCTACCGCCGCTGTTGCGTTGCCCGCTGCGCCCCCGTTGGCGATCCCGGAAGATCCGCAAGCCCCTTTTGGGGTGATTGCGCTGCCCGATCCGACGCTGCTCGTGACCGACGCGGGTATTGCCCGCGCCTACGCTGCGCTCTGTGCGCACTATCACGTTGCGGCTGCGCCGGAAGAGCGCGAGAAAGCCGTGCGCCCCATCGGGGCGCAACTCGACAAAGCCTTGGCCCTCGTGCTGGATCGGGAGCGCTGGACGCTCCACGATGACCATGTGGCCCTCTTGGGCAGCGAAGGCGACCGCTACCGCACGACGCCCGCCTTCTGTGAAGGCCCTGCGTGGGTGAGTCGTGGGCGCAAAATGACGGTCTGCAAGGGTTCGCTCAATGCCCGCGTGGGCATGTGCAACCATCAACTCGCCGTGGAGTTGCTGCGCTTGGCGCAACAGCTTGATCATCCGCTAACACCCGTTTTCGCAACCGATCCCGCGCCGACGGCGCTGGTCGCGCTGCCTGGATGGGCGATCTTCGCCCTCTGGGGGCCGATCACCATCGCGCAGCGCAAGGGCGCTGACGCACCCGAATCGGTCGAATTGCTCATGGAAGAGTCGTACCTCTCACTCACTGGTGGCGGCTTTGCCACCACCACGACATGTGAACTCTCTGGCGCTCACACCCTGATCGCCATCCCCGTCGAAGGCTTCCAGAAGCTCTGGGAGGCGATTCGCCCCCATGCGATGGAGACGCCAACGCTCACGTTGGCGGTAGAGATCAGCGACGACACGACGGGCATCCTGAAGCTTCAGGGTGGCCCTTTTGATCATGTCGTCTCGGTGACGGGGGTGGTGTTATAGGCGATAGGCGATAGCCGAAAGTTCGATAGCCGATAGCCGATAGCTGATAGCTGATAGCCGACCTAGCTACCCGACAGTTTAAGTTTCCCGTTACACGACGTTCTTCAAGACCTCGCACGCCGGCAGGCTGGCTTCGGCAAGCTCAGCCACCGAGCCTGCGGCTGTTATGCGGTGAAAGCCCGCTTCGCGGGCTTGGACCGAATCCCTTCAGGTGCAGCCCGCGAAGCGGGCTTTGCATAGCAGCGCAGGGCTTTAGCCCTGCGCCCCCAGCGCACGGGATTGAATAGTATCGTCTCCACAAACTGTCGGGTAGCTAGATAGCCGACCCTTGAACCCCGACCCCTGACCCCTGAACCCTGACATACCCAACAAAGGAGGAACCCATGCTCTCCAACGAGCAACACCCCGTGCGCCCATTTGATCCGGCTCGCTTTGTCGGCCAGTTGGACTATGGGGGCGCGACCCCCATTTATGTTGCGTCGCTTGCTTTGCACCACACCGGCGAGGTAGTGGTCATGAATCTGGTGGGCCACGATACGGCAATCAGCGCCAAGGCGTCGGCCTTCTTCCTCAACAAGCCCATCCAGTTCATTCCCGATGAGGCGGTGCTGGATACCCCTTTCTGGCGCGAGCCGCCGCTCCTCAAGCGGTTGTCCAACAACTACCGGCAACTCACCAAGAAGGTGCCGGGGATTCGCAATATGGCCAACTGGATCGTCATTGCCAACGGGATGCGGGTGAAGTTCAACCTGCATAACCCGCCGAACCTTCCGGAGTCGGCCTACAAGAAGCCGGACGAGCAGCAGCAGCAGCAGAAATCGCCCGTAGTGATGCAACCGGCCCCACCGCCGGTCTATCGCTATGTGTTGGCCAACGAGGGCGGAATGCCCTCGGAAGGCGCCTTTGTCGGCATGCTCGTTGGGATGCGGGTGGTGTTGTTGCGCCCGCGCCGCCCCGACACGCGGATTGCTGCTAGCCAGTGGGCGCACGCCCTCTGGCAACGGGGGCTGGAGCGCGGCTTGATTACCCACCTCCCCTCTTTGGGCGTTGCATGCTGGTCGATCCTCGTCAACACGATGAGCTGGAATAGCCTTGTCTCTGAAGGCGTGCGTGATGGGTGGTTGTCGCTCCCCCAGGAGATGCACCACCGCACGCGGGGTACACGATCATTTGCCATTGCTGCGGATTAGGAATGTGTCACGCAAAGCCGCAAAGCCGCAAAGCCGCTAGGGGTGGGGATACCTGCGCCGAACACGTCGCATGATCAATGACGCCAAAGCGCATTGGGACGCCATGTTCGGCTATCGGCTATCGGCTATCGGCTATCGGCTATCGGCTATCGGCTATCGGCTATTACTCTCCCGTCGGGCCATCCCCATGCCCCGGCGAGGGCGTGGGCATGGCCCGGCTTGCCGAAAGGAGGCCAGGGATGGCCCACGGACTACACCAAAATCTGCTGAATGAAGCCTTCGTGCGCACGCCGCCGTGCCAGACACAGAAGGTGCTAAAGAACCTGCTCCGCGTTGCGGGGACGGCGACGATCTTCGATCCGACGTGTGGCGAGGGCGATCTGCTTGAACCCTTTGCCCAAGCTGGCCACCGCATCGTGGGGGTGGAACTCCACCGCGAGCGGGCCAGCGAGGCCCAACAGCGCATGCCCGATGCCACGATTATCGCGTCGCCGCTTGAGGCGATGCGTTTTGATGCGCCCTTTGCCGATGTGTTGGCGCTCAACCCGCCCTACTTCCTGCAAAACGGCAAGCGGGCGGAGTACACCATTACCAAAGAGGCGCTGGAGTATCTCCGACCAGGCGGCATCGCCTTTGGAGTCTATCCGGCGCGCAGCGCATGGAAGGCCGATCTGGTCATCCTCTGGGCGAAAGCCCTGCGTGATGTCCAGGTCTTTCGCTTTCCCGATGGCGATCCGGAAGATGAATTCGCATTCCAGAAGTTCACGCAGATCGTCGTCATTGGCGTGAAGCGCGAGCAACCCCTTGCCGAACCCGATCCGGGTGAACTGGCTCGCTTGCGGGGCTTTCGCTACCGCAAGCCGGACAAGGAGACCGGCTCGTGGTGGGCTGGTGGCACGCCGCCGCCAATCCTGCCCGATACGCCGAGCGAAGGGATCTCTACGGTGACCCCGCCGCGCATCCCGATACCTGTGAGCTACACGCTCATGAAGGCGGATGTGGCGGAACTGTTGAAGGCGCTCCAATCCCACGGGGCACACCTTGACCCCTCGTGGCACGAGGATACCACCTTTAGACATGGTTCATAGTTACTTTACAGTTTGGTCTCCGATGGAGTGCCGACTTTAGTCGGCTGGGGTCGTAGATTGCCATGGGATGCCGACTAAAGTCGGCACTCCAACTGTAAAGCTGAAAGGCCGTTTCTGAAACCATGTCTTAGCGAAGATGCGGCCATTGAGCCGTGCGTGATGCCGATAGTCGGCCCCGCGCACATCGCCGCCGAGATTCTGAACGGCATGTTCGACGGGGATGTGGTTCTCAACCGCTACCTCGTCTCGACGCTGATCATGTTCAAGCTCGTGAACATCGCCCCCGACGACGAACAGCGGCAGAAGGGCGTCTGCGAAATCAGGCGCACGAGCGATCACCCCATTCTGGGGGTTCTCGATACCCACACCGGAGACGTGACCTACCACGCGGGTGATGACGCTTTTGCCTTCATTACCCCACTGCTGCCGCAACTGACGCCGCTCGTGCTGAGCCGCCGCCGCCCTCGCTACATGCCAGACGAGGCCAACGATTGGGAACTGGAGGTCGTGGCCCGCATCGGGCGCGACAAGACCCTCCCCGGCGCAACCGACCCCGGCCTCGCCGATCAGCAAGTCCATCGCGTCCTGGCGATGTGGCGAATGTTGAATGGGCAAGCGTGAGGCGGTTGTTGCCTACAACGAATGGTTTGACGCAAAGGCGCAAAGGCGCAAGGGCGTTCGGGCGAATAGTTTGACGGAGAGGCGCAAGGCCACACGGCTCTTTGCGCCTCTGCGCCTTTGCGTCCTCATACCCTCGCGTCTCCGCATCCCCCTGTAGAAAGAGGTTTCATCATGGCGCACACCAAGCGCATCTCCGCCAAGAAGGGTATCGCCTTTCAGGGTTCCCCTGGGTCGGGCAAGACCCGCCAAGCCATCGCGCTCTTCGCGCTCTTCGCCCATCGTTACCACCAGCGCCACACTGAGTTTCGTGGCCAGCCGCTGCCCACCTGGGCCTATCGGCTGATCCGCAACTGGCGCAACAATCCCTACACCACCGGCGACGCGCCCAAGGCGTTGCCCATCGCGGTCAGCACCCCGATGCGCGTTACAACCACATGGCAGCGCGAGATTCAGGGCGCCTACCCTGAGTCAGAAGTGATGTTCATCAACACCTTCCGCGACGTGGATGCGTGGATGGCACAGTGCGCCACCTCCCACGCTCCCGTCGTTGTGGGCGTCTTTTCGCAGTCCAAGACCCGCGCCTTCGGCGTGGAGTGGACGCCCGCCGTGATCACCAAGACGAAGAAGAGCCTCGTCGTCGTCAAAAGCGAGGAAGTGGCGCGCCGCGCCATTCCCCGCCACACGGCGAGTGGGACGATCATTTGGGAACACCCGAATTACCGTCCCGTCGAGTTCGATAGCGACGATCCCCGCTGGGACAATCTCAAAGCGTTGGTTGCGCGGGAAGGCTACGACGCCCATGCGTTGGGTATCAATTATGCCGAGCGCGTCGTCTCTGTTGGCGACGTGAAGTTCGAAGTGTCGCAGGAGCAGAACGGCACGCTGAACCTCCATCGGCTTGCCGATGTGACACCGATGAAGCACGATGAGAAGATCGTGGGGTGGCTCAACACCGCCACGGGGTCTATCGTCACGAAGTGGGAAGATGAGCCGAACTTCTTCTGCCCCGATTGCGGGACGCTGATCGAAGCGCTGCCACGCGGCGCGGAGTTGGCGAACGCCGAGAAGGGGAAGAAGGCGAAGAACGCAGAGGAGGGTGAAGAGGAAGAGGAGGATGAGCAGAAGAAAGCCGTTACCTCGCTCACCTACTTCACCAAGCAACCGCGCCGGTGCGCCTGCTGTGGCAGCCCGTTGTGGCAGAAGCAGCGCACCAAGGCGGGGCGCACCAAGTTCGCCATGCCAAGCTTCGCGGAGTGGAGCAAGGCCGTTAATCACCTGCACGCGCAGGGCACGTTGGCAACGCTCGGCGCGACGCCGGCCACGCGCCGCATTGTGCGCGTGGAGCAGAACGACGAGGGCGAAGCCACGGTCGTCTTGGGGCGCGAAGGCACCAGCGACTTCTCGCCCTACGAGTACGCCTACCTCAAGTACCCCGGCTGCGTGGCCCATCACGCTGCCGACGAGGCCCACAACGCCCGTGGGACGAATACCGACATTGCGCGGAGCGTCCACTACGGCTGGTTGGGTTCTCAGACCCACAGCATGCTCAGCGGCACGATCAGCGGCGGCATGCTCGACGGCCTCTACCACCTGCTCTACCGCTTCAACCCCACCTTCTGGAAACGGAACGGCTTGGGCTGGGCGGATGTCGGAGACGCGATTGAGCGGTATGGCTTCGTCGAACAGATCGTCAGCGAGAAGCAGGCCGATGCCCGTAAGGGCAGCGGCGAAAGCGATGTCTCCATCAGCACCAAACCCGCCCCTGGGATGAGTGCCAAGTTGCTGCCCGCCCTGCTGGAACAGACCATCTTTATTGACGCCGAGAAGGATCTGGGTTCCTTCATGCCCGATCTGGAAGAGATTCCGGATGTCGTGGACATGCACGACCCCATGCTTCAGGAGATCATGGCCGAGGCCGACGCGCACCTCCAAGAAGCGACCGAGGAGCGCGATGCGGCCTTGAACGAATACGAGAGTCTCGTGGACGACCCCGGCGCAACGTCGGCGGAGCGGAGCGAGGCGCACTCTGCGTTGCACGAGGCCGAGGCGGTGCTGCATGCCGCCGAAGCCGCGCTGAAGGAGGTGAAGGCGCGCGATGAGCAGGTGAACCTTGAACGCGCATACCGCGTAGACCCCGAAGACCGCGAGGATGCCATTCGCGCCGCGCACCAGCGCGGGGTGCATGTCTTTATCGTCCCGTACCGCCGCGTAAGCGAGGGGTTGAATTTGCAGTTTTTGGATACCATTATTTGGTACGAGATGGCCATGAACTACTACCACCTGCGTCAGGCCAACCAGCGCATCCAGCGCCTGGGGGCGACGAATCTGAAGCAGGTGATCTACCTCGTCTATCGTGGTTCAGTGGCCCACCGCAAGCTCTTCAAACTGGGCGAGCAAGCGGGCAGCGCCAGCCTCTTCGCGGGCGACACGCCCGCAGGGGCGCTGGCCCAGAGCGTCGGGGCCGACCGGACGACCTTGGCACGGATGAGCGCCTCGGTCGCAACCATTGACGAGGACGACGACCACGGCGATCTGAGCGACGCGGCGCTGCGAACCGCCTTTGCCGAGCGGTCGAAGCGCGCCAACGCCGCCCGCAAGAAGGGGCGCGTCTGGCTGGGGGTGCAAGACACCCTGCCGCAGCGCCTCGCCACCATCCGCGACCGCCTCGCCAATCGCGTCATCACGCCGGTGGCCGCGCCGGTGACCACGCCCACGCCCGCGCCGCAGGCCACGCCCGCGCCGCAGGCCACGCCCGCGCCGCAGGCCACGCCCGCGCCGCAGGCCACGCCCACGCCGCAGGCCACGCCCACACCGCAGGCCACGCCCGCGCCGCAGGCCACGCCCACACCGCAGGCCACGCCCGCGCCGCAGGCCACGCTAGCCCATGCACAGCCCCAGGCCATGAAGCCGATCACCTTCGGCGACATGGACTACATCGGGATCGTGAAGCGCAAGAAGCGCATCAGCCCTGCCGCGAAGGGCGCGGCGGTGCATGCCAACGATCCATTGGGCCTCTTTGCCGTCCCCTCTGAAGGGGATGTCTCCCCCCAACTCGCGCTCTTCTAATCTCAGGCGCGCCTGCGTCCGCTCATGGGCTGCCTGAGAATCCTATGGTTTGGCGTTGGAGTGCCGGCTTATGGTGTTCCAGTAAATAATCCGCCATTCCCGACGGGGCAGGCAGGGCTGAAGCCCTGCGCTGCTATGCGAAGCCCGCTAAAGCGGGCTGTTAGCGGATTAATTTCTGGAACGCCATCAGCCGGCTGAAGCCGGCACTCCAGCGTGTGCCCCCGGCTTTTTAGACAGCTTCTCATGGAACGCAGGCCGCGCCATTGTTCACAAAACAACCCATGCAACACCCACACATCCGCACCCACCCCGCCACCCGCCTTGAGCGGCGACAGTGCCGCGAGCGCGCCAAGCTCAAGGCCGGGTGGATTGAGTTACACCGCCGTCGTCGTCTACCGCCCACACGCTGTCGCGTGCAGCGCAAGCCGAATGAACGCTTGAAGGTGATACGCCGCTTGGCCCTCACCCCTTAGTCCCACCCATTCAATGGGCAGACAAACCATTCACTCCCGAAGCCACGGATAGGCTCTTGGGATGCCCGAGAAGGAACGCTGTGTCCGTCGTCATGCTGAGCGCAGCGAAGCATCTCTTTTGCTCACCAAAAGAGATGCTTCGCTGCGCCTTCGGCTCTGCTCCTGAGAAACAAACGGTGCGGCGGCGCGGTGGCTTGGTGGCTGAGCTTGCCGAAGCCAGCTTGTCGAAGCCCCGCGCCGCCGCGCCGCACCCCTCCGCTGGCTGAGCTTGTCGAAGCCAGCGGAGGGGTGCGGCGCGCTCACTCCGTTTCTCACAGGCCACTGGCTCGCAGGATACTTGGTACTTAGGGTGACAATGCGGCGCGATCTCACAGCGTAACTTTTGCTCAATTGCGTAACGCTGAACCCTGACCCCCGACCCCTAAACCCCTGACCCCTGACCCCTGACCCCTGACCCCTGACCCCTGACCCCTGACCCCTGGAAACCGCACCAGCCCGCTGGTGCCCAGGGGGGCATCAGCGGGCGCGAACCACTCATGGAGGCCCCTGATGTCCCAACAACCATTGCCCCTTCCCGGAGTCCCTGCGCGCCGCCAGAGCCAGCCCATGATCGCCGTCAAAGCGATCCGCGAAGAGGCGTTCTCCTACCTCACCGACGCCGAGTTGTTGCAGCAACTCGGCCTGAACGAGGAGCAGGCCGCCTACATCTTGAAGGATGGCCTAGACGGGCTGCGGGGCAAGAACATTGCCCAACTCCGCAGCATGCTCACCCCCAAACAGTCGCGCATCGTCGCCGCCGTGAGCGAGTTGAGCCGTCGCATGTTGCGCCCCTCGCTGAACCGGCTGCAGATCAAGCAGCCGAGCGACGCCGCCCATTTCCTCATGGTCGAGATGGGCCACTTGGATCAAGAGCATCTGAGCGTGCTGCTGCTCGATACCAAGAATCGCGTCCAAGATTTCGTCACGATCTACATCGGCAGCGTCAACAGCGCCCAGATTCGGGTTGGCGAGGTCTTCAAAGATGCCATTCGGCGCAACAGCGCGGCGATCATTGTGGCCCACAACCATCCGAGCGGTGATTGTACGCCATCCCCAGAGGATGTCCGTGTTACCAGAGAAATCGTGCAAGCCGGTAACATGCTTGATATTCAAGTCTTAGATCATCTCGTTATTGGCATGGGAGTGTACGTCAGCATGCGCGAGCGAGGATTGGGGTGGCAGCCATGAGCCGCCGCGCCAGCCGCTGGACGAGCCGCCGCGAGCTACGCATGCAAGCCATCGTCGAGGCCGACCGACGGGCCGCCGTGACCGCTGCGCGCGAGGCAATCATCGCGCGCTTCATGGCCGAAGCGCCCTACAGCTACCAAGAGCTGCGTCAAGCCAATGCAGAGCGCCGCCTCGCCGCGCTACTCCGCGCCATCGAACCCAACCTTATGCGCGCCCAAGCCGTCCGTTTCCTCGTCGAACGCCAACAAGCCACCTGTCAAGGGTGGCACTGGGGCGAGGTAGACGAGGTGCAGCGCGTGTTTGTGGGCTTGGTGGCAGGTGATACCAAAGCCGATAGCCGATAGCCGATAGCTGAAAGCCGAGCATGGCATCTCAATGCGCTAGATTGTCATTGGGCATGCGGCATGCTCAATGGTAATTGGTATGAGGCGGGAAGCGTGGAGCGGGAGGAGTTGTCCGCAGATTACGCAGATTTCTGATGCGCTTGGACTGTGAACCCTGAACCCCGATCCCCGATCCCCGATCCCCGATCCCCGATCCCCGATCCCCGATCCCCCACAAGACAACGCCCCCCGTCGGCCCTGGCCGGCGGGGGGCGTTGTCTTGTGGGCGAAAAGGCGTTGAACATGCCGCATGCTCAATGACAATCAAGCACATTGGGACGCCATGTTCGGCTATCGGCTTTTCGGCTATCGGCTATCGGCTTTTGCTCTCAGTTTGCGTACACTAGCGACGAATATCGCCGTGAGTTCATTGGTCTCAGCAAGGAGCGGATCGAGACTTGTAGCAGAAAGTATATTCGCCTTAACCAACAAACGCAACCAATAGGCTGTCTCTTCGAGTTCTTTGATACAAATCTGCTGCTTAGCCGCCTTGTCTGCCAAGCTATGGCTACGCCGTGCCTCAGCAAAGTTTGCGCCCACCGCCGTACCAGAACGTAACAATTGCTTACCAAGCGTCTGTGCCACTTGATGGCCTGCGGCGGGGTAATCCGGCAAAGCTTGATACACCCCAATCACCCGCAAAGCATACGCCTCCAGGCGATCCATCAATTGCTGTTCAAAGAGACTCATCGCCACTCCTAATCCCAAATCCGATAGCCGATAGCCGATAGCTGAAAGCCGGACATGGCGTCTCAATGAGCTTGAATGTCATGAGGCATGTGACCTGTTCAGGGGAGATACGAGGGAACCATGTTCCCCCGCGCACCCTTGCCCGCACAGAGCGAACATGTACCTACTTTCGGATTTTCGGCTATCGGCTATCGGCTATCGGCTATCAACTATCGGCTATCGGCTATCGGCTATCGGCTATCAACTATCGGCTATCGG